>JAOUJV010000059.1 GCA_029882995.1 Gammaproteobacteria bacterium | reverse complement strand
ATACGTCGGCATCTGGAAGAAATTAATCCAACGATTGAAACATTCGGTGCTGCCGGCTTCTTTGGAGTTGCGATTAACTGGCAGGGTCTGGATGATGAAAAATTAACACCGTTATGTCCTATTGTGGTTACACCTGCACATAATGTGTATGAAAAAGTACAGTCGGGGAAAGAAAAGACAGAACAAACACATGTGAAACGTCGATCTCAGCGTCTGCGTATTAAAGATTTATTTCATCAGGAAATCCGTCGTAATGTACTGACATCCGCCATCCTGATTTTATTTTCCAGTCCGGCTGTATTAATTAACCTGATGGCACGGATACTGGCACCTTACACTCACGGCAATGTAATGAATAAAATGCGTATTGCCTATGATCGTATTGTGCCAACACAGGTTAATATTAATTCAGACAATACAACATCTCATGCATCAGTTGAAACGCCACAGACTGGTTTCACTGATGATGAACAGGCCGATCGGGTTGCTAATTTCCTGCGTGTCATTGGATTAACATCCGGATTTGCACCGATTGTTTCCATGATGGGGCATGGTTCCGGCAGTCAAAACAATCCACATCTTTCAGCTTATGATTGCGGTGCCTGCAGTGGCCGACATGGTGGCCCAAATGCGCGTGTTTTTGCGGCCATGGCAAACCGCCCTGAAATCCGTAATAAATTAAAAGAGCGTGGTATTGAGATACCGCATGACACATGGTTTATGGGCGGTGAGCATAATACGTGTGATGACACCATTACATGGTATGACGTAGACAGTATTCCCGATGTCTTGCGTGATCATTATGAAAAGCTGAAGCAGAATTTATATGCAGCATCAAAATCATCTGCACATGAACGTTGCCGTCGATTTGCATCTGCACCAAAAGATCCAAGTGATACCAAGGCATTACAACATGTTATTGCACGCTCCATGGACTTTAGTCAGGCTCGTCCTGAGCTGGGTCATGCAACTAATGCCGCTGCCTTTATCGGGCGACGTTACATCAGTCAGGGTGCCTTCTTTGACCGCCGTGTATTTTTAATTTCCTATGATTCCAGAGACGATGTAGAAGGAAAAATACTGGAAGCAATTTTACTTGCAGCAGGGCCGGTAGGTGCAGGGATCAATCTGGAATATTATTTTTCTACAGTCAATAACGAACAGTATGGCTGTGGTAGCAAGATCATGCACAATATTATGGGATTGTTTGGTGTGATGGAAGGAACGAGCAGTGATTTGCGTACCGGCTTGCCAAAACAGATGATCGAAATTCATGAAGCCATGCGTTTACAAGTGGTGGTAGAAGCCACAACAGAAATTCTGACAGAAATTTATATGCGCCAACCTCCATTGCAGGAGTTGATTGGTAATGGCTGGCTGTTATTGAGTGCCTGTGATCCCGTAACGGGCAAAATTTCCGTGTTTGAATTGGATAAGGGATTTGTTCCATGGGATGCAGCAGGAGATTCGGTACCGGAGGTGGAATGCTCAACTGACTGGTATCGAGGCCACATTAATCCACTGCCTCCAGCCCTGATTAAGGGGAGACAGTCAGCATGAATGTCCTGATTGAAACAGCCTGGCTTATCCCGGCAATACCATTACTGGCAGCAACAATAATCGGTGCTGGATATGTGATTGGATTTAATCGTGGTGAACGCGGTGAAGTGTTTACAGCACGGATTTCACAACTGGCAGTACTGACATCACTTGTCCTCATGTTATTGCTTGATTTCCACGCAATTAATTCAGGTGTACCGGGCCATATTATCTTTGGCGAGTGGATGCACAGTGGTGATTATCGGATCAATTTTGGTTTTAGTCTGGATATGCTCGGACTCACGATGGGCACACTGATGGCATTAATTTCATTCTTAACCATCCGTTTTTCAGTTAACTACATGCATCGCGAAGATGGTTTTCAGCGTTTCTTTATAATCATGAACCTGTTTACCACAGCCATGCTAATGATTGTGTTGGCCGGTAATGCCGCATTCGCCTTTATTGGCTGGGAACTGGCAGGTGTTAGTTCCTTTTTGTTAATTGGTTATGCACTGGAAAGACCAACAGCAACCATGAATGCGAACCACGCCTTTATCACCAATCGTATTGGTGACGTTGGTTTTATGATTGCACTGGTATCCAGCCTGTTATGGATGGGTAGTGTTGACTGGGATCAGTTGGCGCAAGGCACAGCAAAAACAGACATACTTAAACTGAGCCTGATTGCGGGCGGTTTTATTGTTGCAGCCATGGCCAAGTCGGCGATGGTCCCTTTTTCCGGATGGATTGCGCGCGCACTGGAAGGGCCAACCCCTTCAAGTGCGATATTTTATGGCGCATTAATGGTGCATGCAGGTGTGGTCTTGTTATTACGTTTGCAACCGGTACTGGAACAAACTCCTGCAATGATGGTGGTACTGGTTATTATTGGCACACTGTCAGTGCTATATGGATTTTTGGGTGGACTGGTACAGGCCGATGTTAAAACTGCGTTTGTTTTTTCCACTACTGTGCAAGTCGGATTAATGTTTATCGAATGTGGTTTGGGGCTTTTTGAATTAGCGACAGTACATTTGATAGCACATGCTATTTGGCGCGCATATCAATTCCTGAGTTCACCTTCCTATATGCAATTGATTTCACGTTCTGCGCGACCCGTCCCGGCGTGGTTGGCAAAACATCCGCGTTTATATAATGCTTGTCTGCAACGTTTCTGGCTGGACAATATTACCAACGCCTGGTTTGTACGTCCTATCATGACTCTGGCAGGGGAGTTTAATACCTTTGATAAGAAAGTGATTAACCATTTGGTTGGCTTGCCAGGTTCGGCCTATGCAATATCTTCATTAGCCGATCTGGAAGCACGTAAAAATAAAAACATGAGATTAAGCAAGGACGATATAGGTAAAGGTAAGGGTTTGCTGGGTAAATTTATGGAAGGGATTGCCTCCATGCTGCACTGGTTTGAAGAACATCTGGTATTGAAAGGTAGTGGTGAAGGATTGTTGAAGACACTGCAAACGATAGGTGCCACGTTAATAAAAATTGATTATTTACTCAGTAAGCCGCGCTACTTGTGGTTGATCATACTGGTCGCCTTTGTTGTGGTTATTTAAAGCATAGATGGATATTTAGATGTTATTGAACGAAATACAATGGTCACAGCAAACAGATTATCCGTTTTTGGCGATGATCCAGTTATTGCCGTTATTGGCTATTGCTGTTGTCAATATCCTGAAGAATGAACGCGCCATTATATTTAGTGGTGTCCTGATTTCTGTTGTCGAGTTCGCGCTGGTAGTGAATGTGTATCGTCTTTTTGATAGCACTAACCCGGCATTCCAGTTTGCAGAAAACTTCATAATAGCAGGGCCCATTGTTTACCATGCTGCTGTTGACGGTGTCAGCATCCTGTTTATGTTGTTGACGGCATTATTATCCTTTCTGGTCATTCTCTACAGTTATGTGCGCGGATTTGCGCCATGGAATCGATTCCTGACAGTATTATTTGCAGTTGAAGCGGCACTCATGAGTATGTTTGTTACACTTGATCTGCTCTGGTTCAGCATTATGTCCGCCTTGCAGTTAATACCTGTGAGCTACTTGTTATGGCGCTGGTCGACATCGCCTGAAAAAGACATTGCGTTAACACGATTCCTGCAATTTATGTTTGCCGCTGTTGTGTTATTACTGGCAGGAACCATCATGCTGGCATGGAATTATTCAACGTTGAATAATGGAGAATGGACATTTGATATTTACAAGCTGATAAAAACACCGGTAGATGCAGAAATCAGCTCAGTGGTGTTTTTCCTGTTGTTTTATGGGCTGGCTATTCGTGTTCCTCTTTTCCCTTTTCATGGCTGGTTACCTATCACAGCAGAGCATGGCACGATTGCGATTGCCCCCATGTTTTTATTAGGACTTAAAACCGGCATATACGGGCTTTATCGTTTTGTATTTCCGATATTGCCTGATGCGGTATTGCAATGGCATCAGTTTGTTGTCGGTTTTGCAGTAGCCGGTGTGTTTTATGCTGCATTACTGGCTTTGATGCAGGTGAATGTGCGTCGATTGCTTGCCTATGCGGTAGTAAGTCATACCGGAATTCTCGTTATCGGTCTGTTTAGCCTTAATGATATCGCTTTCATGGGTACGATTATGTTGTCAGCCACATTTGGTTTGGCTATTACCGGCCTGTTATTTGCAACAGGTATTATTTATCAACGCACCGGAACTGCGTTATTTGAGCATATGGGTGGTTTGATGGATTATATTCCCGTTGTGGGAGTGACTTTTCTGTTGGCTTCATTATCTATCATTGGAATGCCGGGGACACCGGGGTTTGATGCAGTGCATCTGGTACTGGAAGCAGCGATTCATCGTTTTGGAGCACTGGTGACAATTGCCGCCGCGGTAGGTAATGTTATTGCCGCCGGATTTTTGTTGCGTGCATTTCAGTATGCCTTTTTAACAGCTCGTACAGGAGACAAAACGCCTCCTAAAAATATAGAGCCCACCCGTTTTCTGGAATATCTTGTTTGTATCATCCTGGTATTAGTACTGCTTGTCGTCGGTTTTTATTCAGAACCATGGCTACAGCTGATTTCAAAGTCGGTTGAAGGACTGGGAACGCTGTATACCCATTAACGGAAAATAGAATGCTAGAAGCCATATCACAATTTATGTCTGATCTACCTCTGTTGAGTTTGCTGATCATCAGCTTGCCTGTCGGTGCCGCACTTATATGGATTGTTCCGAATGCACGCCATGCACGTACAATTGCCCTGATTACTGCACTGGTGGATCTGGTTATTGCATTCATGGTCTTGATGAAATTTGATCCGGCGAATCCTGGTTACCAGTTAACAGAAAAAACAGAGTGGATACCGACATTGAATATTCATTATTCACTTGGTATCGACGGAATTTCAGTATTGTTTTTACCACTGACAATCCTGTTGTTTATTGGTGTTATGGCCGCCTCATGGAATCAGGTGCGACATATGACACGGTTGTTCTACAGTCTGATGTTATTACTTGAAAGCACTACGATAGGTGTTTTCTGTGCACTGGATACCATCCTGTTTTTCCTGTTCTGGGAATTGGCACTTATCCCGCTGTTTTTTCTTATCAGCCTGTGGGGTATTGGTGCTGATCGGCGTTTTGCAGCAGTCAAATATACCTTGTTCATGCTGATTGGTGGAGTGCCGTTACTGTTTGGTTTTATCCTGCTGGCATTTACACAGGCAACCGGAAGCGGGGTTGAGTTTTTTAATCACCTCAATTTTGATTACACCAGTCTGGTGACATCGAATATAGCACCGGATGTACAGGTGGCGGTGTTCTTTTTGTTGTTACTTGGTTTTGCAATCAAGACACCGGTTTTTCCATTACATACATGGTTGCCGGTTGTAGCTATGGAAGGTCCGGTCGCTGTAATGGCACTGGTAACCGGTCTGAAACTGGGTGCTTATGGTTTAATCAGATTTGTTGTTCCTTTGTCACCGGATGCGGCACTGCAATTTCACTGGTTGCTTGCCGGTCTCGGTGTGTTCGGCATACTTTATGGTGCGCTTGTTGCCATGCGTCAAACCAACTTGCGCAAGATGCTGGCTTTTTCCAGTATGAGTCACGTCGGGCTGGTGATATTAGGTATTGCCTCGTTTACTATTAACGGGATTCAGGGTGCAGTATTTCAATTGCTTAATTTTATTATCGTATCGGGTGGGCTGTTTTTGATGGTCAGCTTCCTGCATGCACGTGTCGGCACAACCGATATTATAGGTCTGGGCGGGATTGCGCGAACCATGCCGTTACTGACAGCCGGATTTTTTGTGTTTGGTATTGCCAGTATGGGTATTCCTGGTACGAATGGTTTTCCGGCTGAGTTCCTGATTATTGCCAGTGCATTGAAACAGCATACCGGTGCCGGACTCGCGGCATTAGTTGGTGTCATATTAACAGCCGGTTATTTCCTTAATATATACAGACAGGCATTTCTTGGGCCGGTAACCAGTAATATTGTTGCTACAGCGATTGATCTACGCAAGCGCGAGATTGCCATCATTATTATTTTTGGTATTTATATATTTATAACCGGCTTCCATCCCAACTTTATACTGGATATTACCCGTACAGCCAGTGAAAGCTGGCTTGCTCATGTTGTTCATCCCTGATTTAAATTGGCCATTTTATGACCGCTCCGTGTTTTGCATCCATTGATTCGTTTCGCTCTGCCTTTGAAAAAGGGCTGTTCGATATTCTAAAACAGGATTCACTGGGCGCATTTATTCTTGCCTGCGCCAATGCCACGTTTACAGAAAATATTTATCAGCTCATGAAGCCGGCCTTGCTGGAACGTTTTTCTTATTGGCAGGAAAAGCTGTTGGCAGGTGAATTAAAAGATGCACCACCGGAAGATATCTCGGTATTTACACGTTTGGCCGAACTGGGCATGTCCGCGCTGGAGGTGACGCAATATAAACAAGAAGGGCAATGGGAAATCCAGTACAACCAGTTACGCAGTTTCAGGCCAATGCGTAATGCCGGACATGCACCTGACAGCATCAGCAAGCCTTTTGATAAGGATGGTTTTCATTTCAATAAGCCATTCATGCAAAAGGAGGTCTTTTATGAAGGAAATACAGCGGGCAAACAGGTGGGGATGTATTACAACAAATTTCCATTTGCTGATTTGCATTTATTAATTGTGCCTGAGCGTGAACAGGAAAAACCGCAATTCCTGACAGAACACGATCATGATTTTGCGGCCAATATGATTAACGTGCTGTCTGAAAATATTTCCGGACTGGTACTGGCATACAACTCATATGGTGCCAGTGCATCGGTAAACCATTTGCATTTTCAGTTATGTCAGCGGGAAGCTGACTTGCCGGTTTTACTTGATGGCTGGCTGCATAACGGCGGCAGTGAACCCTATCCACTGACTGCTTTTAAATATTCAGACACCAAAGATGCGTGGCAAAAAATACAGTCATTACATGAAGCGGTTATTCCTTATAATTTGTTATACCTTCCACAACAGGTAGTTGTTATTCCCAGAAAAATGCAGGGTAGCTATGAACAACCGGACTGGACCGCCGGTCTTGCATGGTACGAGTTGGCTGGAGGCATGACCGTATCCGACAGAACGGTATTTGATTCACTCAAACAAACGCATATTTCTCAGGTACTTGCCAGTCTGGCAGCCTGATTTCCTGTAACAATCGTTAACCTAAAACCGTAATTAAATAAGGCATATATCAGCCAATTCTCCCGATAATTACTGTAAATCGGGCGTGTTTATTATTTTAAAAAATTTGATTGGGTGGGTGAGGATATGAATGGATTAGTAATCGAACCAAGCAGAATGTTTCAACAATTGTTGAGTCAGATGGTGACGGTATCCGGGGCAAACTGCTTTACAGCATCATCTGGAAGTGAAGGGATTAATCTGGCTCAGCAAAAGGTATTTGATTTCATTTTTATCGCACGCCATATTGATGACATAGATAGCGTGGATTTCATCAAGAAACTACGTTCTATGAAACGCTATAAAAAAACCCCGATTGTCATGATTACATCTGATAGCCATAAAGATAACCGTGACACATTATTCCGTAGTGGTGTCACCGAGATATTGAGCAAGGACAATATGGAGGCAGTGGAAAGAGGAATTAATAATTTAATCAATACTGCACAGCAGGGAATCAGCGCAAAAGTTCTCTATATAGAAGACAGTAAAAGTATTGGCCAGATGACAATGGGTATTATGGATAATGCAGGCATGGATGTGGACTGGTTTGACAATGGTGAAGAGGCAATAGAAAAATTCAACAACAATGACTATGACATCGTTGTGACTGATATTGAACTGGCAGGAAAAATGACCGGCTTTGGTGTAGTAAGTGCAGTAAAAAACTCGGAAGGATTGAAAAAACGTATTCCGGTGTTGGCAGTTTCGGGATCTGAGGATCTTGTGCGCAGGGTTGAGTTGCTTAAACAAGGAGCTAACGATTTTATTACCAAACCTATGCAGGAAGATGAGTTAATTGCCAGAATGAAGAACCTGATAACAACCAAGCAATTATTTGATCAGGTACAGGAACAGCAGGAAAAGCTATATGAAATGGCCACCAGAGATTCATTAACGGGATGTTACAATCGGCACAGTCTGTCTGAATTTGCGCCAAAATACCTGAGCGAAGCCTATCGATTTAAAACGCCACTGAGCTTGATGGTTATCGATCTGGATCATTTTAAACTGGTTAATGATACACATGGTCATGCAGTAGGGGATATTGTTCTCAGCAAAACAGGAGAGCTGTTACAGTCCTTTTGCCGCTCGGAAGATATGGTCGCCCGATTTGGTGGAGAAGAATTTGTTGTTCTGTTAGGCCATTGTGATTTGAGAAATGGAAAAATAAAAGCCGAGAAGTTTCGTAATCAACTGATGGCACTAAAACCAAACGGGCTTGTTGTTACGGCAAGCATTGGACTTACAACATTACCTGAAGAAAAGATTGATTTCGATAATTTATTTAAAATGGCAGATGACGCGGTCTATGAAGCAAAAGAGACTGGCCGAAATCGCGTTTGTGTGAAAACACATGGAGATGAACTACAATGTGAGGATGTTGCATAATTACATAATAATTAATTTCAGGATAACTGAATGCCTCCTGTTACTGATGGTGTTAGTACTGACTGCCTGTAGTGACAACTCCCTTAATAGTTTGAAAGGCCCCAAGTCAGGCAAGGTGTCCGGCTTGATGTGTACAAAACTGGAAATCCTGACAGCAGCCAGAGAACAGCCATCGGTTCAGGGTGCATTAATTTCCAAGGGGCATTGCCTTAACGAACGTTATGCAAAAAAAGTAAAAGTGATACGTACCGTCATGATGCCGGCTGATGGTAAATATTCACAAATCCTCTGGCCCAAGGATGATAAAAAGTACTGGGTCAGGACAGAGGAAATTAGATAAACCCTCAATCAAATGGACTGAGTCTGCTTTCGACCCAAAGCGGACATTAGCAACTAGTTGACGGTTCGAGGAATAGAATCGTATAGTGATATTTGTATAGTGAGGGAGAACGTATGAGAAAAAGGACAGCTATAGTTGGTTTTTTTATTATCTATGCCTTATTACAAGGTTGCGCTGGATTTGGGATTGTTGCTACATCAGATCCAAGAATCAAACTATCTGATGCACGGCACTTATTTTCTGTGCAAACGCGTCCTTTACCTGCAGAGCGCTTAATACGAGAAGCAATTGTTATTTGTGAGCAGAATTCAGATCAAGACTGCCTAGCAGAGGCATACCTAACCTATGGTTATTTTTTCCGTTCGGACTCAATTGAATATTGGGAAAAAGTATATCGAAGGGATGGGTTCTTAGATCGTACGGTTTCTTTCGATGATAGATTTAAAAAATCCATAGAATATTTTGAAAAAGCAATCCTATTGACAGAGAAATCAAACAACTATGGTAAGCAGACAAATGCATACCTAAATTTAGGTGCAGAGAATGAGAGGATGGGTCGCAAAATAGAGGCTTGTGAAAATTATGCAAAAAGCCTCGTTGCAAATAAAAAAAATATAAAAGCAAACCCCAAAGCAAAAGTAGTTGTCCCCGATGGCTATTCTAATTATGCAGAATTTCTGGCCGAGCAACAAAAACGTGCGGGATGCATTGACTAGAGATAATAAATTGTTCTGGCCACCCATTACACTGGGGTAATATCTTGAATGTCTGCTTTTGGCCGAAAGCTGTCATTACACTAACATCTAAAAAACGAGATATTAAAATTCTAATCCTGATGTTTAATTAACAGCTACTTCTTTACTCTGTTTTTCACCAAATCAGCAACCACTGCAGGATCCGCCAGTGTGGATGTATCACCAATCTGGTCTTCTTCATTGGCGGCAATCTTGCGCAGAATACGACGCATGATTTTACCGGAACGGGTTTTGGGTAGACCCGGTGCCCACTGAATCGCATCGGGTGAAGCAATTGGGCCGATCTCGGTACGCACCAGTTGAATCAGTTCCTTACGTAGTTCCTCGCTCGGTTCAACGCCCGCCATCGGCGTAACATAGGCATAAATACCCTGACCCTTGATGTCATGAGGGAAACCGACAACGGCGGCTTCTGCCACCTTTTCATGTAGCACGAGTGCGCTTTCAACTTCAGCGGTACCCAAACGATGTCCGGATACATTCAAGACATCATCTACGCGACCGGTGATCCAGTAATAACCATCCTTGTCGCGGCGTGCGCCATCACCGGTAAAGTACATACCGGGATAGGTACTGAAATAGGTTTCAATAAAACGCTGATGATCACCATAAATGGAGCGCATTTGTCCTGGCCATGAGCGGGTAATCACCAGATTGCCAGAGGCATCACCTTCCAGAATATTACCTTCGTTATCAACGATCGCCGGAACAATGCCAAAGAACGGCTTACTGGCCGATCCGGGTTTCAGATTGGTTGCACCGGGCAGGGGGGTAATCAAGTGGCCACCGGTTTCGGTTTGCCACCAGGTATCCACGATTGGACAACGTCCGTCACCCACGACATGGTAATACCATTCCCATGCTTCCGGATTAATCGGTTCACCTACGGTGCCAAGCAGTTTCAGGCTTTTGCGTGAGGTGCTTTTGACAGGGCCATCTCCATCACGCATCAATGCCCGAATGGCAGTTGGTGCAGTATAGAACTGGTTCACTTGATGTTTGTCGATAACCTGCCAGAAACGTGATGAATCAGGGTAGGTTGGAATACCTTCAAACATGAGCGTGATGGCGCCATTGTTGAGCGGACCATAGACGATATAGGAATGACCGGTTACCCAACCGACATCGGCAGTACACCAGTAAATATCCCCGTCTTTGTAGTCAAACACATATTTGTGTGTCATTGCAGCGAACAACAGGTAGCCGCCGGTTGTGTGCAGAATACCTTTCGGCTTGCCGGTGGAACCGGAGGTATAAAGGATGAACATGGGATCTTCTGCGTCCATTTCCTCTGGTGGGCAATCTGCAGAGGCAGAATTCATGGCCTCGTGATACCAGACATCACGACCGTCATTCCACTGAATATTACCGCCAGTGCGTTTAATGGTTAGAACAGTATGCACATTGGGACAAGACTCAATGGCCTTGTCAGTATTGGCTTTTAATGGGATGGCCTTTGCACCACGTATACCTTCGTCAGCCGTAATTACAACACGGCAATCAGAATCCAGAATACGATCCTTGAGTGACTCGGGAGAAAAACCGCCAAACACAACAGAATGGACAGCACCAATACGGGTACAGGCGAGCATGGCATAGGCGGCTTCCGGTATCATGGGCATATAGATACAAACCCGATCGCCTTTTTTTACACCGCGCTGTTTTAAAATATTGCCAAGCTTGCTGACATGCTCGTGTAATTCACGATAAGTAATTTTTTTATCATCGTTAGGGTCATCACCTTCCCAGATAATCGCGGTTTGATCAGCGCGCTTTTCCAGATGACGATCAATACAGTTATAGGCAACATTAAGCTTGCCGCCCTTGAACCATTCTATTTTTCCTTTTTTATAATCACATTCCGACACCTTGTCCCATGACTTTGACCATTCTATGAATGACTCGGCCTGTTCAGTCCAGAAACCATCCGGATCAGAAACAGAATGTTCATACATTTGTTTATATTTTTGTTCATTGATATAGGCTGAAGAAGCAAAATTCGCAGGGACGTTATAAATTTTTTCTTCTGACATGGGCATTCCTTTCGAAAGTTGTGTTATGCAGTGTGGAAAAGCTTTTGCCACCAGCGCTGCCGGTTAGCAGGTGGTTTGATTGATTCAAGTGTAACAGGAGGCATGGTAGAGAGAATCCAGCCGGGTAAGGGTGGGTTGTTGCTGAATCCGCATGACACACCCAGATTGTTTGGATCGTATATTTTTATGATGGATGGATTTTCAAGATTGTCGGCATAGACAATGCCGCAATAATCTTCATCATGTTCCTGTCGTAATAATTTATCGATTTCATTGATAAAGGTTTTTAGTTCCTGATCTGTGGCCTTGATTGTTGGCGCCTCTTCCCCAACGGCATAAATGTACCAGCCGTGATGACAACAACCGTGCAGGGCTTCCCAGAATTTATCAAGATGCTCCCAGCGCAACGCGCTGATAAAACTACCACGCAGTGCGGTGGTGAATATTTCAATATCTGTCATAGCCATGGTATTCATAATTAATCCGTTTATTCTAACCTGTTTTCAATTGGATTTGTATAAGAAAAAGCCTTATACATCAATGAGATACATTCCAGTCAGACAGGAAGAGAATAATGTTCAGGAACCTTTTTTAAATTCCAGTTATTGATGGCCCATTCCCAGAACTCCGGCAGTGTGGCACGGTGTAATTTTTTTGGTGGTTTTTGATTTAAAAACTGCATTGTACGTATCAGTTCATCAATCGGATGTGTCTTGTCCAGCGCTGGCGCACCGGTTTGTTTGCTGAGTTTTTCACCTTGTGCATTTACGGCAATCGGTAAATGGCAATAATTAACTCTTGGCAGTTCAAGTAATCCCTGTAAATGAATCTGACGAAAACTGGAGTTCAGTAAATCATTGCCACGTACGATATGCGTAATTTTCTGTTCAGCATCATCAATAACGACCGCCAGTTGATAGGCAAAAAGTCCGTCCCTGCGCCGCACAATAAAATCACCTATATTGTTTTTCAGATTACAGCTTTTGTTTC
>JAOUJV010000006.1 GCA_029882995.1 Gammaproteobacteria bacterium | reverse complement strand
TATTATGATCCAAAATTACCTCCGGAATTTCCCTGACAACAGCATTCCATATAATAAATAACTACACTTTTCTCCAGGAACGCATTCTTGCCTGAAGACGGATCAGGGCCTGACTATGAATCTGGCTAACGCGAGATTCACTCACTCCAATAATGCTACCGATCTCGCGCAGGTTAAGTTCTTCTTCATAATATAAGGCCATGACCAGACGTTCTCTTTCAGGCAAACCTGAAATAGCTTCAGCCAGACAGCGTTTAAAATCATCTTTTTGCAGACCCTCAAAAGGTCCTGGATTATTGTGATCAGGAATGTTATCGCCAATTTCATTTCCGTCTTCAACAAAATCCTCAATACTAAAAATCTTGTGGCAACTCGCTTCTTGCAGAAGGCGATGATATTCCTCAATAGTGAGTTCCAATGCATCGGCCACTTCGTGGTCACGTGCATCACGACCATGTTCATTTTCGATTTTGCGTACCGCTTCGGCAATCTGTCTTGCCTTGCGATGAACCGAGCGTGGCACCCAGTCATTCTTGCGAATTTCATCAAGCATGGCACCGCGAATGCGAATACCTGCATAAGTCTCAAAACTGGCTCCCTGTGAAGCATCGTAGTTCCTTGTTGCTTCCAGTAACCCCATCATCCCCGCCTGAATAAGATCATCAGGTTGTACACTGGGTGGTAATCTGCTCATCAAATGATAAGCAATACGTTTTACCAGTGGCGCATGAAGCGCGATTAATTCATCTTTATAATCCGGTTGCATAGCCTGATTCATTGGTCAAACCACTCATATTGACGCCATAATTTTGTTATGGCTTGCCTGAATTAGCCTCTCGACAAAAAACTCGAGATGACCCCCCGCACTAGAAGGCATCGGCCAACTGTCGGTTTTCTTTACAAGATTCTTGAAAGCCGTTGCTGATTTACTACGGGAAAAACTACTGACGACCGCTTCCTGCTTTTGAACCGCCTTTTTCAGCTGATCGTCATACGGGATATAACCCATAAAATCCAGGGTTACATCCAGAAACCGATCGGTCACTTTGGTCAATTTACTAAACAATTCCCGCCCCTCTTGAATGCTGTCAGCCATGTTCGCGAGAACATGTAAACGCTGTACGCCATATTCTGTATTCAATACCTTTATTAAGGCATATGCATCCGTGATCGAGGCCGGTTCATTACAGACCACGACAATAACCTCCTGCGCGGCCCGGGAAAAACTGGTCACACTCTCCGCAATCCCCGCCGCATTATCTATAATTAGCACATCCAGGCTGTTACTCAACTCGCTGAATGCACGAATTAACCCTGCACATTCAGCTTCATTCATATTACTCATTTCCCGGTAACCGGAAGACGCCGGAATAATCTGGACACCAGCCGGGCCAGTAACAATGATTTCTTCCAGTGTCCGTTCGCCTTTCATCACATGTGACAAGTT
Source organism: Gammaproteobacteria bacterium (assembly GCA_029882995.1). GTDB lineage: Bacteria > Pseudomonadota > Gammaproteobacteria > DAOVJZ01 > DAOVJZ01 > DAOVJZ01. Next base: position 51,608 of record JAOUJV010000006.1, on the reverse strand, counting down.
GTAGGCTGGACGCAAACCAAGCAAAACATCCACGTTTGCCAGTCCCATATCAGCATCCATTAACAAGACCTCTTTACCGCTTTGCGCCATTGCAACAGCAAGATTAACGGACACATTGGTTTTACCAACGCCGCCTTTGCCGCTTGCTATTGCAATCACTCTTACCGGACGGGGTTCTGTCATTCTTCTTAGTCCACTCGCTTGATCTGTAAACTGCACATTACTCATAAGCATTGGCCGCAATTCCCCCAAACACCTCTGCCATACTTTCCTTATCAGGTAATTGTCCTGAATTTTTCATTATAGTCACACAACGGTTGGTCAGGTTAGCTGAACGGGCAATATGTATATCTTCCGGAACACGCTGACCATCTCCTAAAAATGCAATCGGCAGGTTGTGCTTGATTGCAATCGAGACCGCACTACCAAGATTAGTCGATTCATCGAGTTTTGTAATCATACATCCGGCTAATTCTATGTCCCGCCAGGCACGAACTATCTCTTCCAGACCAGAATACTGGGTCGTAGCCGATATAATCAGATACGGTTTTATCTTCGGACTGCTGTCATGAATTGTGGACAATTGTTCATTAAGACGTATATCACGCTGACTCATTCCTGATGTATCGATCAACACCAGACGCTTGTCAGAAAGGTCTTTTAGCGTTTGAGTCAGACTGGCGGTATCCGATGCAACATGCACAGGGACACCAATAATCCGTCCATAAGTGCGCAATTGATCATGTGCGCCAATACGGTAATTATCCAGTGTGACCAGTGCCAGGTGCTGAGTACCGTGGCGCAATGCAAACCGGGCAGCCAGTTTGGCAATAATGGTGGTTTTGCCTACACCAGTCGCCCCCACCATGGCAAAGACCCCACCATGATTAATGATGTCATCATCGGCTACCGGTATCTGGCTTGCCAATATCCCAAGCGCATTACGCCAGACATAGGTAAAATCATTTCCCTGATCTGAAATAGACAACGCCTCTTGTGCAATGAGTTTTGCCAGATCCGGGGTAATACCCATGGCATTGAACATGCCCAGCATACGCGCATGTAACGGATTGCGACGTGAAAAATCACCCCATGCCAAACCTGACAGCTGATTTTCCAGCATGCCGCGCAAGCTTTGCAGTTCACCCCGCATTTCAACCAGCGTCGGCTCCTGAGACCATTCAATATCAGGCTGCCTCTTTTTTTGCTCTCTGGAATATGTGTGATTTTCAGCCACCACTTCTCTTGAGGAACTGGCAATGTCTTCCTCTGTTACCTCTTGTTCATAGCCGGTGCTGGTTTCCGCGAACAATAATGATTCGTCATAATCAATGGCGGCAACAATTTCGATGCCTCCTTTAACCTGTCGATTGGATAAGATCACGGCATCAGGTCCAAGATCATTGCGTACCTTATTAATGGCTTTACGTACATCTTCAGCAAAAAAACGTTTGATTTTCATTTTCCGATCTCCTCTCTCGACATCGGTCTATTGGTTGATTTGTCCATTATTCGAAATAGTTGCCACAATTCGTATTTGTCTGTTATCCGGTATCTCATTAAAAGAGAGCACATGCAGGCTCGGAATTTTTCCTCGAGCAAATCTGGCCAACAATGTTCTGATTGGTGCAGATACCACCAACACAGCCACTTGCCCCGCTGTTTCCTGTTGCTGAACAGCCTCGCTCAATGACCTCAACAAACGCTCTGCCAGCCCCGGTTCAAAACCGCCGCCACCGGGCATTTGAATAGAGTCTTGCAATATCTGTTCCAAAGCTGGATCTAGCGTGATAATGGGTAATTCCGGTTCCATCCCATTGATTTGCTGAACAATTGAACGTGATATGGCCGCACGTACAACATTGGTCAACATGTCAGGATCGTGACTACTGGGCGCATAATCCGCCAGTGTTTCGGCTATGCTCCGAATATCACGAATAGGTATATTTTCTTCCAGCAGGTTTTGAAGGACTTTCACAATCACACCCAGCGGCAAGGCTTCGGGCACCAGTGATTCCACCAGCTTGGGACTACTCTTGGCCAGATTATCCAGTAACTGCTGTACATCCTCACGCCCTAACAATTCATGTGCATGGGTTTGAATAACCTGACTCAGGTGAGTTGCAATAACGGTGCTGGCATCCACTACGGTATAACCCAGTGTCTGTGCCTGTTCACGTTGATCGGCTTCAATCCAGATAGCTTTCAAGCCAAAGGCCGGATCCACTGTCCTTATCCCTGCCAGTTCACCAAATACCTGTCCGGGATTGATCGCCAGTTCACGTTCCGGATGTACCTCGGTTTCACCCACCGGCACACCCATTAATGAAATACGATATGTGCTGGGAGGTAGATCAAGATTGTCACGAATATGAACCGGTGAAATCAGGAAGCCCAGTTCCTGTGTCAGTTTGCGACGTATCCCTTTTATACGTCCCATCAGTTGACCACCCTGTGTCTTGTCTACCAGCGGTATTAGACGATAACCGACTTCAAGACCAATCGGATCCACCGGGACAACATCATCCCAACCGAGATCGACCGACTCTGGTGCAGGAGCTTCCTCTTTAGGTTGCACCACTATCTCGGGAACACGTTGTCTCTGCATCATGTACCATGCAGATGAACCGCCAATCGTTGCCAGTAACAAAAAAGCAAAATTGGGCATACCGGGTATTAATCCGATTGCACCTAGAACAGCGGATGTCACAGCCAACGAACGTGGATCAGCAAAAAGCTGGTGCAAAATCTGACTGCCCATATCTTGTGCCGAAGATATGCGCGTTACCATGATTGCCGCCGCACTGGACAAGACCAGTGATGGGATTTGTGCAACCAGACCATCACCAATCGTTAACAAGGTATAGTTACGCATGGCATCAGAAAATGCCATATCATGCTGAATAATGCCGATTGATAGACCACCAACTATATTAATGATGAGGATCAGAATACCGGCAATGGCATCACCGCGTACAAATTTGCTGGCACCATCCATCGCTCCGTAGAAATCTGCTTCACGCATGATTTCCTCACGACGTTCCCTTGCCTCATCCTGATTAATAATACCGGCATTCAGATCAGCATCAATTGCCATTTGTTTACCCGGCATTGCATCAAGTGTAAATCTTGCACTGACTTCAGAAACGCGTCCGGCACCCTTGGTAACCACCACAAAGTTAATAATGACGAGAATAATAAAGACAACCAGACCAACCGTATAATTGCCACCAACCACAAACTCACCAAATGCCTTGATCACCTGACCAGCTGCATCCGTTCCGGTATGTCCATTCAGTAATACAACACGGGTAGAGGCCACGTTAAGTCCAAGTCTTAACAAGGTTGCAATCAAAAGTACGGTTGGAAATGCGGCAAAATCGAGCGGCTTTCTGGAATAAATGCCGGCAAGAATTACAACCATCGCAAGTGAAATATTAAAGGTAAATAACATATCCAGCATGATGGTCGGTAATGGCAACACCATCATCGACAACATCATGACCATCAGCACCGGCGTGCCCATGCCGTTACGGGTCAACTCTCTAATATTTAATGCGCCTGCCTGTTCCATAAATTATTCCTGCTCTTCGTCATACCTGAAATCTTCCGGTACCGGAACATCAGACATGTTTATGGGTTTATCATTTATATGGCCCTTGCGACGGCGACCACGCAACTGGAATACGTAGGCCAGTACCTGTGCAACTGCCAGATACAGACTTTCCGGAATCATCTTGTTTATTTCTGTTGTGAAATAAATGGCGCGCGCCAGTACAGGAGAAGAAACTATCGCAATATCATTGGCATTTGCAATTTCACGAATCTTGGCGGCAACAAGATCAGCACCCTTGGCAACCACAACTGGTGCATCCATTCTGGCCTGATCATAACGCAGGGCAATCGCATAATGCGTCGGGTTGGTGATCACGACATCGGCCTTGGGTACTTCTGCCATCATGCGGCGCTCAGCCATTTCACGCTGCAACTGGCGTGCTCGGGATTTTACTTCCGGGCTACCATCCGTCTGCTTGTATTCATCCTTCACTTCCTGCTTGGTCATTTTTAATTGACGGCTGTGATCCCATAACTGAAACGGCACATCAATAGCAGCAATCACTATTAATGAGGCACTGATAAAAATAAATGACCAGCCCAGTATGTCCATTGTCTGTGCAAGCGCCGGCTTTATATCCTGATTTCCTATAACCAGAAAATCTTCAAAATAAAACCATAACACCCCACTGGCTACCGAACCGATCAATAAAAATTTCCCTAACGCCTTTGCCAGTTCCATCAAGGAGCGCATGGCAAATAACTTACCCATCCCCTTGATGGGATCCAGTTTTTCCCATTTAAAAGCAATTGACTGCGGACTGAACGAGAAACCACCAAGTAGCATTGGTGCCACCAGCGCGACAATAAACAATAGAATAAACAAAGGCGTTAAAACACCGACTGAATCTGCAATTGCTTTTGCAAAAAGATTCATAGGACTGTTGGTGTCAAATATCTCGGTACGTGTTATCTGAAAAATGCCTGACATGATGTCTGCAACACCACTCACCAGATAACTGCCCATCATCATCATACCAACACCGCCCGCCAACAGAATCAACATGGTGTTCATTTCACGCGAACGGGCAATTTGCCCTTTTTCTCGCGCATCACTTAACCGTTTCGCCGTGGGTTCTTCTGTCCGTTCCTGTGCATCTGACTCAGCCATACGTTATCCTCCTCTGGCCAGACTGCGCATCAATTCAAATCCGCTGTCAGTCATACTGGTTAAATGAGCAGAAATGGAAGGTAGTGTCAGAACAATAACAACAAATCCCATGGTAATAATGACAGGGAAACCAACAACAAAAATATTAAGCTGGGGAGCAGAACGCGTCATGATGCCAAAACCCAGATTAATAACAAGCATGGAGGCAATTGCCGGCAATGAAATTAATACAGCTCCAATGAACATATAACTCGCCCATGAGATCAAATCATGGATACTGCTTAATGCCAGACCTGTTGTACCTATGGGCAAGGTACGGAAACTGTCTGCAATCACCTCAATCGCAATCAGGTGTCCATTGAAGGCAAGAAAAGTTAATGTCACCAGAATGGTAAATAACTGTGAAACGGTGGGAACTGAAATACCGGAGATGGGATCATTCATGGATGCAAACCCGAGCGCCATACTCATGGCAATTACCTGACCACCTAATGTAAATACACCAAACACCATCTGTAATACAAAGCCCATGGACAAACCAATCAGGACTTGCTGGATAATAATCAGGATACCATCCGGACTGAGCACATCGACCTGAGGTACTGACGGAATCAAGGGTGCAACCACCATGGTGATCATGATTGCCAGTACAACTCTTATACGAGCCGGAATCAGTTTCATACCCAGAATAGGGGAAACACTCATCAGTGCTGCAATACGACAAAAAGGCCAAAACAATGTACCAACCCATGCACCGATCTGAGCGCTACTATAGTCCATATTAAACTTGGAATCCGTGGTTGAACGACCTGTAGAGTGCATTACATTTTCTGTCTGGCAAGGCGCGATGAGAAGTAATAGCCAGACTATTGCGACGATTCGCAACACAGCCAGACAGAAAATGTAATGTGCTATACAGGCCGTAGTGTTTTCTTGACTGGATGAATCCTCTAAAACCACCAATTTGTTTTTTTGATGACATATTTACATTTCCTTACAATGGTCAACTACGGAATCCAGGTTTTTTACCCAATCATAAACGGAATATTTTCAATAAGCCGTTGTGAATAGTCGAGAATCACTTTCAGAAGCCAACTACCACCAATCATCAATACCAGTAATGTCACCAGTAATTTTGGAATAAAACTCAATGTCATTTCATTAATCTGTGTTGCCGCCTGAAACATACTGACAAGAAGACCAACAGCCAGTGCCGGCAACAGAATAACGGCCACCAGAATCATAATAACCTGCACAGTTTGCTGCATCAGTGTGACAATGGAATCAGGTGTCATCTACTCTTCTCTTTTACACATAAAAACTGGATGCCAGCGTACCCATAATGAGTGACCAGCCATCTACCAGTACAAACAACATGATTTTAAACGGCAATGAAATAATCAATGGTGACAGCATCATCATACCCATCGCCATCAAGACACTGGCCACAACCAGATCAATAATCAAAAATGGAATAAACAGAATAAAACCAATTTGAAATGCCGTTTTCAGTTCACTGGTCATAAAGGCAGGTACCAACAGGGAGAACGGCACTTCATCAGGACTATTAATACTTTCCTTGCCTGATATGCGTGTGAATAATGCCAAATCATCTTCACGTGTTTGATCCAGCATAAAAGATCGAAATGGTGTTTTGGCCTTGTCCAATGCTTCCTGAATAGTGACCTGTTCATCCAGATAGGGTTTGACGGCATTGTTGTATACAGCATCAAATACCGGTGCCATAACAAAGACAGTCAGAAACAATGACAGCCCGATAATAATATGATTGGTCGGTGTTGTGTGTGTTCCCAGTGCAGTACGCAAAATGGAAAGTACAATCACTATACGAGTGAAGGATGTCAGCATCAGCAGGCCAGCCGGTAACAGCGTTAATGCTGTCATTAACGCAAGTGCCTGCAGTGTCAGAGAATAGGTTTGTGCACCATTAGCTGCCGTAGTAACAGAAACCGCATCAAGACCGGGTTGTGCTGACACATTTCCGACCAGAATAAACAAAACGCTGGCAAGAAAAATTCTGAATATCATTTTCATCATGATGTCACTGCCTTCTGTTTTAATGCCTGCGTTAATCTTTCTGCAAACGAGATTTGAGTCGGGCGTTCATCAATCTTGATTTTTTCATCCAGTACCAGCAGGGTTTCCATCCGACCCTGCGTGACACCTACCAGCAATTGCTTTTCACCCACCTGCATCAGTACAACCCGTTCACGCTGGCCAATAGCTAGTCCTTCCAGAATCTTGATATTTCTACCGGCATTAAAATTCAGTTTGCCAAACCGGCGCATAAACCAGGCTGCTGCCACAATCACAGCAAGCACAATCAGCAAGCCGATAACCAGTTGAATCAACATATCCATCGAAATGGGGCCAGGAGAAACAGCAGAACGCACCTTCTCTTCTGCTATCAGCAGGGGGCTAAAGGCCACCCCGAACAACGCAAGGAAACAGGGAAACATTCTGGACATCATTATTTCAGCTTCTTGATACGTTCAGCAGGACTGATAACGTCAGTGAGTCGAATACCGAACTTTTCGTTAACAACCACCACTTCACCATGTGCTATCAACGTTCCGTTGACGAGTACATCCATTGGTTCACCTGCCAAACGATCAAGTTCAATTACTGAACCCTGATTCAGTTGCAGAAGGTTGCGGATGTTGATATGTGAACGGCCTATTTCCATGGAAATAGTAACCGGAATATCAAGGATCAGATCCAGATTTTCATCTTCAGTAAGTGGCTTGCCGTCATCAACCAGTTCCTGTGTTTCCACTCGCTGGTATTCCTGCTTATCACCATCAGTGGTTGCCGGAGGGTTATCTAAACCTTCCTCTTCTCCACCCGCTTCCGATTCTCCAGCGGCAGTTTCAGCTGACTCCTGTTCAGACATGGCATCAGCCCAGTCATCTCCGGTTTGTTGTTCATTGTCAGTATCAGTTGGTTCGCTCATGGCTCACTCCCAGTATTTAGATAACGCTAGTGTTTTTTCTTGATAATGTCATTTTCTTTGTGTGCCGGCCTTTCCGAACTCTCTACAATCTTCACTGCATAGTTATCATGCGCCCTGCCAAAAATACCCCTGAATACAGGTATACCCTCGGCACGTACCGTAACCAGTTCAGGAATGGTTACCGGAATTACATCCCCTGCTTTAAGCTGAAGCACTTCCCTTAAAGTCAACTCTGCTTCTGTTAATTCACAACTTATATCCAGAGATGCTTCTCTCATTTCTTCATGCAGTGCAGTTGACCAGCGTTCATCTGTTTCTGTTGTATCACTCTGCACACCGGCATCCAGTAATTCACGAATCGGTTCCAGCATGGCATAGGGCAAGGTCACATGCAGATCTCCGCCACCACCTTCCAGCTCAATATGAAATGAACTGACAACTACAACTTCACTGGGGCTCACAATATTGGCAAACTGCGGATTTACTTCCGAGCTTGTATACTCGAAATCAACAGGGAGCACCGGCCCCCATGCAGTGTGTAAATCCTCAAACACCTTGTTCAGCATCATATTGACAATACGCAACTCGGTTGCAGTAAATTCACGCCCTTCGATCTTGGAATGAAAGCGCCCGTCTCCGCCAAAAAAATTATCAACAACAATGTATACAAGACGTGGATCAAACACGAAAAGGGCTGTGCCACGCAAAGGCGGCATTTTGACCATGTTGAGACTTGTCGGTACAAGTAGCGTGTGAATATATTCAGAGAATTTCAGCATTTGAACTGCACCAACTGAAATTTCTGCTGAACGTCTCAGAAAGTTAAACAAGGTTACACGGAATAAACGTGAAAAACGTTCATTGATCATTTCCAGTGTGGGCATTCGCCCACGAACAATTCGATCCTGACTGGCAAAATCAAATGCCGATGCCGATTCTTCACCCAGTGAATCATCACCTTCAGTATCGACATCACCACTTCCTACACCATGCAGCAGCGCATCAATTTCGTCCTGGGATAAAAGGTCATTAATCGCCATTATTACTGCACCACAAAACTGGTAAAATAAACCGCTTCCACACCCGGTTCACCGGTCTTTTCTTTCATGACTTTCTGGATTTCTTTCAGAATGTCATTACGCAGTCGCTGTTTTCCTTCCCGTGTATTAATAACATCTGTGCTCTGGCTTCCTAAAAGCAACAACATATTATTCCGTATCAGTGGCATATGCTTTTTCAGATCATCAATAACCAGTGCATCTGTTACCAAAAGATCCATGCTTGCCTGTAAATAACGAATACCGGTTTTGTCTGTGAAATTGACTACAAAGGATGGTTCAAGTGCAAAATAAACCGGCTCCTTCTCACCTTTACCTTTCTTCTTGGCTTTCTTGGCATCAGACTGTTTTTTATCTGACACTTCTTCAGCAGTATCTTCTTCTTCCATGTTTGCATCATTACTGCCACCACCAACCAATAACAAAGTGCCACCTATAGACAATGCAATCAGTAAAATACCCCCTCCAATAAGCATGAGCATTTTTTTATTTTTTAAGGCAGCCAGTACACCTTTCTTGTCCCCGCCTTCTGTTGCCAGGTCGAGATCGTCATCATCTAGGTTTTCATTTTCCGCCATGAGCTTGTTTTCCTGTCATTAAGGTTTACAGAATCCTGCCGTTTTATTTGCAAGAGCTATGCCATCAGGGCATGTATATAAAATAGTTATATTTCAACAAGATACAAGTACGATCTGGAATGATGTCAGACATTTGACTTGAAAACGGGAAATTAATGCCGAATTTATGGCGATTTCAGAGAGTTATGAAGTGGGTAGTCAGATTACCGACTCGCCCGGTGGAACAGATTCAGGCAAATAAATCGAGCATGCGATCGGATAAAGGCATGGTGGAGGTTCCGGACAAAAGCACATTTTCATTGTCCTGAGTTTGGCTATCATGCCTCATAGCGGATGAATCATTGCCATCACCCGTTTCACCCTGATAGTTTTGCTGAGCAACGGATTGTTCTGAAACATCGGCGTTGGCAAGTGTGATGCCCTGTTCTTCCAGCATTTCCCGCAATTTTGGTATTGATGCTTCCACTGTTTCTCTCACAACCCCATGATGTGAGCTAAATGAAATATTGGCACCTTCTTCCGTCATACTGATGCGCACTTCAAGCGGTCCAAGATGTGGTGGATTCATGCGTATATCTGCACGTTGTATCTTCTGGTTGATTTGCCACATGACACGTTGCCCCATGGCTTCATCCCAACCCTGTTGCTTCAACGGCATATCAATTACCGGTGCTTGCGATATTACCGAAGCAGAATTTGATGATGGTGCTTGAGAACCTATGACCTGAAACCCGGATTGGTTGCTGAGTATTTGAGACTGATTCAGATTTTGTGCCAAATCATTACTGATACCAGCACCAAGCGTATTCATCACAGTGCGTGCTGATGTATTGGTTTTAACCTGTTCGGAATCGAGCAGTTTTTTGCCGTCTGTGATCTCCTGTATTAATCGTTCAGCATCCGTATTTTCCAGTATTGAATTTTTTTCAGCCTGTGTATTTCCGGCTGGAGAATGATTATGTTTTTGCATTAATGCTGCCAGACGGGCTGATGCATCACGTGCGTTCTCCGGTAAGAGCTCGACTTCTGTCTCACTATTATCAGTTTCACTTGAATGCTTGAGGATGTTCTCAACCGCTTTTTGCTGCCCGACAACACTGGCTTCTGGTAACGCACTCCTGGAGGAAAGAGTTCTTGCTGAATCTGTGGCTGTCTGTGTTTCAGTGCCGCTTGTATTTGTTGTTACAGGAACAGATTGTTTTGACTCAAGAGCAGAAAGTACCTCTGTCCCAGCGTTGTTTTGTTCTGCCTTGTTATCCACTTTGGTATCGATACCTGAAGGGCTGGATGCCGTTTCTGCATCAGATGTCACTTCAGAAGACGTCATTTCAGAAACAACCCCCTTTTCTACATCTTCTGTAGTTGACTGCACAACAGGAACGGTTGTGGGGAGCGTCGGCTCAGTCTGAACAGGTAGTTCTGTACCTGATAAATTCTGACCAGCCAATAATCCCGCCTTGTTCAGGATATAAAAACCGGGAACAACAGGTAGTAGATTGCCGTCTTGCGGCAAATCCTGACCCTGAGCAGTGAGGGTATTGCCGGTCTGTGGATTCTGGCCAGAGATTGGCTTGCCGGCTTCTGATTGTGTCAGATTGGATTTGAGTAAATCAGCAAAGGGATTACCCCCTCTCGAATCCTTATTATTTTCAACAAGTTGGGGAATAGACGCGCCTGTCGACACCGTGGTCTGTGTGCTGATGGGCAATAATGAATCTGCCTGTGACATGGTTTCCCCGATTACTTAAAGTTGGTTTCACCCGTACTAAAGCAAATGCTGTGCCAAGTTAGATGCAAAAACGATAACTTAAGTGGGATATTCTTACATTGAAACAGGAAATACAGCTTTGATTACATCTTTATTGGTTTGTATCCGGTTTTTTATTCTTCATGAGTCTGGAATCGGCGCTGGGCGTGTTCATCCAGTTCTTTTTGTTCCTTTCGGGTTTCTTCACGCTGTTCCTGTTTTTTAAATCGATCTACTGTCTTATCCAGTGCCTGTGTACGACTGCGTTTACTCTGCCAGTTTTTCTTGTGTTGTTCATAATGATATATCGCCTGTTCTATCATTTGTCGTTGCTGGCTGATTGCCAGATCCAGACGTTGCAGGAAGGCCTGATAATCATGCATTTTTGATGCCTGAATTCCCTGTTTACCTGCTTGTTGAAACTGTTCCCGGTATTCCTTGCGCCATGACAACAACTCTCCCAGTTTGGTTTCATATTGATCCAGTAAACGCTGCTGTAAACCCAACATCCTTGCCGCTTCCTTTTCATGTGATTCGGCAATCTTGACAATAGGCTTCAGACGGTCAGAACGTGTCATGATTTAACCTGCGGCTTATTGATTACCACCGCCTGATTAGGTAGTGATCCAATCGTATTCTGTGGCTGCACTACAACATCTTCCTGTGTCTGCATTAAAACATTCATATCATGTATGCTTTGGTCAAAAGAAACAGACTGGTTCATTCCCTGTTGTAAAAAATCATTCATTCTGGGATACATTGCTATCGCTTCATCGATACGTGCATCACTGCCGCTAGTATACGCGCCCACACTGATTAAGTCCCGATTCTGTGAATAGGTATTATAGATGCGTTTAAAATCACGTGCGGTTAATTGGTGTGCTTCCTCGGTTATTTCGGTCATGGCACGACTAATGGATGCTTCAATATCAATAGCCGGATAATGCCCTGCATCTGCCAAACTCCGTGATAAAACAATATGACCATCAAGAATTGCACGAGCCGCATCGGCAATCGGATCCTGTTGATCATCTCCCTCCACCAACACAGTATAAAATGCTGTAATAGAACCACGCCCGGCATCACCATTACCGGCGCGTTCAACCAATTGTGTCAGTTTTGCAAACACCGAAGGTGGATAACCCTTGGTGGCGGGCGGCTCACCGATGGCAAGACCAATTTCACGCTGTGCCTGTGCATAGCGTGTCAGTGAATCCATGAGTAACAGTACCTGTTTTCCCTGATCACGAAAATATTCAGCAATACTGGTGGCCACTGCCGCCCCATGCAATCGCATCAGGGGTGAATTGTCTGCTGGTGAGGCAACAACAACGGCACGCGCCATGCCTTCAGTGCCCAGAATGTTTTCAATAAATTCTTTTACCTCACGACCACGCTCACCAATTAAACCTACTACTATCACATCAGCATCAGTAAAGCGTGTCATCATACCGAGCAACACACTCTTTCCGATCCCGCTGCCGGCAAACAAACCCATACGTTGTCCACGCCCAACCGTTAAAAGTGAGTTGATTGCCCTGATACCCACATCCAGTGGTTCTGATATCGGTTGACGTGCTAACGGATTGATTTTTTCTCCGGTTAAAGGAACACGCTTTTCTGTATGCAATGGACCGCGGCCATCAAGCGGACGACCGGCACCATCCAGAACACGTCCAAGCAGTTCTTCGCCTACTTCCACTTCACATACATGACCTGTTGGAATAACGCGAGAGTCAGGAACAAGGCCACGAATGTCACCTGTTGGCATCAGATACAGTTTGTCAGCTGAAAAACCAACGACTTCAGCCTCAACTGTGTTGCCACCCGGCGCCTCAACCAGACAACGACCACCAATAGCCGCCTGGCAACCCACTGCTTCCAGCGTCAAACCAATCATGCGTGTCAGTTTGCCCTCTACCATCAATGGTTGGGAGTCCCTGATTCGTTTTCGGTATTGGGAAAGATCCTTCAGCCAGATGCTATTACGATTGGTTTCTGGGATTTGATGTTTCATACATCACTATTCCGGATTCTGATCAGAGGGTTGTTCAGACTTCAAATCCTCTTCACGTTCACCACCCAGTAATTGGGTAATGATCCCGGTCAAACGTTTTTCGACAGTGGCATCAATTTGAGAAGTGTCGGTAACAACACGGCATCCACCACGAGACATAACCGGCTCTTCAACAATCGTCCAGGCACTTTCTCCCTCTGTCGCGGCCAGATTTTCCTTAACGACAGCGGCATCTTCGGGATGAAGATAGATACGGACATTACGTGAAGCAACCGGCAGGTTTGACACTGCTTCACGCACCACTGCAATCACCTGTCCCGGGTCTGTTTTTAATTCACGACGGATCAGTTGTCGGGCAATAGTAATTGAAAGAGAAACTAGTTCTTGCTCGACCTGTTCATCCAGTTCCTTAAATGGTGCATGCAGGGATTCGAGAATGGTATTTAAATGCTGTACAACTTCTGCAGCCTGCTTTTTTCCTGTCGCCAACCCTTCCTTGTAACCACGATCATGGCTTTCATTGTAAGCCTGCTGTTGCAATTCCTCGATTTGACTGGCCGTTAGCAGTGTTGTCCCTTTTTTAGGTTTTTCCTGCTGACCATTGGCCTTGGCTTCATTTTTTTCACCTGTTTGCGAAGATTGCCAACTTGCACTCTCCGTCAGCTTGTCAGCCGTGATGATCTTACTCGACATACTCATCACCGTGTCCACCAAGTGTAATCTCACCTGCATCAGCCATACGACGCGCTATCGCCAGAATTTCTTTTTGTGCAGTTTCAACTTCACTCAGTTTGACAGGGCCACGTACTTCCATATCATCACGTAGCATTTCGCTGGCACGTTTGGACATATTGTTGAACACTTTTTCCTTAAGCGGATCCGGTGCTGCCTTCAATGCAACAACCAGTGTTTCAGATGACACTTCCCTGAGCAGCAACTGGATACCCTTATCATCGATTTCAAGCAGATTTTCAAATACAAACATATTATCCTGAATTGCCTGACCCAAATCAGAATCAACTTCCTTGATCTTCTCGATAATATCGCCTTCTGCTGTGCCTTCCATGTTGTTAAGAATATTGGCCGCTGTCTTGACACCGCCCACGCTGGAAGTTTTGATGTTGGTATTGGAACCGGAAAACTGTGATTCCATAATGGCATTTAATTCAGTCAGTGCGGATGGTGGTATACCATCAAGTGAAGCAATACGCATCATGATGTCTGTCCTGACACGATCAGGGAAAAAGGCCAGCACTTCTGCCGCCTGATCCGGTTCCAGATAAGCCAGAATAATCGAAATAATTTGCGGATGTTCCAGTCGAATAATTTCTGCAATACCACGTGGCTCCATCCATTTAAGCGTTTCAAGTCCCTTGGTCTTGCCACCCATCAGGATTCTGTCAATCACACCATTGGCTTTTTCTTCACCCAGTGCATTAACCAGAACCGAACGTATGTATTCATCACTGCCTACACCCAGCGCAGTAAAACTTTCTGCTTCTGCCAGAAAATAGGAAACAACTGTCGCGACATCGGTGCGGGTAATGTTGTGCAGACTGGACATGGCCATACCCACTTTCTGTACCTCTTTCGGTCCCATGTGCTTGAGGATTTCTGCTGCCTCATTTTCACCAAGTGACAACAGAAAAATGGCTGCACGATCTACACCATCAAATTTGGAAGGAAGTTCACTCACTCTTCACCACCTGTACCTACCCAACTCTTGACTACTTGCGCCACCCGTTTGGGATCCTGTGCCACCATTTGCTTGGCTGTATTCATGTTCACTTCATAACTCTGGTTCAGACGTTGTCTTTCCTGTGCCTGCTGGGTAATTGCAGCTCCACCATGCGTATCGCCACCACCGGCTCCGGGAAACATGACTTCCCCGCCTGTACCGCCGACCATGCCAGCCCCTATATCAAGTTTAGCCAAAGAACCCAATACCGGCTTCAAAACCCCGAAAATAAGCAGCAAAATAACCGCCCCACCCAGTGCCTGTTTGGCAATATCCCATACCCATGCCTGCTCCCAGATAGCAGGCTCCGGCAGGGGCTCAGGAGCAGGCTGCTGGGAAAACTCGGCATTAATCACATTTACTGTATCGCCACGTTGGGCATCAAACCCGATGGTGTCCTTGACCAGACTTATCACCCGAGCCAGTTCATCCTCTGTTAACTTGACCCGTGAGGCCTCACCCGCTTCATCCAGAACCTGTTTATTGTCGACAACAACCGCAACGGAAATGCGGCGCAAACTGCCGGCAGCCTTTCGTGTGTGACTAATCGTCCTGTCCAGTTCATAGTTTAAAACCGAGCGTCGACTGCTGCTTCCCGAGGAAGACTGTCCTTCCTCTGCGGCATTCCCTTGACCACCCGTACCCGGCTGATTGGGTAATGCACCCGGCACACCGGCAGATGACATTCCACCATTGCTTGTCTCTTCAACTACCTGCTCACTGCGCACGGCCGGCAAATCCGGATTATAGGATTCCTGAGTCTGTTCCGTTGTTGTGAAATCCAGATCAGCAACCACTTGTGCCCTGACACCACCCGCACCGATAATCGGTGTCAGAATATCTTCGACTCGACGTGAATAATATTCTTCCAGCTGACGTTTGTAATCAAATTGTCCTGCTGATAACGACAAATCACCATCCTGCATGGTCTTGGATAACAACCTGCCTTTTTGATCAATGACTGACACCTGATTGGTATCCAGTTCCGAAACACTGGAAGCAACCATATTGACAATGGCCTCAATCTGTCCCGGTTGCAGGTTTCTTCCGGCATAAAGATTCAACACAACTGATGCACTGGGCTTTTTACGATTACGAACAAAAACCGATTGTTTAGGAACAGCAAGATGAACTCTGGCTGTTTGCACATTGGCCAGAGTCATAATGGTTCTGGCCAGCTCTTCTTCCATCGCTCGATGATAACGTGCCTTTTCCTGAAACTGGCTGACACCAAAACCCTGTTGCTCATCCATGGAATCAAAACCGCCACCGGCACTTTTGGGTAATCCCTGTGCCGCCAGTAACATGCGTGCATCATGTACTTTTGAACCGGCTACCAGCACAGAGCCGGAACTTTGATCTATCGAATATTCAATTTTTGCCTTTTCCAGTGCATCCATGACCAGTCCGGTATCCTTGTCTGACAGGTTGCTATAGAGCATTTTATAGTTTGGTGTCTGTGCCCACATAACAACGGCCACTCCCAGCGCAACACTGGCTGCCAGTCCTATCATCAGACCCAGTTGTTTCAAGACTGGTAAGGCGTTAAAGCCGCGCGCAGGCGCAGCAAGTTGTGCTGGATTAACCTCTGCCATAAATACCTCGTAATCTTATTATCATAAATTTCTCAAGATGACTGTGAAGCCCATCACACCGGCATGTTCATAATATCCTGATAGGCATTGACCAGTTTATTGCGTACCTGAACCATTGCCTGAAAGGAGATGCTTGCCTTCTGCATGGAAATCATCACTTGTGACAAATCCACATTAGGATCACCCAACTCAAATGCCGTTTTCATTTCACGCGATTTTTGTTGATGGGTGTTCACTGTATCCATTGCGCTTTTGAGCATATTTGAGAAATCAACACTTTCTGTCTTTTTATCAGCAGAAAGTGCACTCCCCTGCGCGGCCTGGGTAATTGACTTCATTTGAGCCAGTAGTTGATCGGCTGTGATCGGCTTCATTTCTTATTCTCCCCCTGTAATTCAGATTAATTATGCAGTTTCCGTACCAATATCACCCGGGATCGGGATTCCCGCCTCGCGCATTCGCGCCAGTTTGTAACGCAGTGTACGAGGGCTGATCCCGAGTTTTTCAGCTGTGTGTTTGCGGCTGCCGCCGGACTCACGCAATGACTCCAGAATAATGTCCTGTTCACGTGTCTTGAGATCCTTGGTTAATGCATTGCATGAATCATCATCGTTTTCAGATTGTGCAGATGACATATCAATATGCTCAAATAAAATATCATCCACATCAATCAGATTGCCGCGCTGTAAAACCAGTGCACGCTGCATCATATTATCCAGTTCACGTACATTGCCAGGCCATTTATTGGTTTTGAGATAATGCTTCGCCTGTTCAGACAACTCCGGGATTGGACGGCCACTGCGAAGCGCAATTCTTTCTATGATACGTTCTGCAATTGGCAGAATATCGACGGTTCTTTCTCGCAATGGTTTGATATGCATTGGTAAAACATTAAGACGATAAAATAAATCTTCACGGAAATTACCCGATGTTACTTCTTCTTTCAAAATCCGGTTGGTTGTTGCCAGAACACGGACATCAAGATCAATCATCTTGCGACCACCGAGTCGTTCCACTTCCCGCTCCTGCAACACACGCAGTAACTTGGCCTGTAAACCCAGATCCATTTCCGATATTTCATCGAGTAACAATGTGCCGCCATTGGCCTGTTCAAACTTGCCTGGACAGGCGTTATAGGCGCCGGTAAATGCGCCTTTCTCATAACCAAACAGGGTCGCTTCCAGCATATTGTCCGGGATAGCCGCACAATTGATTGCGACAAACGGTTTGTCTGCACGCGGCGAATTATTGTGAATAAAACGCGCAAGCACTTCCTTACCGGTTCCACTGTCACCACTGATCAAAACAGTCGCTTCCGTATCTGCAATGCGTTTGGCCAGTTCCTTGAGTTCAATCGTTGATGTGTCATGAGCAATAAATTCTGATTCTTCCAGTTCCGGCTGGCGAATATAACGCTCGATCATGTTTATCAGGACTTCTGCCTCAAAAGGTTTAACCAGATAATCAACTGCTCCCTCACGCATGGCCTGCACTGCTTTTTGAATATCACCATACGCGGTCATGAGCATCACGGGTAAATCACCCTTGGTGCTTTTTATTTTCTTCAGCAAGGTATAACCATCCATTGGCTCCATCTGCACATCACTGATGACCATGCCTATCTCCTCGTTCTCAAGCACGTTCATGGCGGCATTACCGTCTTCTGCTGTTGCAACGGTATAACCGGCTATTTCAAGCGTGTCGTGTAATGCTTCACGCAATGACTGATCGTCTTCTACAACTAGGACTGTGGATTGCGACATAAATTGCTCCGGTAATTGTGTTTCATAAACCTGCTGCTTGTGATCCCATACCTGAAAACATATTGTGGTTTTCAATTCTGACTGGCAAATTCAAACCAAATGTGGCGCCCTTGCCTTCTTCAGACACCACCCATGCATCACCTTGATGGGCATTTGCAACGGCCTGTACAACAGCCAGTCCCAAACCAGTGCCACCAGTACGTTTTGTAAAGAAAGGTTCGAAGACCTGCTCCTGCTCTTCTTCCGATAATCCGGGGCCGTTATCAGTTAATTTGATCTCAATAACATTGCTGGCAAGAAACGAGGTTTCAAGCGACAAGCGTGTTCCCTTACCGCCTACTTCCATTGCATTTGAAGCCAGATTCAAAATTGCACCCACTAATGCCTGACGGTTACCATGCAGAATTATTCCGGGAATTTTGTGAATAATATTAAATTCAGAATTGTTTTCAGACAGCTTTGACTCAAGTACGTGTTCAACATCATCCAGTAAATCGTCAATCAGGATTTCTTCACATATCATTTTTTTACCTCTCACGAATAACAGCATATCGTTGACCATTTTTTCCAGATCGCGTAAACGCGATAAGGCTTTGCCGGCAAAACGCTGCCGATCATGGTTATTAATATCACTCTTGGATAAATGCGCGGTATAAAGCAATGCTGAGGATAAAGGCGTTCTAATCTGATGCGCCAATGAAGCCGCCATTTCACCCATTGCACTCAGGCGTTTGCTCCGATCAAGTTTTTCCTGCATACGACGATGGTCTGTCACATCTTTCAACAAAAGGATCATGCCGGGTTCACTATCCAGCGAGCTGGCGGAAATACTGACCAACCTGCCATCCTTGAGTGATACTTCCTGTCCATCATCAACACGCGGCGCAAATGATCGCTCAATAATATCAACCCAGACTTCACCAATCAGCGGTTCGCCCAGAAGATCAAGAGCTGCCGGGTTACATTCCTGCACAACACCATTGCCATCAAGCAAAACGACACCGGCGGGTAATGCTGTTAACAATGTCTGCAAACGATCTGCCAGCCGTTCTTTTTGCTGAAGTTCCTGTTCACGACTGGATCGGGCTTCGGCAAGTTCACCTGTCAAATCAGCAACGCGCGCTTCAAGCACCTGATAGGAAGACACCAACTGCTCAGATGCCTGACTAAAGGCAACAAATGCCTTTTCCAGATCCTTGTTTTGTACTGAATTGACGGTACTCATTCATTCTCCCGGGATTAGCAGTTCATTTCACACGTCAGAAAAAAGGCGTGCGTAAAACACATAGCAAAAAACGTGCCTGAAAAGATATTTGTATAAATATTAGAGAGTTATGAAAAAGGAGGAAAAACCGGGGTCAATAATATGGCAGGAGTATTTTAGCTGTCAGAGAGACTGAGGATTTATTGAAATAAACTGGACGAGATGCCGGATTAAATCCGGCATGACGATGAATAGTTTAACTTGCTTCTGTCTCGATACGAGTCAGACCGAGTTTGCGCATTTTCTCGACCAATGTGGTTCTGCGCATACCGAGCATATTGGCCGCATGGGCAACTACTCCATCACATTCATCCAGTGCCTGTTTGATGTAGTTGGCTTCTAACGTGGTCAGATGTTCCTTGAGATCAATGCCGCTACGAGGCAACCGTGGAGAATCGTCGAGCCGGGTTTCAGGCAAAATACTGTCCGGAATTACCGGTATTGTCTGATTTGGATTACTGATCCCCTCCACCTGAAACTTGTCTGGTAAATCATGCACATCAGCAACACCGTATGGATACAGAATAATTAATCGCTCAACCAGATTCGAAAGTTCACGCACATTACCCGGCCAATCATACTGACAAAGTGAAACAACGGCCGCCGGAGTCAAACGTACAGAACCACGCCCTTCGTGTTCAAAGCGGGCAATTAATTCATTAATCAATAACGGAACATCTTCTATGCGCTCACGTAAAGGTGGCATTTCAATTGGGAATACATTCAGACGATAATACAAATCCTCACGGAAATTACCTTCTGTAATCGATTCCTCCAGATTACGATGTGTGGCAGCAATAATACGCACATCCGCATTAATACTCTTGTTACTACCCACACGTTCAAAGGTCTTTTCCTGCAGGACACGCAGTAATTTGACTTGCATTGGTAAACTCATGTCACCAATTTCGTCCAGAAACAGGGTGCCACCCTGCGCCAATTCAAACCGTCCCTGTCTGGCACTGATGGCACCGGTAAAAGCCCCTTTCTCATGACCAAATAATTCACTTTCCAGTAAATCAGCCGGGATCGCACCACAGTTAACCGGCACAAAAGGTTTGTTATTGCGAGCAGATTTGTAATGCAGATTACGTGCAACCACTTCCTTGCCTGTTCCTGACTCACCCAATATCAAAACATTGGCATCCGAGTCGGCGACTTGCTCAATCAGTTTGCTTATCTGGGTAATCCCACGACTGTTTCCAACCAGGCTGCGGAACAATTCCATGGACTGATGACTTTTGTGATTAACCGGCTGTCGACCTCCGGCCTTGATGATACGTTGTAAGGCATTATTCAGCGTATGATGTTTCAATGGCTGAGGAACAAACTCAATAGTCTGACTACCTGCGCTGTCTATCCACTTCTGCTCTTCCTTTTCATCACTGACCAGAAACAAGACCGGCATACCGTTATCACGTATCTGGACCTCGGATAATATGGCGGTTCGCTGTTCATCATCGCATTCCCCTACAATAATGGCGCTAATGAATTCAGATGCACTCCAGACCTCACCCCAGTTTTGACCGTCTGAGTCGACTACCTCGCCATGATCGAGAAATTCCAGAATGGTTGTCAGCTTTTGACGTTGTTCCTCGTTATTTTCAATGACCAATAATTGACTCTCTGACATCGCAGAAAACTTCCCCTTAATCTTGTTAGAAAAAACCCTGCACGTACTCAGGATTCTCTGAATATTTAATGACTTGCGTCCACTGAGTTAAGCACTCGATCTGGTCTATGTCAAAAAATTGGCATGAGTTTTTGAATTTATCTGGAAATTCAGAGAGTTGGAGAAGAGGATCTGTTTGCGACCAGAAAGGAGAGAAATTATCTCAGGCATAAAAAATTCCGGAGGGGTTGCCTCCGGAATTCAAGAATACTGCGGTTAATTATTCTTGTTATTTAACCATGAGTTTGAACAAATCACGTGTTAACTCACCAACCGGATAGATTGTGTCCTGTGCAGAGCAATCACGTACCCAGTCATTTCGGTCTACATTACCCTTGGTTGCACAGCCGTCAAAACGTTTCATTACATCACCGGTCAACTTGTCTTCAGCTTCCTCAAACTCACCCTTGGTGATTTTGTATTTCACTGACATTATTTTCTTAACCAGTACTGCTTTCATATTACGTTCATGACGTTTTTCTTTCTTATGATGTGACTTGCCTTTTTTGTGCTTGCGTCCTTTATCATGATCGACATCATCATATTTATTGTGTCGTTTGAAGAAAGATGAATCCATTGACTTAACAATATCCGCCATCTTGTCCAGAGACTGCAGTACTGCACTATCCACCTTGATTGCAGTTAACATCATGTTATCCATTTCACTGTCAATCAGATGATCATTGACTACCAGACCGATAACATAGGTACCTTCTGCATCCGGTACAAACTCTGCATTCATTGAGCCGGCATTACTGATAGTTGCTGTACTGCCTTCAGGTACTGAAACCAGTATCCAGCGATAGTTCAACTCATCCAGGTTAGGATCTGAACTCTTGTTACCATTAAGACTGACTGGAGTACCGGTAAAGGTATGCTGATCATCACCGGCATTCGCAACAGGTGCCAGATTATTGAAGCTGACAGAAACAACATCCGGTTTACTGACAAATCCAAATGTATCCGTTACAACCAGTTCCAGTTCATAGGTGCCATGAGCATCAGCAATGAATACCGGATTAACAACCGCATCATTATTAAGCACTGCCTTACTGTCAATCGGCTTTCTGGTGAATCTCCACTTGTAGGCAATCTCATCACCATCCGGATCATGACTACCGCTTGCATTCAACTCAATCGCTGAACCATGCAATATGACAGATTGATCGGCACCGGCATTAGCAACAGGCTGTGAATTAACAGTACTGATAATCACACTGTCAGCCTTACTTGGTTCATTAAAGCTATCTGTCACTATCAGGTCGATAACATAATCACCTACCTTATCTGTCACCAGCACTGGATTCACAATATCCGGATTAGACAGGGTTGCATTACTGCCTTCAGGTTTATATGAAATACTCCAATGATATTTCAGTGTGAAATCACCATCAGGGTCAGTACTGTTACTGCCATCCAATGCGACTTCATTGCCTGGGAAAACAGTTTGATCATTACCTGCATTGGCAACAGGCGGTGTATTAATCGGATCTATTTTGGCGACATATCCTTCGACATTTCCATCAGCATTCATTCCATAACCCACAATCGTGGTCCCATCAGGGGAAATATCTTCTACTGCAACTAAATACCATTTGCTGACATCAATACCTGACTCGCTCAGCAGTATATCCTTCAACAAGCGCATACCATTCAGTTTGTCCCATACAAATACACCCTGATTACTTGTCCCGGCAATTACTGAACCGTTTGATGAGGCAACAAATGCTCTTGTATTAGTCAATCCACTGTTTCTTGTGTCCAGTATCTCCATTTTGTTTCCTGTCCAGGAAACAGCTACAACATCAGTTTCGTTTTTGCCATAACCAACAATGACGTTACCGTCATCAGAAATACCATGAGCAAGACTTTCAAACACTCCACCAGGCAAGTCACCTAGTCCCTGCATTCCTGTTTCGGCAGTCCAGCGAAAAGCTTCTCTACCTTGCTCGCTATATGCCCATCCAGCGATCACGCTTCCGTCAGAGCTCACACCACGCGCCCAGCTATCGTGTAATCCACCGGGTAAATCACCCAGACCTTGCATTCCTTGGCTCGCAGTCCAGCGCATTGCTTCTGATCCGGAATCAACACCTGCAACACCAACAATAACTAAACCATTATTTGAAACTCTGGTCGCTATACTTTGAAACAGACCACCGGGTAGATCACCCAAACCAACCATGCCGGTTTCCTGTGTCCACTTAAAGGCTTCAGTACCATTACTACTAGTTGACTGACCTACAATCACACTTCCATCATCAGTAATGCCAAGCGAACGTGCAATATGTTGTCCGCCGGGTAAGTCACCCATGATTTCTATGCCATCATTCGCTGTCCAACGAATTGCTTCAAAACCATTGGCTGAAGAAGACATGCCCGCCACTGTCTTGCCATCTGCCGTGATACCTAATGCCTGACTTTGTATGAGCCCACCAGGAAGATCACCCAACGTATGGAATTCTCCTGCAACGACAGAAGAGGAAAATAAAGATGCTGCCACTACTGATATAAATGACCAGCTACGGATGAAATCTTTAATTGTTTTGTCTGTTTTCATCACTGCATTTGCCTCAAACCCAATATTCGATGATGTAAGTTTATGTGGGAGTGCTCAAATTTACTGTGATGGTGTTCACAAAAGCAGAAAGGATATACCTAATATAAATCAATAACTTAACTGATTTCTCTGCATAGTGAGGCTAATATCGCCGCCATCCCATTTTTAAGCCCAAAACCCGTTTTTCTTCAATATTTCAACTACTTACCCACGAATAAACAGGCACACAATTTGTGCCAAGTAATTGAATCCATTTGGAAAATCCGTATTTGGTGGGAGCTCCTTCCGACCATCATAGAGCTGTGTTACTGCCTATATATTATCGACAGAATGAGTGATGTTATTTAGATATGAAATCCCTTCCATTTCAATTGGTTATGATATTTTTAACCTATTTTAAGCAAGGTTTTCCGGGATTCCGAACTAACCGCTCAGAGGGGGTGAAAAAAGACTAGTTTGTGGTTTGCTGTTTATGATGACGACGACTGAGAGCCACTCCACGCCTGTGGTGGCGGAATATGAAGCGCTCGAACTGATCGATAACGGCTTCATTGATGCCGACAAAATTCACCACCACATGAAAAATACCCTCTTCCAGATTTTCGACCATTTCCACCTTGCCAGTAAGCAGTAACGGGGACGGATAGGACGGATTGACGTAGAGTTCCAGCTGGATGAATTCATCCAGTGTCGGCGTATTCTCAGACCACCATTCGATAGCCTGTACACTCAACAGCACCGGTACCGCCTCCGGTATATCACGCTGCTGCTTTATCAGTTCGCTGACCATACCCAACAAGACGTTCAATTTGTTATCCAGTCGTGCGATATCGGCTTCAACACCAGTCTGATCATCCTGAACAGTTGTACCACGGTACTCTTCAATGGCGGCCACTGAACGCAGGATAGTTTCGTTACTGGCATTATTGCGTGCAAACTGGATTTGCTGAGGTTCACCTGGCAATGATTTCCAGTGCAAGGCAAAGGCGCCCTCAACAATCAGGCAGTCACCATGAAAATCGGATAATCGTCGTCCCATGAATAAAAGATATATGGATAAGGTACAAGATACAAGGAAGAATATTGCTAACTAAAAAACAATTCCTGTTTGTGGAAAAGATGAAAAAATCTGACTGGAGACTAGCGGCCTTTTTCTGTATCTGTATAGGCTTTTGAAGCCACTTTTCCCTTGCCAATATCACGCAAATCACTGGCCATTTGTTTTTGCATGTCTTCACCAAGAGAAATAACTTCTTTATCCATTGTCATCACCTGACGAATCACCTCTTCAATAGAAGAAGCCATATCAGGCGTAATTGTGCGGGAGAAAAAATCTTCGAGAAGGGTGCGGCGTCGGTCTTCTATTTGTGTCAGCTCCGGCCACTCACCACGCCTGGCATGATCAAGCATGGTTTGAGAAATTGTTAGAATTTCAGAAAGTTTCTGCTCATACTCGGTTGATGAGGATTCAGGCAATGCACTATCAACTGCATGAGAAGTAATCATTGTCTTCAGGCAGCAGGATCATTTGATTGCTTGGCCGCTTCCTTCGCATGTTCCTGAATAAGATCCTGAGGAACCGCATCCCAGCCTGCTTTAACTTCTCTTAGCAAATTTGCCACTTCATCAAGGTATTCAATCTTGTTATGCAGGTTCGCTTCTACCAAACGTTTTTCCATATAGATATACAAATCTTCCAGATTCTGTACCAGCTCGCCACCACCATCCACGGTTTTATCCAGGCTCACTTTCAGTCCATCTATAATGGAAATCGCCCATGAAATCTGTTCACCTTTGTTGGCAATCGCCTGCGCACCTTCCTGCTGCATAAAACCCTTGGCCTTGGAAATCTTGTCCAGCGCCCCTTCCATCAGCATCTGGATCAAGCGATGTGGCGTAAAATCTTCAACGCCGGTTTTTACACCTTTTTTATATTCATTTAATGCGTCTTGTGCTGAAGTAGCCATGCTATTTCCTCAATTTTATTCAAGTCTTTATTCTTACCACCGCCCTTACCACTCTATCGGACGACCCTCTCCATATCTTTATACCACTAAAAAAACTACAATTTTTTTATAATAATTAGAACTCTTTATTTTGAACCTCTGACTGTGATCTTGGGCAAACTGGCTAATTGCTGAGTCAGAAAATCACTGGTACTACGTAATGTAGCAACTATCGCATCCATAGCAATAAACTGCGCCCGTGTACGCTCTTCAATTTTAATTAAACGACGATTTAATTCTTCACGCTGTGTACCAATACTATCTATGCTATTCTGGACACCGTCGGTAACCGTTGTAAACAAACCTTCACTATCCAGTAGTTCAGCTAAATAATCATCCAGTTGCTTGGCATAACCACTGGTAAAGTTAATGAAACCACGATCACCCGTAGCACCATCTGGTGATACTTTAATTTGTAGTCCAGCGGTTGCTTGTGTGCCAGTTAAATACTGACCTTCACCGATTGCCTCATAGCCACCAATCGTGCCCGCTACATCTTTCCCTGTTGTACTCGTTGTACTACTGCCAAAGATTCCTGTTAAACCGTTTCCTCCTGAAATGGTTACCTGGGAATCAGAACCATAGCTATTTGAGGTAATAGTAATCACTCCACTACCGTCAGCTGTTACTTGTGCAGAAACACCCGCATCTGAAAATTCCTCAGCACCATTAATTCTGGCCTGAATCTCTGCTGCCAGAGCGGCTGCACTACCATAGGTCTGTGCTGTTAGTGTTATCGTAGTCGCTACGCCATCAATAGAAAGAGTGAGCGTATCATCCACTCCAGAATCAATCTTTAAGTCAGCAACATGAGCATTACCACTGTATGTTCCCTGTGTTGCAAGCTGGGTAATATTGATTGCATATTCACCCACCTGAGTATCATCTGTGGAACTAACAAAATCAATCAATGCATCTGTTGGTGTTCCTACTTCTGCAAACAAACTTAATACAGCATTCAGATCACTACTCATAACACCGTCAAGCTTGCTGTTATCTAGTACCAATGTACCATCAGTGCCGCTGACTGAAATGCCAATTTCAGCAAGGATTCTCGTATCTGTTAAACCTTCTACCGGGTTACTGATCGTACTGCGAATACGTGAAACAATATTACGTAAAACACCGTCACCATTCAGTGTCCCTGCTTCTCCGGTATCAACATCATATTTTGCCAGTTCGTTTGCTGTATTGATTAAGGCATTATATTTTGCAACAAAAGAATTAATATTTGAGCTTATATAACTTGTATCGCGGGAAACAGTCAAATTAGTTGTGCCTGTAGCCGCTTTTAATTCAATAGTTAATCCAGTAATAACATCTGTAATCTTGTTCGTTGCACTGGTTATATTTGCTATACCATCAAGATCAAATTTAGCATCCAATGCTTCTTCAGATTGCTTGAGGGTAGTATATTCAGTTGTATCAGCTGCTTCATAGAAATTTAATAATGACAAACCAGCACCATCCAGATCATCATTATCAGCATCATTGGAAACTCTTATCTCCATGCTGCTATCAACACCAGTATCATCAGACACAATAGAAAGGCGATAATAACTGCCGTCATAAATAATCGATGCGGTCGCACCTACATTGGCATTATTAATGGCATCTCGAACACCTTTCAAGCTTCCATCAGTAACGGTGACATCAACTGATGCCTTATCTGGGTTTTGTGTAAATGAAGTATAGGTGTCACCACCTGCATCATGAACTGTCGTGCCAAATCTAAATGTTAATGTGCCTGTACCAAGGGTTGCCGTTTCACTGGTAAATTGCGCATTGGTTAATGTGCTGTCTGTTACCAGTTTGTGAGATTTGGCAAGGTTTTTTATGGTAAGTGAATGGCTGCCAATATCTGCTGTACTATTGGCCGTGATCGTAGCCACATCTTCATCACTACTGGATGAGGAACGCTGATCAAATGTAGAAAGTGTTTTAAGACTTACGAGCGATCCCTGAAATGCGGATAACGCACCCTTCAAGGTGCCGTAGGCTGTTAATTTAGTCTGGAGTTCTGCCTCACGACGATCCAGCCTGTTTTGCACAGGCAAACGTTCAGCATTAACGATACTGCTGACCAGACCGTTAATATCAATCCCTGAACCTATTCCTGTTGATGCTGTGATAGCCATACTGCTTACCCTCGCCTAAGTAACCCTCAACTCCAGCCTAAACTGCAAGTTGCCCCAATCTCCCCAAGACAACTTGCAAAAACAAGGCCAACTTAGACCTGTTCCTCCAGAAACAGACCTTCAGAACTGGAATTCGCCTCAATCATTTCCTTCAATTGTTTTGCAATCTTGATAATTTCTTCGGAAGGAATCTGGCGAATCACCTCTTTAGTCTCGGAATCTAGCACTTTTACGACTGTACGACCCATGCCCAGCTCCTCTTCAACACTGAACTGCAAATCACGATTCAGGGTCTGAACATGGGAACTAAGTTGTTCGACTGCCTTGGCAATTTCGTCTTTGTTTTCAGGTGTAGATACCTGTGACGGCACTCCCTTACCTGTCGGAGGCAAATTTTGCCTGACCACTGCCTGATTTTCAGGTGGCGGCTGGGCAGAAACCTGAGGCGCAGACGACTGTACCGAAGGAGTTTCCACACGGTTAGGGTTAACCGGGTTAATTCCGTTAGTAGCCATATCTGTTTACCTCTTTCAATCTTTAGTGGGGAAGTGCGTCCGGGACAATCCCCGGACGCGTTCCCGTAAGATTTACTGCAACAGACTCAATACCAATTGTGGTAGTGCGTTTGCCTGTGACAGAATCGCTACACCTGCTTGCTGCAGAATCTGTGCACGTGTTAGTGCCGCAGTTTCTGCCGCAAAGTCAGCATCAAGTACTCGACTTCGCGCAGCGCTCAGGTTTTCAGTGGTTGCCGCCAGGTTATTAATCGTTGATTGGAACCTGTTCTGGATAGCACCCAGATCGGATCGAATCGTCGTAACCTGTGACAAGGCACCATCAAGCACCGAGATTGCCGCATTAGCACCCGCAACCGTGGAAATATCCACTGTATTCAACTGGGTTAATGCAGGAGATATACCAGTAAAACCACCATCTGCCAGATCATCACCTGTTAAGGTAAAGTTCTTATCCGAACTCAGAGTGATTTCACCACCATCACGGTTTGCAACTGCATCTGCAGCATCTGTACCGCCAGCTGTCGCTCCAAATGTAATTACAGGGTCAGCGATTGAATCAGCAGAAGTAATACCAGCCGCACCTTCCAGTCTCTGGGTCAGTGTCAGTACTAAACCTGTAAGACTGGCTGTAACAGTCGATAATCCGGCAGTACTATTGTTATTGATTGCAGTTTCCAAATCAGTAAGAACAGTTCCTTGAGCATCACCAGATGCAACTTCAATCAGTGTATTACTTGTAACAGTACCTGCTGTATTGAATTCATAAACAATGTCATCAATGGTTACAGTCTCACCGAAAAGAACATCTGTTGAGCCTACACTAGCATCCGAGATTATAAATGCAGAAAATGTGAGATCACGTGTATCTTTTCCTGTCGGATTAGCACCGTTATTAGCATCCAAACCGGTTGCATTAAAGACATCCGTTACAAGCGCGGTAGTTGCAGATGAAAGTGTAATATCACGACCATCCGATGCAGTCAGAGTAATTGCACCATTTGATTTATCAGCTTCCGCAGTGACACCTGTCTGATTGGAAACCGCATTGATTGCTGTTGCTGCAGCAGCACCCTGAAGTACCGCTGTATTAGCCGCCGAAACAGAACCGACATCTATACCATTGATTACTAGGTCACCGCTATTAAGCGCCTGCCCAGCAACCGGTGCTATACCGGTAATAGTGTTTGTAGCCGTTGCAGTAACACCTGTTTGTGAGCTTACACTATTAATTGCCGTTACCTTAGCAGTTGCACTACCAGCTGTTACACCAGCGGCCGTAGTTGCAGATGATTCCGATACTGCAACCCCGTTAATAGCTAATCCAGCTGCAGTACCATCAAATGCGTTAGTTGTAACCTCAGTACCTGCTGCCTGATAAGCACCTAACAGATCAGTGGTTGCACCCGTAATACCAAACGAAATAGTCTGGTTCGCTTCCGCACCTACCTGGAACTGTGCAGTTGAGAACGTACCATCCAGAATCTTCTGTCCGTTAAATGAAGTGGTTGACGCGTTACGCTGAATTTCAGAAAGCAACTGTGCCGCTTCTGAGTTTAACGCCGCACGGTCAGATACCGAGTTAGTGGAGTTAGCAGACTGAATCGCCAGCTCACGAATACGCTGTAGCGCGTTACCCGCTTCGCCTAATGCACCTTCAGCTGTCTGTGCGAGAGAGATACCATCGTTAGCATTTCGAATCGCCTGATTCAGACCACGAATCTGGGTTGTGAATCGTTCCGAAATCGCCAAGCCCGCAGCATCGTCTCGCGCGCTGTTAATACGCAGACCTGATGACAAACGCGCCAGAGCAATACCTAACTGCCCTTGCGACCTGTCCAGATTACGCTGTGCGTTCAAAGACGCAACGTTAGTGTTAATAATTTGAGCCATTATATTTTCTCCTATGACCTCCAGAAACAATAAACCCCACGCGGCTTGGGCCAGCGCAGGGTTGCACCGAAGGTAGAGCTTTATACCTAGCGGATATACTTCCACAAATTGGAAATATTCACCGCTCCCAGTAACACTATCGGCAGGGAAATCTTATCCTTTAATAAAAATTCAGTTTTTTTAGCTAAATATACTCGGAAAAATTTCTTTGTTTTTCAATGCGTTATGTTTTTTTAGGATAAATACCCTATTTTTGACTCCTTTCAGTAGCCCCCCAGAGCCTATATTTCAACAGGTATTGGATGGTGCTTATTCAGGGGAGTTAGAGGCTAAAAGAGAACGCAGGAATTTCAGCAAGCTGGCTAGAAAAACCGTATCTTCTTTGCGGTAAAAGAGGATGTTAGCTAAAAAATCACCCTTATCTGATGGCTCAATTTGTTTATTAAGCAAGAGCTTGCTGAGTCTATATTTCCAGATTCCCTTACGAAAATTCCCGTCATCCTCATACTGTATGATGAGAGGAGCAAATCCATATTGCTCCATCCATGATATACCACCATTGATAGCTTCAATTGTTTGGTTCTCGAATGCGGTACTCGCTTCAACCATAACCAAACGTGGTAAAAATGCATCAAAATCATGCGTCTTAAGGATTTCCAGATCCCACCCCTCAACATCTATCTTTAAAAAATCTACATGATCCATGTTAATTTCGTGTAAATAATCCGAAAGCCGTACACCGGGAACAGAAAGTACCTGTTCCGTTGCGCCATAAGGACTGGCGCTCAATCCTGAAAGACCATTGGCACATGCCTTGTGAAAAGCAACCGAATCCTGATTTTCGGTACTAACCGCAACCGGGTGAAGATGAACAACTTTATTCAAAACATTTTTAAAATGCTGTTCCAGTACAGTATAACATTCCGGGTCTGGCTCAAAAAGATCAGCTGTCCAGCCTTGTTGTAAAAATGGAACTGCTATTTCTCCATAACATGCACCCACATCAACCATATGCCTCTGTTTTGAACCATCCTCAAGTGATTTGAAATAGGACAAGAGTAATGATTTTACCCATGCCGCATCTGTAAGACCCAGGGTAAACGGTTTATCTGGTGTGATTTTAGTTGACAGATTCTGAATCTCAGATACAAGCGAGGTTGTATCTCTATTAAATAGGATATCTTCCTCCTTATGATAATTATCAATAACATTGATAACAGCATCACTCACACGAGGGCCAAGAGTATTTGTATCCAGTACCGGATTTCCAGTTTCAAGACGGTGATTAATTTTTTTAATTATTTTGTTTTTTAAATTTTCATCACACGCCAAGGCAACTGCTTTATCAATATAGTCTTGCTCACTTTCTGCAATCATCTCCTCAAGATCAAACATTTTAAGCAAAGTTGCCCCATGTCTCGAACGAGCTGTTTTACCACTCCAGACTACCGGTGGACAACCAACGCTCAAGGGATCAAATACTGAACATGAACCAGCAAAGGGAAAGCTGTCCAAATAGATATCTGCCAACTTGATAACTTCATGCACATCAACACGATGAGGAACTGGATTGATAATACGTAACCGATCTTTATCTATCCCTGCCTGTTCAAATTCTTGTGTTAATCGTGACAAAAAAACATGTTCTGGATACTGACTAGTCCAGTTGGGGTTAAAGGGCATAAGTACAAGAATAGAATTTGGCACCTTTGCAATTATCTTTACCCATACCTCTGATAACTCCGGCAGAATCTTGAAAAAATTTGCTCCTGAGAAAAATACTATGGCTTCAGAAGGAATGCCTAAAGTTTTGCGCTCTAAAGAAGAAAAAGTAGATTTTACTTTATCATATTGGTAAGAAAAATGATTTAATCCACCGGGAATTTGTATCAGTTTTTCAGTATATTGCTCTTGTGGATTATGCACTGGCTCATTAAATACAGAGGAAAGAAAATAATCCATATTACGAATGCCTGTGCTCACAGGAGATGCCATGGTTGATATTTGCACTCGTGCCAAACGATGACTGGCAAGAATAAACATCGGATTAGTCACCGCTGTTACATTAGTTGCAAAAAGCATTCCATCTAAATCATCATTACGAATATGCTGAACTATAGAGCTAGTATTTATATTATCCAGACAAACATACCGATCTACCATTTCTTCAGCATGTTTTTCCATCTGATGTTTTGTTGATACTAATGTATAAAGCACAATTTCAACTGATTTACGAGACATTCCAGCCAAATTTGATAATGCAAAATAACTTTCCGTATGATCTCCCAGTGCATTAATAAGGAACCCAATCCGGTGTTTTTTTCGTTGTGTTTTTTGATAAGGAAAAACATGGTCAAGACAATATTTTGTGCTATATAACATGCTTTCCATTAATTTCGCACGCATACTCATGAGACCAGTTATATTTTCTTCATTAAAATACGCGAGGACAAATTTAAGTTTTATTATTGTTTCATCATAAAAATCATTTGACCCAATCTGGAGTAAATCTAGCAAGTTATCAGAAAAATAATGCATGATATTTTCTAAATAATGAAAATAATCGAGGGCTTCACCAGGCTTTTTGAAAATAACCGGGGGGGTGACAAGAAAATTTATGTAGTCATCATAAAACCAGGCAGGTATACTTTTTATATCATTATTTACAGGTAGCTCATGCGGCCCTAGATAAAGCATACATGCCAACAAATAATGTAACGTCTGGGATGAAGATTGTGTATCTTTAATATCCTTAAGTAATATTTTTGTAAATGCTATTTCTTGTTCATTTAGAGCAACCCCGGAGAACCCCGAGCCCAATAAAAGCTTGTGCGCTTTTCCAAGTTCCCCTGTATATTCTGGTACTAAATTATTAACATCGGCATTCAACCATGCTGATGCAACTTGCGCTCTAATGGAGCGTAAAGAATTCTCTATTTCATGATCAGCAGAAGTTTTAAAGGACTGAATCAAGGACTCAAGATTATTAATCACATCACTCATTGTTTAGAGACCTTGATAGTAAAACTATTAC
Source organism: Gammaproteobacteria bacterium (assembly GCA_029882995.1). Lineage (GTDB taxonomy): Bacteria > Pseudomonadota > Gammaproteobacteria > DAOVJZ01 > DAOVJZ01 > DAOVJZ01. The sequence continues at coordinate 18,330 of JAOUJV010000006.1, read as the reverse complement.
TTTGACATTATTCCTCACGGTCGTTTAGGTTCTGCGTAAGTATTTTATACGGAGTGGTGAATAATCCCCCGTTGGCGGCAGTGCTTCTGCAAAGAATCTTGCAAACTCTGTGTTACGTATTTTGCTATTCTCTGGACGAATTACATCATGTAAAAATCGTGTCATAAAATAATGACTACTTAGGAAGTTTTCTGGAATAAGATCTTTTATTTTTTCTTCTGGCAATTCTTCAAACCCTGTCTTTAAAAACAACTCCCAACGTTCTTCTGTATACCAATTATTAACTGAAGGCTCAGGAATAGGTTCAAGAAGAAACTCCTCACGCGCCTTGTTCAGATTGTAAAGCCCACTTTTATATCCTTCAATTAGCACTGCAAGTGCCCCGCTACGTAGTACACGAGCCATTTCTCTGTATGTGGATACCTGATCTTCCTCATCCAGCACATTGATTATTACTCTTTCAGAGATAAGTACGTCAAAAAAACCACCCTCATATGGCGTCTTTAGAATATCACCCAGAGTAAACTGACAATCCGGATTTGATTGTTTTGCAATCTCTATTAACTCTGGTGTCATATCAATACCATAAAGTTCAAATCGGTCATTAAATTCTTTAGAAATACATGAAAGCAAAAACCCATTACCACATCCAATCTCTAGCAAACGTATTCGTTTTGATGAAACAGGAATGCTGTGCAAGAATTTAAATATTGCATCTACTTCTTTCTCACGAACGATTTCATCCTGCATTGTTGCAGAGGATGTGTCTCCATATTCTTCAGCCTGTTTTTTATAGTGTTTTCTTATAATATCTCTATAATCCATTTCATTTATCTCTCAAATTAGTTGAGTGCACTCAAAAAGTTTTTACAAACATGATCTATACTGTCACTTGTAATATCTGGCGGCATTGGTAGTAAAATAACTTCTCGCGCAATTTTTTCCGAGTATTCTAATACAGGCGCAGAATAAATAGGCTGCTGTGACATCGCATAAAACCCTGGACGGGTTTCGATACCCTCTTTCTGAAGTCGGTGCATAATTTCGTCTCGATCAATACTATATACAGAAGGAGAAATATGTACACCAATTGCCCATGGCACAGGATCAATCTCTAAATTAAATTTTTGCAGACTCAATCCTTTTATATTATCAAGCCGTTCTTTATATTCCTGAAAAATCCGTTTGCGCATGGATATGATCTCTTCCTTATGGCTCAATTGAGCGCATAATATAGCGGCCTGAAGATTTGTAATACGGAAATTATAACCTACCACATGGTGCCAATATTTACGATCTGGCGTCATTCCATGATTTCGGATTAAACGCATTCTTTCAGCCAATTTTATATCTCTGGATAATACCAATCCCCCTTCACCACACGTTATAGTTTTGGTTGCCTGAAAACTATAACAGGCAATATCACCCAATGTCCCTGACAATTTCCCGTTAATTTTTGAGAAAAGTGATTCGGCGCAATCTTCTATTAATACAATTCCATGCTTATCTGAAATTTCACGCAATCTAGTCATATCACATACATTACCAAATGTATGTACTACTATAATGGCTTTGGTTTTTGATGATATACACTCATTAACCTTATCTGGATTGAGCAACCAGGTATTTTCATTCACATCAACAAACACGGGTGTAGCCCCACATGCAATAACCATATTTGCGGCAGCGGCAAAAGCCCACCCCGGCACAATAACTTCGTCACCAGTTCCTATCTCCAATCCCAATAAAGCCATTTGCAATGCAGTGGTACCATTAGAAGTAGTAATTGAACACTCTTTTGGCATGCCATGCACTGCGGCAAAATCACTTTCAAATTGTTCTACATATTTTCCATCTGATATAAATGTTGATCTTAATGCTTTTTGCACCAAATAATTTTCATCGCCAAAAATCATAGGCTTTGCCCATGGAATATATTTGGTCGTTTTATTTGATTTATGATGAGGAAGTGATGCCAGATTATTTTTTCTTACAATTTCAAACCGGGGAAGTGAAAACACTAAAGCACCACCATTATTAAGATATTCACTTTCCCTTTCAATAATTGCATCACGAAAGTGCCATGGTAAAACAAATAAATAATCTGGTTTTTGTGCACGTGCCTCATCTTCGGAAATAATTGGAATATGACTTCCGGGAGTAACCAGACCAAATTTCAGCTCATATTTTTCTGCAATTGATGGCATATCATCCGGGGTTATATCGCAATATTGAAGAATTACATTACCTTTAGTTGATGCACCATAACCAATTACAGTTTCTCCTGCCTCTTTTGCATTATCAAAAAAACACTGGACTTTCTTGCGAAATAACTTAATACGCTCTGCAAACATCTGATAAGGAGCGAGTGTAGAAAATCCGGCTGTCTCCTCCTGTTCCAGGATATTATCAATATTATCTTTATTTATCGGAAATGAAGAATCACTACGCGCCATTACTACCTTAAAGCTGGCACCATTTATTGTATTAACCTCCACATCTAATATTTTTAAATCACAACGTTCTGCCATCCATTTTATTTGTTTTAGATTATAGTAATCCAGATGTTCATGGCAGACAGTATCAAATGCAAGGTTATCCAGCATAGTAGCCATATGAGATTGCTCGGTTACCCAGATTCCATCCACATCAAGAGCATCATGGATATCGCGCATAAAACTCATTGGATCATCAAGGTCATAAAACATTGCTATTGATGTAATAATTTTAAATTTAATATCACCAAACGCTTTTGTGATTGAGTCTTTGGAAAAAAAATCTATCAATAAATGTATGTCTTCAGGAAACTCATTTTTAAATTTTTCGCTTGAAGGGTCGATTCCATAACGTTCTAATCCCATATTTTTATAACAGCCTAGTAACGTGCCATCATTACATCCTATATCCAGAATTGCGTCACCCTTTAATGGCTTGGCTAATGACAAAGCATTATTAACAACTTCATTTAAGTGTTGAACCATTGCCCCCGAAAGAGAAGAGCGATAACCATATGTCTCGCCATACATTTCGTTAAGGTTATATGAATGTTGAAGTTGCAGTAACCCACAATGATCGTCGCCTTCCGATCCATGACAAAGAACAAGTTTGAGTGGTCCACACGTAGGATCAGGTTCCCCAGTTTTAAGAAATCGGCCAGAAAGCACCATGTCTCCCAGATCCAATACTTCTACCAGATTAGTATTCCCACATATACGGCATTTTTTTATTTTTGTTATCGAAGACATTTCTAAATCTTCAGCTCCATGTTTATATTCTATTTTATCTATTACTGATTTCACAAACCAAGTCATACATATTTAAATGTGTATATCCAATATTTTTTACAACAAAGATTATTCCTCTTGAAACCAAAACCAGTTATTAAGATTACACTTAGCATCTCCAAAAATACTTCCGTCAGGCTTTTGTTGGAGATTAAACCTCAACCTTATTAATTGTCTTCTCCTTTCCATTTCACAATTTATAAAACCTGTCTCTTTTAGCTTTTCCAGTCTTTCAAGAGATGATTTATCAGAAAAATATGATGAAAAAACATATAATTTTTCATATTGAAAAATTATAGAGGCATTCATCCAGTCAATAGTTCTGGATTCTGGCTCAATCATTTCATAATCTGATGAAACTGATAAAAATGGTTCTCCTAGTGTGGGGTCTGAGAAGAATTTATTAAATGATAAAAGATATTCAAGCCCACTAACAGCCTGACTTCTCACACCTAATTCACCAGCAATTCTGACGAATGATTGAACATTTGAAAATGTTCCATGTGACTGAACAAGTTTAGCTAGAATCTGGTATGCACATTTCAAGTATAGGTATTTGTTTGCTATTTTCTCGTCTGGCTCACATGCCATTGCATAATAATCGAGTGCACGCTGATGCAATACCCATTGTTCTGAATCATTATTTTTTTCCATATAAGACAACCATGAATCCAATAACGATTTTACATAAGGAAACTGCTGAAGATGTTCAATCCATTTTGCCACTTGTGGAGCAGGTACATCTATAGATAATTGTTCCTCTTTTATCAATAATCCCTGGAGTGATAAACTTTCTACGCAGTCAGCTTTACAAAAAAATAAATTCTTTCTATAGGCGTCAATATCCTGATTTGGTTTAGTCGGAGCAAGCAAATTCAAGCCAGGGATAAGCATATAACCTTCATATCCTAATGATAACAAATAGTTAACCAGGTTTCCTTCCTGTCTATTTTCCTCTCTCATCCTGACCATTATTAGTGGCGAATTTGAAGTATAGAACTCCTTGCCACTAGTAAACAATGTCTCATCAATTTCTTCTACATCCAATCTGAGAAAATCAATATTTTTCCAATTATTTTCTAATGCATATTCATCAATAGTTAATAAATCAGTCTTGATATGAACATTATTAAAATTATTATATTTCAGGCTTTCCCTTAAATAGCTCGCCCTTTCAGGGCTTGGCTCAATTGCCCATAACATACCGCTTGAAGATATCTGTTTGGCTGCTGAAAGAGTATAAACTCCATAATTAACACCTATATCAACAATTTTCATTCCCGGCTTTAATACATGCTGGATAAAATTATACTCTGGCTCAATCCAGTCTTCCTGCTCTAATAAAATATATGGTGTAGGAAGATTCAAGTCATCTGGAACACAAACTGTCACACTACCATTTATTTTTATTGGTAATTGTGAATCATCAGGAGTGTGCTTGTCTTTAAAATTATCCCAAGGGAGTTTTTTGAATTTAGAGATCCATGCTGATTTATACAAGTCCTCCAACTGCTTCGTAAAACGTTCCGGATTACATAAAATTGATTCTCTAAGTCTTGTGTGGATTTTTTTTCGAAGTTTTGCATTTTTTTTCACATCAGTAGCCAATGATACAGCTATCTGTATATATTCATCTTCAGTATAAGCTAGGCAGTCTTCAACACCAATATTTTTATAAATCGAATTAGAAACACGTTGTGCATGTAATTTCCCCACCAAAGAAACTACAGGCACATCCATCCATAATGATTCACAGGTAGTGGTTGTTCCCTGATAAGGAAAGGAATCTAACGCAATATCTATTTCATTATAATAATCCAGATGTGTTCCTTTATCCTTATTAAACCCCTTTAATTCGAGACGATCTTCATGTATCCCGTGCTTTATGAACTCACCTCTTATATTTTTTTGTATATAATCTTTTTCTACATTTCCTGCTTTGATAACTAATTTAGAATCAGGAACTTTATGCAAAATATCACTCCATACCTTTATTATTTCAGTATTTAATTTACTGACATTATTAAATGAGCCGAACGTCACATAACCTTTGCGCTGCAGTGGTAATTCAGGTTTTATTTCTTGTTCTATAAAACCACCAAAACACAAAAAGGATTCTGGCATTTTTAGAAGTTCTTCCGTATACAATGTGCCATCATCTGATTCAGCATAATTATCGGTAATCCGATAATCAACTGCATTGAGACCAGTTGTGTTTGGATACCCCAGATAAGTAATCTGGACAGGTGCAGGACGATATTTAAGCGAGGCAACTCTTGAGTGTGCTGTATGGCCACCCAAATCTACAAGAATGTGTATACCATCATCATGTATTTTTTTTGCCAGTTCCATATCTGTTAAACTCTGAATTCTTGCAAACGAGTTAGAATAGCTTATGATCTTTTTCGTAATTGCATCTTCTTGGTTAAGGCTTGAATAACAAAACACTTCGAAATGAGCTTTATCATGCAAAGGTATGATGTTTTTAATAAAATATCCTACAGAGTGTTCCCTGAAATCAGCAGATAAATATCCTATACGAATATGCGAACATGGTTTCATCACATCTTCATACTGCGAATAGATATCTTTAGATTGATCAGTCACATTATTGCCCCAAGCCTTATGTGTTTCAAAAATATTTTCTCTGCTAATCCCATAGGGATTATTTAAAGGCAATAATATCCCTTGCACCCAATTGACTTGTCTTTGTTCTTCATGTGCGATTTTTAAAACTTTATCTTGTATGGCATCTACTATCTCCCATTCACACGAACGCACCAGAATGGGATATGCCGATAATATTGAGAAATCAAGGTTTTTAAAACTTGCGATTTCTTTAGCTAATCCATGTGCTTCTTCAGGATCAATATATTTTAATACTCCCAAGAGGCTTGCGTATGTATTAGCGTTTTTTTCCAGTTCGAATGCTTTTTTAAAATACTCTAATGCCTTGATGTATTTTTTTCTGGTTACAAAAATTCCACCCATATTGAAATAAGAAAGCCAATAGTCTGGTTTAATTTCTATAGACTTATCAAATAATATTTGTGCCTCTGCAAGATGCATTTGCTTTCTGCGTAAGCTACCAAAATTGTTGAATGCGATATGATCCTCGGGACTTAATTCTATTGCTTTTTGATAGTGAAATTCAGCCTTGTCAAATATACCTAACTCACTATATGAACTTCCAATATTTATATGTGCATCAACATGTGAGGGACATTCTTTCAGTACATCCTGAAAAATGGAAATTGATTTTAAAAAATTACACTTTTTATACTCCAGCAATCCTGAAAGAAAGAGAATGCGAGTATTATTAGGTTCTTGATTAAAAGCTATCTTCAGGTGTTTTTCTGCCTGATAAAAGTCATTAATATCAATATAACCTCTCACTTTTTTAATCAAGCCTTCCAGAGGTTGTTTTTTTATTTTATTTGTATGCATATGTAGTGGTGTAATCCCTGATATTTATCATCAATAATAGCTGTTTAGTTAAGATAGTGAATTTATCTACAGGATGAAAAACAGAATAAGCCTATATAACTACCTCTATATATAAGTTAAATCAGTACCCTATCAAAGATAATTAAACAAAGACAACCCCTGAATCCTTGCAAAAGAGGCCTGTGCTGCCTGCAATGCTGTCATTATTTGTTCAAACTCGGTAATAGCTGAAGTATAGTTCAGGTCTTCGAGCCTTGAACGATTGGATTCGAGATTAATTGAGAAGTCTTCATTGAAATTTTTCTGGTCATCAATGGTGTTCAGGCGACCACCTACACCCGCCCGGATGGTTAGGATATTGTTTTCTACATTATCCAGTTCGAGTAGCATGCGGTTAATGGTGTTAAATGTATTTGTTTCTGATGTCGTACCACCACCTGCCTCCAATGCTTTTGCCAAATCATTTAGTGTCCTGAATATATCCCGGTTTGTACTTGGGCTGATGGTGAATCGGTCACCATTATTAGGATCTTCTTTTACACTGGTGGTTATACCATTAAACGTGATAGCACCTTCTGGAACATAAGTGCCGGTTGTTTCAATATTGTTACTGCTATCCAGTACAATATAATTTGATGCTGCTGTATTGTTAAGTGTTGTGACAACGCTGGTATTTGTATCTGTTAATGTATTGCCAAAATAACCTAATACCGTATCCCCTTCTGTTGCTGTAAATCCACTGAAACCTTCAGTTATTACAATATCACCCGTCGAGGGTGAATCATTGGCAAGAAAAAGCTGTCCACCATTCACATGGGCACGCACACCTGTTGTACCCGCATCATTATTAATCTCATCTGCCAGCCCTTGCAAAGTTAAAACAGGTGGTGGCGCACCGGTATCATCAACTGAATAAACAGTGGTTCCATTTATGTCCAGAGTATAAACCAATGTATTATTGGTAGGCGCACCATCAGCAAAAGAAAACGCACCCACATTCGCAGTTGTTGCTGTTGTGTCTTCCCCGAAAATCAGGGTATAGGTATCACCATCAATGGCGGTGATATCTGAAACACTGCCGGTATGAATAATGCCATTCCCCGTATTATTAGCATTATCAATCACTGAAAATGTGCCGTTGCCATCCTTGATAAACTGAAATATGTCCGAGCCCGGATCACGATCAGCTACTTGTCTGTCTGCACTTATTTGCAGTAATCGCTGTCCCTGATCACCGTTATAGGTGTAGGTACCATCGAGGTTGGCTGTAAAGGGTTTTGTGTGTCCCTGAAAACCGGCAAAGATATATTCACCATTGGCATCGGTGGTATTTGCCAAATCGGCGAGTTCGGATAAACGCTGCCTGATTTCCAGTGCAATGTCTGAACGCCCCCCACTACCAACCGGTGAGTTGGCGCCCTGAATAGCCAGTACCTTTGCACGTCTTATTACATTTTCAACACTAATTAGAACTGTTTCTTCCAGCTGTTGGCGTTCCTTGGCAGTTTCGGCATTTTCCTGATACTGGGCAATAATTTTTAACTGCTGTGTAATATTCAGGACAGCGGCAGAGCCTACAGGGTCATCAGCGGGGGTATTCATCTTTTTCCCCGTCGATAATTTCATTTGGGAATCAACCAGTCTTGCCTGTTGTTTCAGGAGTGAATTTAAACCCTGTAGCTGCATCTGACTGCTTGATATTCTCATGATCGCTACCTCGAAACAGCATTAATCAACGTTTGGAAAATAAGATCAGTCGTTGCAATCACCTGTGCAATGGCCTGATAGGACTGCTGGAATTTAATCATATTCGCTGCTTCTTCGTCCAGATTAACACCGGAGATTGAAGAATGTGTTTCTTCTGCCTGATATAAAAGTGCCTCGTTGGCATCACGCGTGATTTCGGCCTGCCTTGTCTGGATACCAACTGTCGCCACCATCTTGCCATAAGCCGTTTGATACGTTGAGTTTCCATTATCCAGATTTCTGTTAGTTTGCAGGGCAGCCAGTAACAAGGCATTACGGTTGTCACTCACACCATTATTATTAGACAACACCGTAAATTGATCACCCAGATTAGCCGCATCCTTAATATTTACCTGAATCCCACTGAAGGTAATATTATTTCCGGAAGTATAAGTACCGCTGGCTTCCACATTATTACCACTGTCCAGAACAATATAACTATCTGCCGGGCTACTGTATGTAATCGTATTGGTGTCACCTGCACTCGAAAGAGCTGAACCAAACAGTCCCGTTAACGTGTCTGTAGCTTCAGTATATCCTGTAAACGTCTCGGTAACGGATATCGGTAATGCAGTTGCAGGATCATTGGCCAGGTAAAGTGTTGTTCCTGCTGCATTAAGATAAGCGCTTACACCGGTATTAGCTGTATCTGTATTAATATCAGTTTGCAACTGAGCCAATGTTCGGGAATCACCTTCATTGTAGGTGTTAACCAGAAACCCATTGATCCGGAGTTCATATTGAAGTGTGTCATCTGTAGGAGCATCATCGAAAAAACTAATAGGCGCAGCAGCAGTCGCTGTTGTTGCAGCAGCCATATGAATAGTATACGTATCACTCACAAAACTGGCTCTGTCCACAACTTGCCCTGAATCAATCGCTGCGACACCGGTATTATTGAGGGAGATATTTGTACGCACAGGCACGGCGGCGGCTACATCCTGTGCATTGGTAATTGCAAGGCTAACACCCTGGGCCGCATAAGAGGTGGTGCGCAACAGGAAGGTATCACCCTGCGAGGGCGCGGCAGTAATCCCGATTGTAAAGCCATCAATTGCTGTACTGGTATAAGGATAGACACCGCCTGTATTGATGCTGGTTACATTACCATCAGTCAAACGTGTCAGGGTAAAGTTATTACTTCCGTTATAAACCAGTTCATAATCACTGGGTTCCAGCTGATTTACATCAGAAATGGTAACACTGATACCTGAACTAATAATATTATTGGTACTGGCAATAACCTTGGTTGTTGGCACATTAAAAAAGTTTTCACCCAATACGCTGTTCAGATCCATTCCCAAGCGGTGCTGCTCATTAAAATCAGTCGTCAACCCCAAAGCAACACGCCCTACTTCATAGATGACATTATCAAGTACATTGTCCCTGAAACTTAATGCCCCACCGAGTGAACCGCCTGTCAAGAAATCGGAAATAATATTGACATTAGATGATGTTCCCAGTGTAACACCTACATCAAGACGACTTGGATCCAGTGGATCCCGTGTGGTTTGTATTTGCTGCGCATGAATACCAACCACCAGTGACTGTCCTCTGCCTATAAAGACGTTTATCGCACCATCGTCTTGTTCAAAAGTGTCAACAGAAATCAGCTCGGATAACTGTTTAATCAGCAGATTACGTTTATCCAGCAAATCATTCGGGGGTTGATCATTAATTGAACCGCGTGTCTCGGTAATCTGCTTGTTAACAGCAGCAATATCCTGCGCCAGTGAATTGATATCCTGTACTGTTGATTCAATCGTATTGTTAATTGTTGTATTAATGTCATCAAAGCGCTTGTCAAATATCTGGAAATTATAAACCAGTGCATCTCCCTCACTGATCAGCGCTTGTCTGGCAGGTATTGATGTTGGATCATCTGCCACCTCCTGTACTGCACCAAAAAACCGTTCCAGCGATGCACTCAGACCGGTATTCGGATCAGCCAACATATTATCAATCTGATTAATTAACGACACATAACTGTCTTCCTGATGAAAAGCAGAAGAAGCGGTTACTACCTGTTCATAAATGAAGTCATTAAAGATACGCTTGACGGTATCAGTTTTAACACCGGTTCCAATATAACCGGTACCGGTAAATTCGGGCGTACGTGTGGAATTTTCTACGCGCTGACGACTAAAGCCTTCCGTGTTGGCGTTGGTAATATTATGACTGGCAGTGGCAAGCGAACGCTGGACAGCAAGCAGTCCAGATACCGCCGTACTTAACGGATCAGCCATAAATCACCTCCAGGATACAGTCTGAGTTTCTCATCCTGCCTTATCCTTTAAATTGTTTATCGGCCTGCTTTCACTAATATTTAAATCTTTCATCACATTACCAAAGGTATCACCCCTGAGTATCCGCATGATTTTATTAGCATAAGCAGGATCAGAAGCATATCCCGCGTCTTGTAATCCACGCACATAACCATAGGCATCATGCGCCTGCCCCAGTGCTTCCTGATAACGCGGACTGTTCTTGATAAAGCTGACATAGTCCTCAAAACTCTCTTTCGGGGAAGCATAGGCTCGGAATTTGGCGCGTTGACGTGTCACCACACCATCTTCATATTCTGTTGTCATGACAGAAACCGTTGCACCTTGCCAACGGTTATCTGCCTTGATACCAAACAGGTTATGACTGTACTGACCACTGCTGTTTTTCATTGAATGTTTGCCCCAACCTGTTTCCAGTGCCGCTTGTGCAACCAGTACGGCCGGATCAACACCCAGTTCATGACCGGCACGTTGTGCATGAGGCCAGACTCCTTCAATAAAATCCTGCTCTGATTCATAAATATTACCGGTATTTTTTTGTATCACCGGATTGAATGGCATCACAGGCTTGATGTCAGCCAAAGCATTACGACGTAGCATTGCCAATGTGTTTTCCTTGCCTTGCTCAGGATTCAGATTCATTGCATCTCCACCTTTGGACAATTGACGTTCCAGCATATCTGCAAGCCCCAGTCCGCGACGCTTGGATAGTGTGATTGCAATTTGTTGATCAAACATATCGCGATACATATCACTCTGGGATGAATCAAAAAGTTCATCACCAAAGCTGGCATCACGCATGCTTTTAAGCATCATCTGCAAAAACAAGGCCTCAAATTGTTCGGCAACCTTTTTAATTGCTTCAGGCGAATCGTTTCGCACATCACGACGCAGTTGTGCCAACCCGTTAAAATCGGTATAAACATCAGCATCGGCAACAACGGGTTTCATGATTTATACCTGTTTATATAATGATTAATTCAGCCTTTAACGCACCGGACTCTTTCAATGCCTCCAGTATCGCTACCAGATCACCCGGTGCCGCACCTACCTGATTCACTGCCTGCACCACTTCATTAAGTGAAACACCGGTATCCAGCAGGAACATGCGTTTCCTTTCCTGTTTCACTTCGATATCTGTTGTTGGAACAACCACAGTGCTGCCACCGGCTAATGGGCCGGGTTGACTGACAACCGGCTTGGAAGTAATAGTCACCGTTAGATTACCGTGTGAAATAGCGGCAGGCATGACACGTACATTCTGCCCGATAACGACTGTGCCTGTACGCGAGTTAATAATAACCTTGGCCGCAGATTGCCCGGGATTAATATTCAGGTTTTCAAGTAAGGATACAAATGCAACGCGCTGCTCTGATGTAAATGGTGCACTGACACGTATGCTGGATGCATCAATTGCCTTGGCAGTCCCTTTACCTACCGATTCATTAATCACATCGGCAACACGAATGGCCGTTGTAAAATCCGGTGTGTGCAAATTCAAAACCAGCGGTCCATTTTGGGCAAAAGAAGTTTGTACTGTACGTTCAACCGTTGCGCCATTCGGGATACGACCGACACTGGGAATATTAACAGTAATACTGGAACCATCATCACCTGATGCGCCAAATCCACCTACAACCAGATTACCTTGTGCCATGGCATAAATCTTGTTGTCAGCACCTTTTAGAGGTGCCATTAATAAACTGCCACCGCGCAGGCTTTTGGCATTACCCAAAGAGGAAACGGTAATATCTATAGTTTGTCCCACCTTGGCAAAGGGTGGCAAGTCAGCATGGATAACCACTGCTGCAATATTTTTTAACTGCGGATTTGAATCTGGCGGTAGTGTCACACCAAACTGTGCCAGCATACTTTTAATGCTTTGAATGGTAAAAGGGGTTTGTGTTGTCTGGTCACCGGTACCATTTAACCCTACCACCAGACCATAACCGATCAACTGGTTGCTACGTACACCGGCAACAGCAGAAATGTCCTTGATACGTTCTGCCTGCACAAGACCGGCAAACAGAAAAACCAGACACGCAAGAATGCCCTGAAACCATGCTGTTTTAGATAATCTGTTTTTCATTACATCTTCCTGCCTTATGTTTACCTTTAAAATGGCATAATTGCACTAACAAAGAATCTCGCCAACCAGCCCAATTTATTACTGTCAGCCACCATGCCATTACCGCCATAGGAAATGTGTGCATCTGCAATTTGTGTTGATAACACGGTATTTTTGGAGGTGACATCCTGCGCGCGCACAATGCCGGCAACACGCACATACTCATCACCCTGATTCAGGGAAATAATTTTTTCACCGCGAATAACAAGGTTACCATTTGGCAACACTTCAACTACCGTAACCGAAATATTACCTGTCAAACTGTTACTCTGCGCACTTTTACCTTCACCTTCAAAATCGTGTGCAGATCCCAGACTGGTGCCGAGATTATTGTTCCTGTTACTCTCCAACGGGAGCACACCTGGCACATTAAAGCTGGGTGTTGATCCAAGAATAGTTGGATTTGTAATTGTGTTATTTGTGTCTTTTTCCAGACTGGTCGTGGCTGACTTGCTGGCATCTGTCTGCTCAGTCAGAATAATCGTAATAATATCACCGACCCTGCGTGCACGTGGGTCTTCATATAAACGAATATCATAACCTGCCTGATAGATCGCCCCATTGCTGTATTCCTGTGGTTTCATGGCAGCAGGTCTGACTGCCGCATATTCCGGATCACGTGCCATTTTTTCTGATGCGCAGCCAGTTAAAAACATGATCAGTATGATTCCTGTAAAATATTTTTTCATCATTGCGCCTTTTAGTTTTTCCACTTAATCCCCTCTCCCTCCGGGAGAGGGTTAGGGTGAGGGGAGCTAACAGCTCTCTTGTAATATATTCCCTCACCCCGGCCCTCTCCCAAAGGGAGAGGGAGAACAATTCTTCAGAGGTTTCTCAACCTTCCAACTTTATTAACCTTTCAAACTTTTAAATACTCAAATTACAAATTATTACTTATATAACGCAACATACCGTCTGCTGTTGAAATGACTTTTGAATTCATTTCGTAAGCACGTTGTGTTTCAATCATGTTTACCAGTTCTTCCACAACATTCACATTCGAACTTTCCAATGATCCCTGTATTAATCCACCAAGACCACTTTGACCCGGTGTGCCGGCAGTTGCCGTACTACTGGATGAAGTTTCCAGATACAGATTTTCACCAATCGCCTGTAAACCAGCCGGATTAACAAAATCAGCCAACTGTAAATTACCTAATGTAATTGGAGTCGGGTTGCCCTGTAACAGAGATGAAAAAGTACCGTCCTGACCAATAGATACACTAATGGCATCACTTGGAATGGTAATTGCAGGCTGTAGTTCATAACCGGATGAGGTCACTACCTGCCCTTGAGAGTTTGTCTGGAAAGAACCATCACGCGTATAGGCGGTTGTTCCATCCGGTAACAATATCTGGAAATAACCACGACCATTAATGGCCATATCAAGCTGATTTTCGGTCTGTATTACATTACCCTGCGTATGCAGTTTCTCTGTCGCCACGATCCTGACACCGGTACCCAACCGTTTACCTGTTGGTAATTCAGTACTTTGTGAAGTCGAACCGCCCACTTGTCTCAGGTTTTGATATAACAAATCTTCAAATACAGCGCGATCACGTTTGAAAGCATTGGTATTTACGTTAGCCAGGTTATTGGAAATAACGGCCAACTTGTTTTGCTGGGCATCAAGACCTGTTTTAGCAATCCACAAAGCTCTTTCCATAATATTCTCCAATCAGCATCATGTGACAAAATTCTGTCGCATGAACGGGTTTTTAACTCATCTGCATTAATCGTGCCGATGTACTGTCATTCTCATCAGCCATTTTCATCATTTTGACTTGCATTTCGAAACTACGTGCCTGTGTAATCATATCCACCATGGAAGCCACCGCATTGACATTACTGCTTTCCAGTGCCCCACCGACTAATGTGACATTAATATTCGGTATTGCTGTTTCATTATTGCGATGACGAAACAGGCCATCTGTTCCCTTGAATAAATCTGCTTTCGCTGGGTTAACCAACCGAATACGATCGATAACAGACAGAGTTCCCGGTTCCTGACCAACCGGTAAAATAGAAATGGTGCCATCAGAGGCAATTTCTAATTTTGAGTAAGGTGGTATTGCAATCGGACCGCCATTACCTAAAAGTGGCAATCCATTAACGGTAGTTAAAAACCCGCCTTGTGGCGAGATACTCAGATTACCGGCACGAGTATAAGCCTCATTACCATCGGGAGTTTGGATTGTAAGCCAGCCATCACCACTGATCGCCACATCCAGCTCATTGCCGGTTGGTATGATTGCACCGGATTGAAAATCAACATCCGGATTTTCGGTTTCAGAATAAACGCGTGATGGAAAACCGGTACCACTGACCGGTAAACTCAACATTTTTGCAAGATCGGCACGAAAGCCTGTTGAGCTTACATTGGCCAGATTGTTTGCCGTGATCGCCTGCGCAGTCATTGTCTGCTTGGCTCCGTTCATGGCAATGTACAACATGCGATCCATATTTCTTAACCTTCAGTTAAAAAGCGTGTGTTATCTGATATTAATAATGGTCTGTGTCACTGTATCCGAGGTCGTAATTACCTGCGCATTAGCCTGGAAGTTACGTTGTGCGGTAATCATACTCACCAACTGCTCTGTCAAATCCACGTTGGAACCTTCCAATGCACCCGATTGAATCAAACCCAAACTACCACTACCCGGTGCACCGACCAACGCGGCACCTGATTCAAAACTTTCTGCCCAACTGGTATTACCTAACTGACGTAGACCCTGATCATTACTGAAGTTAGCCAATGCCACCTGCGCCAGCGTACGTGATTGACCATTGGTGAATCGGGCTGTCACCACACCGGTATCTGAAATATCGATACCACTCAAGCGACCGGTAGTAAATCCATTTTGTACTAATGCATTCACACTGAACACACTACCGTACTGGGTTAAATCGGCCACATCAGTAGTAATTGTTAAATCAGCGGCACCCCCTCCTGGACTAAAAGTTGTTGTATATGATGAAGGTGCTGCAGGTGTTGCCAATAGACCTGCTGTAGAGAAAATCAATTGATCACCCGTTACAGTACCCACATTCACGCCATCTGAATAAGTAAACATTTCCCATTCATTAGCCTGAGTTGCCTGCCTGAAATACATCGTCATCAAATGCTCCGAACCTAATGAGTCGAAAATAGAAAGCGAAGTTGAATTGTTATAGGTACTGGCATTGGCTGGATCAAAAGCCGCCTGAGGACTACCATTTGCAGCTGCACCATTACCAGCAACAGATGCACCAGCAGCAATAATCGGGTTTGTACTCACTGTTATAGCGATTGGTGATTGAGCACCTGTTGTTGTTTCTGGTACCCAATTGAAAATTAGATTACTAGGGGATACAGGGAAAGCAGATGCATCTATTAAAGAAGTGGCATCAAAAGTTTTTCCACTGACGGTATCAGTAAGTGTTGCTCTCCAATCACTACCCGTTGCCTCTCTGGTATAGGTAATCGTTACATTTCTATCGACTCCATAATTATCACGGATAGGAAATGCTCCTGTCGGACCAACAACAGTTCCCGCAGCATCAGCATTGTTGAATGCAACACCACCTCCAATGGTAATGTTGGTTGTCGGTACCGGATTACCTGGAATAATATCTGATGCATCCAGATTAATGGCCATATCAATATTCGTTGTTGCAGATGGTGAAATATCTGATGTATCCAGTTGCAGGTCACCTACTGCACCCGTGATGTTCCCGTTAGCATCAGCCTGAAAACCGGTCAATACTTGACCCTGTGTATTCACAATATAACCTTGTCGATCCACACCAAACGCACCGGCACGGGTATAGACATTGACACCGTTATCATTCAGCACATAGAAACCTGACCCACTGACAGCCAGATCGAGGTTGTTATCGGTAAACCCGATATTACCCTGGCTGAACTGCTGACTTACGGCCGACACCTGTACACCGGAACCAATCGCATTGGATGTCACACCCAGATTGGAGGATGCAAAAATATCGGCAAATTCAGTACGTGCCTTTTTGAAACCGGTTGTACTGGCATTTGCCACGTTGTTACCAATGACTCGCAATTCCGCTGATGATGCGTTAAGTCCACTGAGCGCGATTCTAAATGGCATGGTCTGTCTCTCCTGTTAATAATTTTTGTAAAATAAAACCCGTTTATTACATAATGCGTTTAATATCACCAAAGTTCAGTGAACCATTATCAATAAGATTCACTCTCATTCCTTCACCGTTATTACCCAGCGTCACGCTGGATACGGTATCAGCAATCAACATGCCGACACTTTCCTGTTTACCTTCATACAAAATAGTGGCCGAGAATTTATATTGTCCTGGGCCAGCCATAACTGCTTCCTTGCCATCTGTTGCCTCTTCGATAGTGCCATCCCAGGCAAAGGCAATTTCACCGGATTTTTGTTCACCTAGATTTATTTTTCTCACCAACTGACCGCTTGAGTCAGTAATATTGATAACTGCCTGTTGTGTACTGACCGGTATACCAACAGCACCCACTATTTGGCCGCCTTCTTCAAGTGAACCAGTCATTCTTCCCTTTGAATCAGCGGTATCGATAAGTACAGTACGACCGATCAAACTGGAAGCCTGTAATGCCTGATTGGATGTCAATGCATTGGATAGCGTTGAAAAAGAATTTTGTAAATCCTGAATACCGGAAACCGTACCAAACTGGGCAATCTGGCCAAGGAAGTCACCGTTTTCCATTGGCTTTAACGGATCCTGATTATTCAGTTGGGTCAGCATTAATTCGAAAAAGGCTTCTTGCCCAAGCTTGGCTTTTTCAAGCTTTTGTTTGGGTACTGCAAGACCTAATGCTGCCAAATCATTACCGTTTGTATCAATCGTACTCATTTGGTCTCTCCTTTATTTACTGACCAAGTCGCAATGTGTGCGTCATTAACTGTTTAGCTGTGTTCATCACTTCAACATTGCTCTGAAAAGAACGTGAAGCCGAAATCATGTTTGCCATTTCTTCTACTGCATTGACGTTAGGCATAAAGATATAACCGTCTTTATTTGCCATTGGATGACCGGGGTTATAAAACTGTTTGGGTGGTAACGGGCTTTCAACAATACCCAATACCTTGACACCACCGGCTGAATTGCCTTTTTCGTTTTCGAGGATGGTAGAAAAAACCGGCTGACGTGCACGATAAGCGGTTTCTGCACTGCTGCTTGCAGTTTCTGCATTGGCCAGATTACTGGCAATGGTATTCAGGCGAACTGATTGTGCTGTCATCGCGGTGCCTGAAACATCAAAAATTTGTGACAATGGCATTTATTATTCCCCTCTCAACGCAGTCATCATGCCTTTGATATTACCGCTCAAAAACTGGATGCTGGCCTGATACTTGAGTGCGTTATCCATAAACGCGGCATGTTCAATATGCGTTTCTACGGTATTGCCATCCAGTGAAGGCTGGGATGG
>JAOUJV010000058.1 GCA_029882995.1 Gammaproteobacteria bacterium | reverse complement strand
ATACGTAACGGATTGGCCACGTTTTTCCAGTCAGGATGGTAGCCGCGCCCATGCAGGATAATGACAGCCCCTTTTTCAGGCTCTTGATCCGTCTCCATATGAAGCGCCAGAAACTTGCGATTTCCGGCATTCAGAAAGACCGGCTCGCCATCAAAAATGATATCTACAACCTGTTCTTCCAGGCGTTTTTCGCGCTCAAAATCAGGCTGGAGTTCTGCTACAGAATTTAATGGTAATAACAGCAAAACAAGCAGGCAGTAAAAAGGCAATTTAATCATTTGAATAACCATAATATTGATGTCCTGAAAGCTCTGTCATAAAGGTGATTAATACGTCCTGATAATCCATGAATATCTCTATGAGAATTATTGTATCCCAATACCGCTATAGCAATAAATAACTTTAGTTAGGGTATGTGTTTTTTAACAGCAGTCTGACCCGGGTTCAGGTGCTATGAGTATATCGAAAACAATCACGAGACATATGTCGGTGTGGGTGGTCACAGCCGCAGGTCTCTCTATAACCTGTCTTTTGATAGCCCTTATTAGCGCCAGCAGACATGAGTTAACATTACAGAGCTTTGACAACTCATCCCACAAGTTAACTAATGAAATATCACGTAACATTTCCTCAAGTATGCGTGCCATATACCATCTGGTTTCATATTATCAGGGAAGTGAGCATGTAACATATAATGAATTCAATAAGTATGTGCGTGGATTCATAAGACAATATCCCGAAATACATGCCATGGAATGGGTGCCACGTATCCCTCATAGCCAGCGTGACGAGCATGAAAAACGGCAATCATTTTTTATACAAGGCTATCAAATCACAGAAATGCATAAAGAAAATGGAATGATTCGCGCGGCAGATCGTGATTATTATTATCCCGTCAGTTATGTGTATCCATTCAAAGGGAATGAAAATGCCTTTGGCTATGATCTGGCATCAAATCCTGAGCGCAGTGTGATGCTAAAGACGGCAGCCTTAACAAACGAGATAACCGCATCATCCGCAATCAGACTGGTACAGGAAAAAGGTGACTCAAAAGCTTTTTTAATCACACTCCCCGTTTCCAAAAGTGACAAAATAATACGCACACTGGATAATCCTTATATTGAGGGATTTGTTTTAGGTGTTTTTCGAATCAGTCCCATTCTCGACAAGTTTATTGACTACCTTGATTTTCAGCATGTCTATATCGAGATCACGGAAACAAATGATAAGGGTGTAAAAAACCTAATCTATTATCATTATCCAGAAGCAAAAAAGCCCGGCTTACTGAATTACTCGACTTCTATCATGGTTGCAGATCGAGAATGGGATGTCACAATACATGCAGACCCGGTTCTTTATGGGGCATATTCTTATTATGACTACATCCTCATGCTTGGGATCGGGATGGGTTTTACTTTACTCCTTGCGGCATACATCAATCATATACGCGACAACCACAGGAAAGCACAGGAGATCAGCGATCAGTTAATACATGAAATAGACATGCGCAGAAAATCCGAACAAAAACTGATTACATCAAATAATAAACTCGAAGTGCTCTCGCGTGAAGATCCGGTAATGAAAATTGCCAATCGTCGCGCTTTCAATGAATATTTAATGAGTGAATGGAAACGCGCAAGACGTACCGGTTTTCCGTTGTCGCTAATTATTGCAGATATTGATGATTTCAAACTATACAATGACAAATACGGGCATGTTGTTGGTGATCATTGCCTGAGGAATATTGCAAAATTATTCAGTAAGGTTGCAAATCGTTCCTCTGACCTCGCCGCACGTTATGGCGGTGAAGAACTTGCTGTTGTCTTGCCAGAAACCTTTGAGAGTGGCGCAACGGCCCTTGCAGAAAACCTGTGCAAATCTGTTGCCGAACTCTACATTCCTCACGAGAAATCGAATGTTTGCTCGGTAGTGACCATCAGTGTGGGTGTCACGACTATTTCTGATGTGGCCAACTACAGTATTGATGAGATCATCAAGACTGCAGATGCCGCACTTTATCTTGCCAAGGAACAAGGTAAAAACAGAGTCGTACACCTGTCTCCCAATGAACAGGTGTTATCAAGCACGCATCGTAAGAAGGCAGGTGTTAAACACATTAATATTGCAAAACACGTTGGTAACAAATAGCTACTTGCATCACAAAACAGAACATATTTATTTCCCTACATAACCTGTTGATTTATATAAATAACCTGTAATTTGTGTGTATTCATTATGATAACTGGTTCACAGAAAAAATGTGAATCTGCATCCATTATGAGATTTGCCCCATTGGGTATGTTTAATACCAATGGCGGTGATTTAGCAATTCTGACAAAGGCATACTCGTCCGAAAGGCGATGACGCAAAGCCACCGGTCTAAGGGACTCAGGTCCTACGATAGCGGGGTTGCCGGAATTAAGGGTTTTTTCCCCTTTACATATTCCTCTGTCAGTAGTTGGCACGCGTAAGGACGTGTTGTGCTGTTTATATAGATAAATAACCGGAGGAATAATGCATGAAAAATAATAAACCATTTACACCATCGAGGTGCTCGGTGGCATTGGCAGTCGCATTGTCACTTGGACTGACGTCGACAATCACGAGAGCGGAAGGCAGAATCCTTGAGGTATCGCCTGATGTACCCGTGCAAGCGGCAGAAGCCATGCAAACAGATCGCATTATTGTGCAATTTCGCGATCAAAATAACGGCCTGGCCACAGCCCAGAACCGTTCCAGAAAAATGCAGGCACTAAGTGTGCTGGCGGCGCACCCTCTTACGTATGGTCGCCCCATGTCTGGCAAGGCGCACGTTATCAATCTCCCTGCAAAAATGCCGATTGAAAATATCAACGCCATCATTGAGCGTTTAAAACGTGATCCGGAAGTAAGCAATGCAGAGCCGGATCATATTTTGCAAAAAATGATGGAACCAGCTGATCTCTATTACAGTTACCAATGGCATTATCATGCCTCGGCCGTTGAACCCGGCAGTGTGAACTTGCCTGGCGCGTGGGATTTAACAACAGGTGATGCCAATGTTGTCGTTGCTGTTATCGATACCGGTATCACACCTCACGCTGATCTAAATGGTAGAGTACTGCCCGGTTATGACTTTATCTCTCATCCTTTTATATCAAACGATGGTGATGGCCGTGACAGTAATGCAACTGATCCGGGTGACTGGGTTCCACAGGATTATTGCGGCGCAGGATCACCGGCAAGATCCAGTTCGTGGCACGGAACACACGTGGCAGGCACCATCGGTGCAGCAAGTAACAACTTTACCGGTGTTGCAGGCGTTAACTGGACATCAAAAATATTACCCGTACGTGCTTTAGGTCGTTGCGGTGGTTACAGTTCGGATATTGTTGATGGTATGCGTTGGGCTGCAGGCTTGCCTGTAATTGGTGTACCTGCTAATCCAACACCCGCCAAAGTCCTGAACCTCAGTCTGGGTGGTGCATACACCTGTACTTCTACCAGCATTTATCAAACAGCGATAAATGAAATCACAGCGGCAGGCGCACTTGTCGTCGTTGCGGCAGGTAACAGCAATATGGATGCAGCTGGTTATACTCCTGCTGGTTGTAATGGTGCTGTCACGGTAGCGGCTAATGGTCGCAGTGGTGGTAAAACCTATTACAGTAACTGGGGTAGCAAGGTTGATATCGCGGCACCTGGCGGTGAGTCCCCTCTGAATCCATACGGCATTCTTTCGCTTTATGATACAGGGACAACCTCATATCAGGGCTCGAACGCCTATGCATTTGCAGGTGGCACCAGTATGGCGGCACCTCATGTAGCCGGTATCGCTTCCCTTATTTACTCTCTTTACTATCAGGAAACAGGAACCTTCCCGTCTGAAAGTCAGGTAAAAACAAACCTGCTGTCTTCAGCACGTCCGTTCCCGTCAGGAGCAAGCTGTAACACCTCACTTTGTGGTGCGGGTATTGCCGATGCCACAAGGGCGGTTACGCTGACTTCCAGCGCACCTGCCGTCAACGCCGGTCCTGATATGACCGTGAATGGAGGCGATCAGGTTGTGCTGAATGGTACAGCCAGTGATGATGGTGTCATTACCAGTATTGTATGGAAACAGACAGGCGGAACAGCCGTCACAATCACTAATCCGAATGCACTGAATGCGTCATTTACTGCACCAACTGAAGACAGTTCTTTGAGCTTCCAGTTAACAGTGACAGACGACAAAGGCATATCAAGAAGTGATTCAATGGTGGTTACTGTGATTGGCGTAGTACCGGTCGTAACAAATGAACCACCTGTCGCCATGGATACATCAGTTACGGTTAATAATACTGATATCCTGAATGGAAGTCTGAGCGCCACAGATCCGGAAGGTGATGCATTACAATTCCAGATCGTGACCATGCCAACACAGGGTACGCTGGTATTGACTGATGCAAGTACAGGCGCATTCACCTATACGCCACAATCGGGTTCTACCGGCAGTGACAGCTTTGCATTTAATGTCACCGATGGTGTCAACACCTCTAATACAGCAACGGTATCTATTACGATCGCATCAAGTAATACCGCACCGGTCGCTGACAGTGCACGTTTTGTTACACCACAAGACACGCCATTAGTGGGTTACCTGACTGCAAGTGATGCCGATGGTGATGCGTTGACCTTTGAAGTGGTTACTCAGCCAGCCAATGGAATACTGATTATTACTGATTCCAGTACCGGGGCATTTGTTTACCTGCCAAACAGCGGTGCGAGCAAGGACGGATTCAGTTTTAACGTATCAGATGGCAGCACTGTATCCAATACTGTCCCTGTGTCTATCAGGGTGGTCAGGGTCAGAACCAAAGTTAGTCGTAAAAAATAGACTGACTGTCTAGAAAGACAAAAGCCCGGCCACTTCTGTGGTCGGGCTTTTTTATTATCGCTTCAGGGCACGATTGATTTCTGTTGCCTTTCTCTCGACGCATCGCTCACCTTCATCGATTGCCTCTTTTGCCCGATAAAATTCGATCAGACCGATATGCGCCAGATGGGGCGAAAGGATAATGTCAGGCGGATCGCCCGCCATGCGACTGCGAGTAATTCTGTCCTGAATGATATTCACAGATCCGGCAATCGCCTCATACATCCCCGGTGCCTGCTCGCCATTGTTTTTGTTATTCTCAAATTTAAAACCGGTGTACTCCTCTACCAAATCGGTAATCTTGCCGACCACACTCGCCTCTCTTTTTTTGGGTTCATCGGCCTTGGCAAAATGTTTGCCGATGATGTCGCCATTCAAATTAACTGCAATCACAACATCTGCACCCAAAGCACGGCAGACAGACACCGGCACCGGGTTTACCAGTCCTCCATCCACCAGCCACTTGTCATCGTTTTTGATGGCAGGAAACAACCCTGGCAATGAGATTGAAGCCCATACCGCCTGAATAACCGAACCGGTAGTCAACCACACTTCCCTGCCGGTTTTGAGCTCTGTTGAGACTGCGGCATATTGTTTGGGGAAATCCTCAATCAACGCATCATCACTGGCAACGTATTCATTTAAAAACTCATGTAGTCGCTCAGTATCAACAAAGCCGTTTAATGAAGTATTGATATCAAGAAAACGCGCCATTTCAAAACGGGTCAAAGAGCATGCCCACTTTTCAAGCTTCCCCAAATTATTTGAAACATAGGAGGCGCCGACAAGTGCGCCGATAGAAGTACCGCAAACAACGTCCGGCTCGATGCCCAGCTCAGCCAGCGCTTTTAAAATACCGATGTGAGACCATCCGCGTGATGATCCACTTCCCAGAGCCAAACCGATTTTCATCTAAAATACACTCAACAAAGGTTCGTTAAAGCATAATCCTTTCGTTGAAGATATTAAAGATAAAATAAAAAGGGTCAGCGGCAATTGAGGGAGTCATTTTGCCACTGACCCATTTACCACTTATTTTATAAACTTGACAGTGACCTTGGCGACCGGATTGTTCCAGGCCAGACTGGCTGGTTCCAGATTACCGTTACCCTGTATGCCGGGGTGAATATATACATAGCCTTCACCACTGTTTGGATTGTATCCTTCACCAGCACAGATAAATGGAGGTCCCGGAATACTGACACAAAGCTCATCATTGGTTTCCGTACCAGCATCATAGGCAGGAACCATAAAGATTTTACTCTTGTGCTTGCCAGGACCACGCATGCCATTAACAGCAAAAAACGCATCATTGGTTGGTACCAGCATCGAGGCAACACTGAGATAACGATGGTCATCATCCACATTCACCATCAATGTCATTGAGTGTCCCGGCAGTAAAACGCCATCACCTGTCACAACATCATGTGCACCCTGATTTTCCAGCAACCCTGACAGTGGTGCTGTATTACCGCCCTCTGCCAATTGCGCAAGCTCATCCGATGCCGTTGCGCCCAGCTCGAACAACTTCAAGCCACGTTGGTGCGTCGCCACCATAATCGGCGTAAAAATCGTACCTTGGGTAATATTGGTAACGGTAACCTCATACATGCCGTCATCTGATGCCACAGCATGACCAGACATCATCAATGCCCCTGACAAGAAAACACCCGTCATATTCCTGTACCAGCTTTTCATTACACTAACCTCCCCGGGAATTCCCGTTCTTGGATTTAGATTAACTAAGGAGGCGTTACTGTAGGAAGAAAACGTAGGGTTTGTATAAAGCGTATGTAATCGTTGTGTAAAGATTGACAGGAATACTATATTTATTTTTCTTTCGGCAGTTTAAACTTTTTCTGTGCACTTTCGACCTTGTTTCTGGTTATACAGCCTTTCACATGATCATTTATCAGCCCCATCGCCTGCATAAAGGCATAAACGGTTGTAGGGCCGACAAACTTCCAGCCTCGCTTTTTTAAATCTTTTGATAAGGCGATGGATTCCGGCGATGTGGATACAGTCTGTGGTTTGGCCAGTTTCCTGGGTTCTGGCTTATATTGCCAGATATAGGCCGCTAATGAGCCTTCTTCTTTAACAAGTTCCTGTGCCCGTTTTGCATTATTGATGGTCGCCTCAATTTTTCCGCGATGGCGCACAATACCTTCGTCCTTGAGCAATCGATTTACATCGCGCTCAGTAAAACGCGCCACTTTATTAAAATCGAATTTATGAAATGCCTTGCGAAAATTCTCCCGCTTGGCAAGAATGGTGCGCCAGCTCAATCCTGACTGAAAACTTTCAAGACATATTTTTTCAAACAGGCGTTTATCATCCTTAACCGGAAATCCCCACTCGGTATCGTGATAGTCCAGAAACTCAGGCGCAAGACTGCACCATTCACAACGTAGCTTCCCATCAGGGCCTTTTACTATCACCTGACTCATGCATTGCCCTTATCAAGTAAGAAATTAAGCCGTTCATCAGCCATTGCTGGTGTGATTTCAAGAATTTCCGCACTAACTACATTTTCTGCAACAAAAGGATCTTCATTCACCCTGTTTTGCAGATCTGGCAGTTCAATATTGTGTGCAACTATGCCGCCACCCAAACTCGGCTGGAGACCACCGACTA
Source organism: Gammaproteobacteria bacterium (assembly GCA_029882995.1). GTDB lineage: Bacteria > Pseudomonadota > Gammaproteobacteria > DAOVJZ01 > DAOVJZ01 > DAOVJZ01. The sequence goes on along the minus strand of JAOUJV010000058.1, from coordinate 5,298 downwards.
ACAAAAACACACCATCATCAAAACCCTGCTTAATCCATGCATTGTGGCCATCCATAAATTGACCGGCCAGTGATTTATTTTCAGCGAATTTAAGCAATACAATAAACATTTATCTCTCCCGCTATTGTTTTTTTATTGTTGACTCCAGCCATTCATTCATTTGTTTGACTTCATTCTTGATAAACTTTTCATCGTGAAATGCATTTGCCAATGTCGCAATCCCCTGACTTCGGGCAAGCAGGTGCATCGCGAGTTCATCGGCTTCTTTTTTCTTGCCAAGTGCAATAAACTGATCACGCAACCAGCCTCGAATCAGTGTAAAGAGTTTGTTTGCCTCTTCTTGTGACTCATGTTCCAGTTTTACCAACTCTGTGCTCAGTGTGCCGATCGGGCAACCAAATTGTTTTATTTTTACCTTGTTCATGAGCAGAATATTAATAAAGCACCGAATACGATCCTCCGGTTTTTTCCCTTCAGTTTCCCATTGGTCAAGCATCCTCTGGACATTGCCCATACGCCGGTTAATCACCGCATCCAGAATTTCATCCTTGGTCTTGAAGTGATAATAAAAATTACCGCGCGAGATACCAACGGCCTCTGAAATAGTCGAGAACGAAGTCTGCACATAACCATTGCGATAAAACAAATCATCGGCAACGGTAATGATCTTTTCCCTTATGTTCTCTTTTGTATCTACCATATCTGCACGCTTTATTATGCCGATGCTGTTTCCAGTGTCGGGTAATCGGTATATCCATGTTCATCACCGCCATAAAATGTATCCATGTCCGGTGTATTCAACTCCGCACCCTGTTTGAATCGTTCCACCAGATCGGGATTGGCAATGTATAATTTGCCAAAGGCGACACTGTCTGCATTGCCACTGGCGATTGCCTGCTGTGCGCTCTCTAATGTGTAATTCAGGTTTGCCATATAGTGACCACCAAACAAGTCTTTAATCTTGCGATAATCCACGTTGAGCGCACCTGTGAGCATATCGCCTTCGACTACATGTAAATAAGCCAGTCCGTAGCCGGACAGCTTTTCAGCCACATAATTGAATGTGGTTTGCGGATCAGAATCACTGATTGAATTAAACGCATTTTCAGGCGAGATGCGTACACCAACGCGTGAAGGCTCCCATACCTTGGTCACGGCCTGCACGATTTCATTCAGAAAACGATAGCGGTTTTCCAGTGAGCCGCCATACTCATCCGTGCGCTGGTTACTGCCATCACGCAAGAACTGATCAATCAGGTAACCATTCGCTGCATGGATCTCAATACCATCAAAACCGGCATCCTGTGCATTCTCTGCCGCGATCCGGTAATGATCGACAATCTGCTTAATCTCATCTATCTCCAGCGCGCGTGGTTCAACAAACGGTTGAGGACCTTCATAGGTAATGGCATCACCCTCCGGTTTAATCGCAGAACAGGAAACCGGCACATCACCATTCGGTTGCAAGGAAGGATGTGAAATACGCCCGACATGCCAAAGCTGGATAAAAATATGCCCGCCCTTTTCATGCACGGCATTAATCACCTTGCGCCAGCCAGCTACCTGCTCGGCAGTGTGAATGCCCGGTGTTAGCGGATAACCCACACCCTGTGGCGAAATTTGTGATGCCTCGGAAATAATCAAACCAGCAGTTGCACGCTGGCGATAATACTCAACATTCATGTCCTGCAGTACATTGCCTGCGCCTGCCCGATTGCGCGTCAGAGGCGCCATCATAATGCGGTTTGAAAATGTCAGATTGCCCAGCTTAACTGGAGAAAACAGATCGATCCCGGAATTATTATTGTCACTCATGTGCCCATCCCTCTTTCATCGTGATTGTATGAAAAACTGCCGCTAGGACACCCGTCCTAATCATGAGGGTTAATTTAGGACGTGCATCCTAGTATGTCAAGAGATTAATAATAATGATTATCTATTTATGAAGTATTTTTGCTGGACTGTATAAAAAGCACCTTCATCAATATCATCCCAACTAAAATCGTGATTGAGGATATCGCCAGAACAGGATCAATCGTTTCTATTGCCACAAAACTTCCGTAATATAAAAACAAACCGATAATAACGAAAAGCGTTCCCGCCTGGTGAATATAATATTGAATTACTGCCAGTTTGCTATTCGTATTATTTAGCCACAACTTGTGGCATAGAGCGTAAATAAACGAAACCACGAAACCAATCAACATGATATGGGCATGCGTTACATGCTGGCCGTGATCTTTTGTTGCGGCCATAAAGATACCCAATACCATACCGATAATTGCATAACCAAGTGCTGTTAATATAAATTTCTTATCCATACTTATCTCCCTTGTTATTAGCCCAAGCCCGCTTATATATTACCACTAATTAAAAAAATGGAGACAGAATAGAGTTATCTGTGATGCTAGAGGAAGGATTCGAATTATGTTACATTTATTTTTTATTAAAGCTTTTACCTGCACGAAAATTGCTTAGTTTCTGGGTAAGTTTGCCATCGATAATGCCATGATAAACCCCGTTGCCAACCGATTTGATTGATTTGCACTTAACCCCGTACTTGGGGTGATCGACACAATGCTTGTTGTCTTCAACCCACCATTTACTTTCCGCCGTCTTGCCTGTTGCCGGCACATACACCAGATGTACACCATCAGCACTGTCATAGCCCTGCAGGTTCATGTCCCTCGCGACAACATTAATATCAAAGCTTTGGTTGGTGAATAATGCCTTAATCTGCTCTGTGTTCAGGAATTCATCTGCAATGACGGTGCTCGTAAAAAGGAAGGCGGTTAAAACAAGTATTGTTCGCTTAATCATTATTGTCTCATTTATCAAAAAAGATTTTTTACTTCGGTCCCAAATATTCCGAACATTATATGTTGGTTTTTGCACTGACCCCAAATGTTTGAGAATGATTAATATCTGTCACCGACCCATTTAATTAATTATGGCATGGTAATTGCATTTAATATTTGTACTAAATCAATATATTAAACAGAGAAACCAAAGAATGGCCACTATCACACCAACAGGCACAGACCCTGCTCTGATCGCAGGCAATCGAAAAAATGCAGCACAGCAAGCTGAATCAGCATCATACTCTAAAGCTACAACAACAGATGAATCTACTGGCGAGACAACAAATCAGGATAGCATTAACATTTCTACCAGAGCTGAGAATATACAAAAATTAAACGAGGAATTCTTTACTGGAAACCCACTGGATTTCAGAATCACTCAAGATTTCATCCTCCGACTGGAAGAATTTAAACTAATTACTCCTGATAATGCGGCAAGTCTGGTAGCAAATCTGGCGGCAAGATCGGCACCTGATGACACCACCAACGGCTCAGCTGTACGTGAAGTATCAAATTTTATTGATAGCTATAGCGCTTCTGTCCATGAAATTGACCCAAACCACACGCTAGTTGGCATCTTGCAAGAAGCTAAAACTGTTCTCGATAACTTTAACAATCCAACTAAAAACAGTCTAAAAATAAACATACCTCAGGTTACTGAACAGCTACAAAACTATGTTGATGCTTCAAGAGAATATTTGAGCAAACCTGATCAAGAAGACTTTGATCAGTTAATCCTCGTTTTGGATATAGCTCATCTATTAACCCCTGGTAAGAACACCACAAGCCAAATAGATAGCTATCTGAAAATCAATCAATTAAATTAATAAGAGGTGTAAAAAGGGAATGGGTTTATTTTTAACTAAATAACAATTAAAAATAAATCTGTCCCTTTTTTATCCTGTTATATTGACTTTAAATTAAGGCCTATGCTTTTGCCGGCGATCATGAATTCGGATCGGTTTCGCCCATACTCCTTGGCACGATATAGCACTGAATCCGCATTCTTTATCCAATAATCAATATCTGTATTTTCGATCCTGGAATGAAACACTATCCCAATTGATGCTGTAATAATGCCATAAGGAAAGTTTTTAACATGAACAATTCCAGCATCTTTAATAGCTTCATGAATCATCCCTGCGATTTGTTTGACTTTTTCTTCGGAGTCCGTTTGAAAAAAGAAACAGAATTCTTCTCCTCCATATCTGAAATAATAATCACCACCCCGTTGAAAAACACCTTTCAAAACGTCCGCAATTTTCTTTAATGCAATATCACCCTGTCGATGACCATAGGTGTCGTTATACGGCTTGAAATTATCAATATCTATTAAGCCGAAAGCCAGCCCCCTGCCTTCACGTTTGGCATATTGAACTGCATGTGAAAACTCGGCATCCAAAAGACGACGATTCGGTATATCTGTTAATGGATCTGTAACAGAATGATGCTCCATCCTCTGATATGCATATAATTGCTGACGATAGTAATAGTAAGTAATCAATGATATTGCAATAATGGCACATAAAGTAAAGATTACAGTAAGTGCAATGTTCCAGGAATATCTTTCCAGTCTGTTATTAAGTCGCTCTTCCAGAAGATTAGCACTTGTAACAAAAACATTGTTCAGACCTGAGATGACAATTGATACCTGATTGAAATATGATTCAGGAGAAACATCAGAGCCTGGTTTGCACGGAAACGTTTTACACTGTTTAAGCAATGACGCCACATTTTTATCAAATAAATGAGCTCCATCCAAAATGCCAGCATCAAGATTACTCAAAATACCTTTTGTATATGTTATCGATTTGTTTGTTTTTTTGATCAGGCTTCGTGTAACGGCAGCATTTATTTCAAAAACATCCCGTTCGTCTTCGGCAATACTTCCCTTCGCAAGCAAACCACCACCCATTCCACGAAGTATTGCGATAGACTCTACCAGTTCAGGAAGCTGTATGACCGCCACATTCATTAAATAATAACTTTCAATTTCGGGATCAAGTGTAAGCTCTGATTTATTGGAAACGTCATAAATAATATCATGTACCTTATTAATCAAGGCTGAATAAATATAAAATATTTCATCATAATTCTTTTCTTTTGTTTCCGAAAATCTCAAATCCTTCTCGCTGGCATATATATCTGATATTTCATTATCAATATTAAAATAAGCCATGAGCTCTACCCATTCATTGTTTTCAATATCAGCATCAAGATGTTGGTAGCTTGCTTCTATTTCCTGACCAATCACATAGGAATGTTTTATAGAAGCGATATGATGCAGCCCTCTTATTCTCTGCAAATCACTGGCGATATGAAAAAGATACCTGACGGCTTCAAGTCCTTTTATTTCACTCTTTGTGGATTGATATTGCTGAATGGTATTGTTTATTCCAAAAAACACAGACAAACAAAGCAGGATGGTGGGTGCAAT
>JAOUJV010000057.1 GCA_029882995.1 Gammaproteobacteria bacterium | reverse complement strand
GATTACAAGAAAGCACTTGCAGCACTTTAATGAAAAAAGTTGAAAGTTAAAACATTATGTTGATATTTGAACAATCACAATCTGGACGTCGCGCACAGACACAGTCAACAAATTCGGATGCCAGTGTGGATATTCCGAAAAAGTTTCTGCGCAAGGACAAACCGCTGTTGCCGGAAACATCCGAGATGCAGACCGTGCGTCACTACACACGACTGAGCCAGAAAAACTTTTCAATTGATACCCATTTCTATCCGTTAGGTTCCTGTACTATGAAATACAATCCGCGCGCATGTAACAAGCTCGCGATGTTACCGGAATTTGCGATGCGTCACCCTCTGGCAGCAAGCAGTCACAGCCAGGGTTTTCTGGCCTGCATGTTTGAATTGCAGGACATGCTGAAAGAAGTTACCGGTATGAAGGCGGTGTCATTGGCGCCAATGGCCGGTGCACAAGGTGAGTTTGCCGGTGTCGCAATGATCCGCGCCTATCATGATGCACGTGGTGACAATGGTCGTACTGAAATTCTGGCACCGGATGCAGCGCACGGCACTAACCCGGCAACTGCAGTGATGTGCGGTTACAAGGTAAAGGAAATTCCAACTAATGATGATGGCGATGTGGATATCGAGGCATTGAAAGCCGCAGTGGGTCCACAAACGGCCGGCATCATGTTAACTAACCCGTCTACGTTGGGTGTGTTCGAACGCAATATTATGGAGATCGCCAAAATTGTACATCAGGCGGGTGGTCTGCTGTATTACGATGGTGCAAACCTGAATGCGATATTGGGTAAGGTGCGTCCGGGTGACATGGGTTTTGATGTGATTCATATGAACTTGCACAAAACCTTTTCCACACCACATGGTGGTGGTGGTCCCGGTGCCGGTCCGGTGGGAGTGAATGAAAAACTGATCCCGTATTTACCCATCCCTATGGTGGCCAAAAAAGATGATGAATATTATTTGAAGTCCGAAAAGGATTGTCCGGAAACCATTGGACGTATGTCCGCCTTTATGGGGAATGCCGGTATTCTGATGCGTGCCTATATTTACGCGCGTATGCTAGGCGCCAAAGGCATGGAACGGGTTGCCGAATTTTCGACACTGAATGCCAATTACATGATGAAAGAATTGCAAAAGAAAGGTTTTGATCTCGCATTTCCCAATCGCCGTGCTACACATGAATTTATTGTCACCCTGAAACGTCAGGCAAAAGAGCAGGGAGTGACGGCCATGGATTTTGCAAAGCGACTGCTGGATTATGGTTTCCATGCACCAACAACCTATTTTCCGTTACTGGTACCGGAATGTTTTCTGATCGAACCGACTGAAACGGAATCAAAGGAAGCGCTGGATGGTTTTATTGAAGCCATGCAGAAAATTCAGGAAGAGGCCGAGGTTAATCCCGATAATGTGAAAGGCGCGCCTTACACATTACCGGTAAGGCGTCTGGATGATGTGAAGGCGGCAAGAGAACTGGATTTAACCTGGAGTTCAGAAAAAGGTTAAACTTGCCAGCATGGCAAATCAAAACAATACAGGGATGAAGCGCATTTGGCGTGCTACCGGTTTTTCATGGAACGGGTTAAAAGCCGCTTTCACCCATGAAGCTGCATTTCGTCAGGAACTGTTTGCTTTTGTTATTCTCGCACCACTTGCATTTTATCTTGGTAATACATCACTTCAGATTGCTGTCATGATTGGCAGCCTGTTTCTGGTACTGATTACTGAATTACTAAATTCAGCCATTGAAGCGGTTGTTGATCGAACTGGCAAAGAACATCATGAACTGGCTGGACGTGCCAAGGACGTTGCCTCAGCAGCGGTATTTTTATCTTTGGTCAATGCCGTAGTAGTATGGATCATCATACTGATACTATAAAACATCATATGTTTACTCGTTTACGACAGTTATCAATTTTAGTTTTACTGGTTTTTCCGGCACTTGTTTTTGCCAGTAACTATGACAAGGGACTGCTCTGGAAAATTGAAAAACCGGGAGCTGTGCCGAGCTATATTTTTGGCACCATACATCTGGAAGATGAACGTGTTACCGCCCTGCCTGAAGTTGTCAGCAAAACATTGAATCAGAGTCGCAGTTTTACCATGGAGATACTGCCTTCACCGCAGGATGATCAAACAGCTGCCATGGCCATGGTGTTTACCGATGGGAAAAATCTGAAGCAGGTACTGGGTGACAGCCTGTTTAAAGAAGTTGCAAGTGTGGCACAAAAAAGTGGCATGACAGAAGCCGGTATTATGGCATTCAAGCCATGGGCCATGATGATGATATTAAGTTTTCCTCCACCCAAAACCGGTATTTTTCTGGATAAGAAACTACTCGAAATGGCGCGTACGCAAAACAAATCGTTGCATGCACTGGAAACCATGAAAGAACAACTAAGCGTTTTTAATGATGCGAGTATGGATGAGCAGATCCACATGTTGCGTGAAACCATAAAAGAACATGATTCCTTTACACAGGAAATAGAGGCCATGACAAAGGCCTATCTGGCGCGAGACCTGCAGACATTGCTGGCAATCAGTAATGACAAGATCAAGCCCGGGGATCGGGTAGCAGAAAAATTCATGAAAAAATTGACTGTAGATCGTAATCACCGCATGGTAAACCGTATGTTGCCAAGACTCGGGGACGGGAATGCCTTTATTGCATTTGGTGCATTGCATCTTCCCGGTAATGAAGGTGTGTTACAGTTACTGGAAAACAAAGGTTTTAAGGTTTCACTTTTATATTAAATTACATTCATCCTGAGCCAGTCGAAGGATGATAAAAATGACTAGGAAAGGTACTCATTATGTCAGCTCTTATTTGTGGTTCATTTGCCTATGACACTATCATGGTGTTTCACGATAAATTTAAGAATCATATCCTGCCGGATAAGGTGCATATCCTGAATGTGTCCTTTCTGGTACCGGACATGCGACGCGAGTTTGGGGGTTGTGCCGGTAACATCGCTTATAATCTGAAACTGCTGGGTGGTGATCCATTGCCGATGGGTACCGTGGGCAATGATTTTGCACCTTATGCCGACTGGATGGACAAATGTGGTATCAGTCGCCAACATCTGAAATTGATCGACAGTACCTATACCGCACAGGCCTTTATAACAACCGACATGGATGATAATCAAATCACGGCATTTCATCCCGGTGCCATGGGTTTCTCACATGAAATGAAGGTCGAGCAGGCGAATGGTATTACGATTGGTATTGTTTCTCCCGATGGACGCGAAGGCATGATCGAACATGCTGCCCAGTTTGCTGAAAGCAATATTCCATTCATTTTTGATCCCGGTCAGGGCCTGCCAATGTTTGATGGTGATGAGTTACTGGATTTTATTGATAAGGCCACTTATGTCACCGTGAATGACTATGAAGCTGAACTGATGCAGGATCGTACCGGCTTGTCACCGCATGAAATTGCTGAACGCGTTGAAGCCCTGATTGTGACATTGGGTCCGAAAGGTTCACATATCTACACAGATAAAAAACGTCATGAAATTCCAACTGCAAAACCGGAAGTATTAAATGATCCAACCGGTTGTGGCGATGCCTATCGCGCCGGTTTATTGTATGGCTTGATGAATGACATGGATTGGGAAATCACTGGTCGTATTGCCTCTCTTATGGGGGCGATCAAGATTGAACATCATGGCACGCAAAAGCATGTTTTCACTAAAGACGAATTCGAAGATCGGTTCAAGAAAGAATTCGGGATGTGTTTGTAATTTAATCAAATGCTGACCTTCCCTGAAATTGATCCCGTTGCGATTGCCATTGGTCCCATCAAGGTACATTGGTATGGTCTGATGTATTTGATTGGTTTTGCGGGGGCATGGTGGCTGGGTGTGGTACGTGCCAAGCAACCCGATTCAGGCTGGACGGCTGAACAGGTGGGTGATCTGATTTTTTATGGCGCAATGGGCGTGATCGCCGGTGGTCGTTTGGGTTACATGCTGTTCTATAACCCGTTTCTGCCTGAAGGTCAGGGATCTGAATTCTGGGAAGTCTGGAAAGGCGGCATGTCGTTTCACGGCGGTTTTCTGGGCGTGCTGGTTGCAGGCTGGTTGTTTGGCCGCAAATACAAAAAGACCTTTTTTCAGGTCATGGACTTTGTCGCACCGTTTGTGCCGATTGGATTAGGTGCCGGTCGTATCGGTAATTTTATTAATGGCGAATTATGGGGGCGTGTGACTGATGTACCGTGGGGTATGTTGTTTCCTTATGGTGGTCCGGATCCACGTCATCCTTCCCAGCTTTATGAGTTCGCACTGGAAGGCGTGTTGTTATTTTTTGTGTTATGGGTGTTCTCACGCAAGCCGCGTCCCTTAATGGCGGTCTCAGCCCTGTTCCTGATAGGGTATGGTTGTTTCCGTTCCCTGGCTGAGTTTTTCCGGCAACCGGATGAGGCGCTGGGTTTTATCGGTTTTGACTGGCTGACTATGGGCATGATTTTGTCCTTTCCGATGATTGTTGCCGGGATTATTATGTTTGGGTTGGCTTACAAACGTGCAGGATCAAGAGTCTGACTCAAGCTCTTGTAGGCGCTATTTCATGTGTTTCATTAATACTACAGTCTAACCATTCAATATCACTGCGATTGGTGCAATGAGTCATCTCACGTTATTATTCGCGCATAACAATAATAAGTATTTTCAGAGGGGCAGTGCATGAAACAGTATCTCGATTTAATGCGTCACGTGAAGGAAAACGGGATACAAAAGGGCGACAGGACAGGGACAGGCACGGTCAGCGTATTTGGTTATCAAATGCGTTTTGATTTATCCGAAGGTTTTCCCTGTGTTACCACCAAGAAATTGCACTTACGCTCCATTATTCACGAACTGCTCTGGTTCCTTAAAGGGGAAACCAATACCCGCTACCTCAAGGACAACGGTGTTTCCATCTGGGATGAATGGGCGCTTGATAATGGTGATCTGGGCCCGGTGTATGGCAAACAGTGGCGCTCATGGCCAGCTCCGAAAGGCGGTACCATTGATCAGATTAGTGAACTCATTGAACAGATAAAACAAAAACCGGACTCACGTCGTCTGATTGTCTCGGCCTGGAACGTGGCCGAGTTGCCGGATGAAAGTATTTCCCCGCAGGACAATGTAAAAAATGGCCAGATGGCATTGGCACCGTGTCATGCCTTTTTCCAGTTTTATGTGGCCGATGGCAAGCTCTCATGTCAGTTGTATCAGCGCAGTGCAGATATCTTCATTGGCGTCCCATTTAATATTGCGTCCTATGCATTGCTGACCATGATGATTGCGCAAGTCTGTAATCTGGCGCCAGGTGAATTTATTCATACCTTTGGTGATGCCCATCTTTACAGTAATCATCTTGAGCAGGCGGAAGAGCAGTTACAACGCAAGCCTTACCCATTGCCGATCATGAAACTCAATCCTGAAATAAAAAATATATTTGATTTTACGTTTGAGGATTTTGAGCTGGTTGGCTATGAGTGTCATCCACATATTAAAGCCCCGATCGCTGTTTAAAACCGTATGATAATTTCCCTAATCTGGGCTATGGCCGATGATCGTGCTATCGGGATTGAAAACCGTTTGCCATGGAAATTGCCAGCCGATATGAAATGGTTTCGTCAGCATACACTGGGGAAACCGATAGTCATGGGGCGCAAGACATTTGAATCCTTTGGTTCGAAACCGTTACCGGAGCGCACTAACATTGTGATTACGCGTGATAAAAATTATCAGGCCGAGGGTGCGGTTGTCGTAAATACAATAGAGGAAGCACTGAAGGCAGCGGGTGATGTGTATGAGATCATGATTATCGGCGGTGCTTCATTTTATGAACAAATGTTGCCAAAGGCAGATCGGCTGTATGTTACACAGGTTCATGGTCAGTTTGAGGCAGATGCCTTTTTTCCTGAATTTGATATGACGGGGTGGCACGAAAGCCTGCATGAGGATCATGATATAGATGAAAAAAATTCCTGTCGGTACTCGTTCAGCATTTATGACAGACGATAAAAAACGGGGCCAGAGGCCCCGTTTCTAATTTACATGCTGATTTCAGGAAGCCATTTGTGGTTGTACAAATGAAAGTCCTGAGCGTGCCCAGCTCAGCACACCGCCACGCAGGTTGATGACATTCTCAAACCCTTGTTGTGCCATGAACATGCAGGCATGAGCCGAGCGCATGCCGCTGTGACACAGGAAAACGACGGGCTTATTAGCTTCCACTTCATCCAGCCTGAAGGGCAGTGTTTTTAAGGGGATATGGGTTGCACCCGGGATAGTTCCCTGGGCTACTTCATGCGCTTCGCGCACATCAATTACCCTGTATTCATCGGGGTTGATTTGAATTTTTTCATTTAATTCAATAGCTTCTATCTCTTTTACCATCATAACCATGTTCTCCGCAGATCTTGTCTACCACACACATATAAGAATATAAGGAAACTCTAATATAATTTCAAGCCCTGAATGAGGGTTTCATACAGAATTACTTGGTCTAGTGGGGTAGAATGATGTGTCTGGGCATTGTTTAAAGGCATATGATAATGAGATTGACCGGAATTCTGTTTATTTTTGCTGTTTTCCTGACAGCATGTGAATCTGCTGAAAAGGTTGAAATAACGGTTTACAAGTCAGCTACCTGCGGCTGTTGCAAGAAATGGGTGAGCCATCTTGAGGAAAACGGGTTCGAGGTTATTAGCCATGATGTGTCGGATGTAAATGTAATCAAGCAAAAATACGGTGTAAGACAGGATTTGGCGTCATGCCATACCGCGATGGTAAATGGCTATGTGATTGAGGGGCATGTGCCGGCAAGCGATATCAAGCGTTTTTTGAGCAACCCTGTAACCAATGCTATTGGCCTTACTGTTCCCGGTATGCCAATGGGTTCCCCCGGAATGGAAGGTAATCGTAAAGATGATTACAACGTTTATACCTTTACCAAAGATAACAAGATAGCCGTATATTCCAGCCACTAATAAAGAACTGACCTGACCATAATTATTTTTACTCTTTTAGCCAGGCTGCATCATTTGCTTGCATGGAACACACAGGGTTTGTGGTTCTGATGTATCAATACGTAATGCAGTCAGTTTTCCTCCCCACAGACAGCCGGTATCAATAGGGTAGATACCCTTAGCATTACATGTGCCGAGAGTTGACCAGTGACCAAAAATAATTTTCATGTCACTGCTGGCGCGATCCGGAACATCAAACCAGGGAACAAATCCTTTGGGTTGTGTACCTGGACTCCCTTTTACATCCAGTAACAGTTGTCCATCCGTATTACAAAAACGTATTCGGGTAAAACAGTTAGTAATAAATCGCAGTCTGTCCCAACCTGTCAGGGTATCAGACCATTTATCAGGTTCATTGCCGTACATTTTTTCAAGATAGGACGACCATGCATCGCTTTGTAATGCTGCTTCCACTTCCTGCGCACAAAACTGTGCCTTGGCCAGATTCCATTGCGGTGGCAAACCGGCATGGATCAAGGTAAAGCCAGTCTTTTCATCATGATGGAGCAGGGGTCTGTGTCTTAGCCAGTGAAGTAGTTCATCACAATCCGGGGCTTCCAGTACCTGAGTCAATGTGTCTTTTGGGCGGTGATATTTGGTATGACCTTCTGAAACAGCAAGCAAGTGCAGGTCATGATTACCCAGAACGGTGATGGCATTATCACCCAGATTTTTTACAAAGCGCAGGGCTTCGAGTGATTGAGGACCACGATTGACCAGATCACCGGTAAACCAGAGTTGATCATGGTCGGAATTAAAATTTATTTTTTCGAGAAGAGCGAGTAATTGATCAAGACAGCCTTGTATGTCACCAATGGCATAGATAGCCATATTAATGCAGGCTGTGTGGCTGTGACAGAGTAAAGGTCGGTATCTCGGCATCAAACAGCTTGCCGTCGTCACCCACCATCTGATATGAGCCGCGCATACTACCGACAGGTGTTTCCATCATGGTACCGCTGGTGTACTGGTATTCCTCACCGGGTTTGATATAGGGTTGTTCACCAACCACACCTTCGCCAATGACTTCCTGTTCCTTGCCATCAGCATCAGTAATAATCCAGTGGCGCGTTAGCAGACGTGCGGGGAGCGATCCCTTGTTACGTATCGTGATGGTGTAGGAAAATACATAGCGGTCAATCTCGGGATCAGATTGTTCCTCAATATATTGTGAGCGGGTCTCAACCCTGATTTCATGCTCTCTGTTTTTATCCATCGCAAAATACCGTCTATCAGGTGCTCTTTTCATGTTCTCGGTAGTTTTTCTACCGAGCTTGAGTACTAAAAGAGAGCTTATTATACCTTTACCGGGCAGTGTGTGGGAGGTGGAGGTGTGAAAATAACAGCAGACTATATAAGGTTAACTATGACCTGCATGCTTAGGGGGATTTCTTTTTATTTTTGGTTTTCTGAACAAATTCAACCGCATCCTTAACGGCTTTTTGCACCTGCTTTTCCATTTTATCGCGCTCATCAGATGACATGTAGAAAATAAAATCTACGTCGTGGCGGATATAACGTGCTGGCAGCTGGTTGAGTGCAACACAGGCGATATCCTCGATCAGCTCCTGATCACTGGATAGCTGGTCATAATTATCCCTGAGGTGTTCAGCCACCAGTGTTTCATAGTAATTATGTAATGATTCAAAGGCCATAATTTGATCCCTGTTTTGCGGCAAATGCCTTTCAGCTAATTGTAGACAATAAATTGGCCATATTGACAAAACCCTCAATGGAAATCGTTTCTGGACGTGCACCCGGATCAATACCCAGCGAGAGAATCTGGTCATCAGTCAATAATCGTTTTAAAGCATTCCTGAGTGTCTTGCGTCGTTGTGAAAAGGCCTGATTGACGAGTTCTTGTAAAACAGTTTTGTTTTTTATCTCATACTGTGGGGATTCATGGGGAATCAGACGCACAATCATGGAATCCACCTTGGGTGGTGGGTTGAATGCCCCGGGCGGAACAGTGAACAGTTTTTCGACCGTGCAAAAAAGTTGAACCATGATGGTCAAACGTCCATAGGCCTTGGTTGCAGGTTGTGCTGCCATGCGTTCAACCACTTCCTTTTGCAACATGAAGTGCATGTCAGAAATACAGTGGCTTTGTTCAAGCAAATGAAAAATAAGCGGGGTTGAAATATTGTATGGCAAATTTCCAATCAACCGGATTTTATTGCCTTGTGTGCCTAAACTGCAAAAATCAAACTTCAATGCATCGGCAGAATGTATGGTGAGTTTTTCTGTGTCGGAGAATTTCTTTCTCAGTAATGTGACCAGATCACGATCCAGCTCAACCACATCCAGATGATTTATTCTGTCCAGCAGAAACGAAGTCAGCGCACCCTGACCGGGGCCAATTTCAACAAGTTGTTGATCATCACGGGGATGAATGGCATCAATAATACGCGAAATAATATTGGGGTCGTGCAAAAAATTCTGGCCAAAGCGTTTGCGTGGGCGATGTTCCATTTCAGTTAATGGTTCCGGCGGTGGTGGATCATTTCAAGTGCAACATCAATAGCATAGCGTAGACTCCGATCATCAGCAGTACCGGTTCCGGCCAGTGATAACGCAGTTCCATGATCCACCGAAGTACGAATATAGGGCAGGCCGAGAGTGATGTTCACAGCCTCGCCAAACCCAAGATGCTTGAGTATGGGTAATCCCTGATCATGATACATGGCAAGGAAAGCATCGTATTTTTCAATATTGGGTTTTATAAAGGCTGTATCGGCAGGCGTTGGATTGGACAGCCTCAGGCCTTTGGCAAGCAGTTTATTAATGACCGGCTGTATAATATTTATTTCTTCCTCACCCAGATGTCCGTTCTCACCGGCATGAGGGTTAAGTCCACATACCAGAATTTCCGGCTGCAAAATGCCAAAATCCTTTTTCAAGGATTGATTGAGGATAATAATAATCTTTTCCAGCAATTCCGGTGTTAACGCCTGACTGACTTTTGCCAGCGGAAGATGTGTTGTTGCCAATGCGACCTTGAGAGCAGGGATGGCCAGCATCATGACCACCTGTTCCGTGCTGGCAAGCTCAGACAGATATTCAGTATGACCTGTGAATGGAATACCGGCATCATTAATCACAGACTTTTGTACCGGTCCGGTAACGAGCGCATCTGCTTTTCTGTTTGTGACAAGATCATGTGCAATATCGAGTGTATTAAGAACATAACGTGCATTTGCTGAATCCAGTTTGCCGGCAATAACCGGCTTCGAGAGACTGGCAGGGATGATTTTCATATATCCCGCTTTAGATGAGGTTGCTTCGGTTTCGGGATCCAGTATTTCTGTTTCAATATTCAGATGAAGTTGTTCGGCACGCTGATGCAGCAGATCGGGATCGGCAATAAAGACAAATTCGGTTTTATGTGATTGCTGTGCAAGTTGAATACACAGGTCGGGACCGATGCCGGCAGGTTCTCCCGGTGTCAGGACAAGGCGTCTGGTTTTGCTATGTAACAGTTCCAAGGAGATATCCTGACAGGGTATTAAAGTCGGAAAATGTAAAAGACTGAATGTTGAAGAGAGCCAGAATACAAAAGGGGAGATACAAGAATATTAACCCTTTGTGCGGTTATCATGTGATGAACATTCAAACCTGTGGCCTGTAACGTTACTCTTCAAGTCGGTATTCTACATACGCTTCATCACGCAAGCGCTGAATCCAGGTTTGCGTTTCTTCATCAATCTTGCGTTGGCGAATTGCCTGACGTGCCTGTGAGCGTTGGTATTCCTGTGTACTGTCGTGCTTGCGACGATCCTGTACTTGCAAAATATGCCAGCCAAAAGGTGATTTAAACGGCTTGCTTATTTGATTGACTCGGGCTTCTGACATGACCTTTTCAAACTGGGGCACTAGATCGCCGGGGCTGACCCAACCCAGTGAACCACCCTTGATGGCGCTACCCTTATCATCCGAATGTGATTTTGCCAGTGCAGCAAAATCATCGCCGTCTTCAATGCGATCCTTTAGTTGTTGCAGTCTGCTTTTAGCGGCACTCTCTGATACAAGTTCATTGGTTTTGATCAGGATATGTCTGACAGAGGTTTGGCTGACAATATGGGTATTGTCACCACGTGCATCAAATAGTTTGATAATGTGATAGCCACTGGGGCTGCGAATAATTTTGCTGGTATCGCCAGGTTTCATTTTAGCGATAACATTTTCAAACAGTGTGGGTAGTTCACCGCTTTTTCTCCATCCCAAATCACCACCCTTGAGAGCCTGTTGGCCGCTGGAGTAGCTGATGGCTGTTTGTTTGAAATCTGCACCGTCACGTAATTTGTCGAGCACATCCATGGCCTTTTGTTTTGCTGCCTGAAGTGTTTCAGGTGAAGCCGCTTCAGGTGTGGCTATCAGGATATGGCCAATATGAAATTCGGTATGACCGGCACCGCGTGCACGCTGGTTTTCAATAAAGTGATCAATCTCCTGTTCCGAAACAGTGATACGATTCACGACCTGACGAGCAATTAATTGCTGGACAATGATCTGTTCACGCAGGTTTTCACGAAACCCCTGATAGTCTACACCGTCTCTTTTAAGAACCTGCTGTAATTCACTGATGGACAATTTGTTTTGTGCAGCTACATCACCAACCGCACTGTTCAGCATATCATCAGTCACCTTGATGCCGGCCATGTCGGCAATTTCCAGTTGCAGACGTTTGACGATCAATCTTTCCAGAATCTGTTTTTGCAGAATATCATTGCTCGGCAGCTGGTTTTTACTGCTACGGATCTGTTGCTTTATATTATTAATTTCAGTATTGAGTTCACTCAGGGTAATGACCTCCTTGTTGACAACGGCAACAATGCGATCAATTTCCTCAATCTTTGAAAAGACCTGTGTAGACAGGAATAATGAAACCAGTGAAATAAAAGCAATAATCTTCTTCATAGTGCGAACCTGAATTTATTGACGTTGATAACCCAGAATGCCTTCTTCAAGCAATGAATCAATATCATCACCCAGAGAGGTCAACCCCTTGAGAGTAAGCTGAAGCATTATAACAGCATTGTCTTCGCCACCGGTGCCATTCAGGTAATTGCGTGATACCAGTTGTAACGCCCAGCAACAGCTCTGGTATTCCAGTCCGGCCAGATACTCCAGATCCTGTTCATCCCTGACAGAGTAGTTCCAGCGACCGATGGCACGCCATTGGTTGGTCAGAGCCCAGTAAAAGGCAAAATCGGTTTGTTCCAGTGAATCACGCTGGAAGCGATGAGAGACATTGAAAATATGTTTGTCATCCAGATTATAACGGATACCCAATGTACCCTTATCTGTTTCAGAATTATCATTATCGTATTGTAATTCACCGCTCAAATACCAGGCTTCAGTTGGTCTGAGTGTCAGTGCGGCAATGACATTGGAATCAGAGTTTGTCCCGGCAGTACCGGCAGGTAATGTGACGTCACGATCACGGAAATAATAAATCTGCCCCAGTGTGGCGCTGGCCACTTCCCGTCCTGACTGATCATCAAGCAAGCGTGATGTCAGGGCAACGGTTAACTGATTGGCATCACCGATACGGTCAATACCACTGAAACGGTTTTCACTGAAGAATTGTGAAGTACTGAAATCATAAGTGCTGGTATCAAATACCGGTATGGCGGTCTGGTTTTTGTAAGGCACATTCAGATAGAACAGTCTGGGTTCCAGAGTATGGATGTAGTCTGTACCGGAGATTTTCGTATTACGCTCGAGGAATATGCCACTGTCCAGACTGAAAACAGGTAACGTACGTGATGGTGAATCGTCCTGACCAGGAGTCTGGTTATCCAGATCATAGCTGGTATGGTTTAAACGCAAACTGGGTTTAATAAACCAGC
>JAOUJV010000056.1 GCA_029882995.1 Gammaproteobacteria bacterium | reverse complement strand
AGGAATATGCCACTGTCCAGACTGAAAACAGGTAACGTACGTGATGGTGAATCGTCCTGACCAGGAGTCTGGTTATCCAGATCATAGCTGGTATGGTTTAAACGCAAACTGGGTTTAATAAACCAGCCAAGCGTTTCTATGGGTAAGGAAATACCGGGTGTCAGGTTAAGACGGTGACCACGCGTATTAATATCGTGATCAAAATAAACATATTCAGCGTCCAGCATATATTCAAGGCCATAATTCTGTTCTGGTAATACGCTATTAAAGCCAAGACGGGGCAGGCGCTTGTAAGGTCTGGAAGCTGCGGCAATGGAGCTGCTCACTGTCTGGAAAGTCTCCAGTAACCCGGATGCAGACCAGCGGTCAGTTGAATAATTAATTTCAGCCTTGCGATCAAGATGCGTAATGCTGGAGGTGCTCAGACTGCCTGACAGATCAGTAAAGTAATCGTTATCCGAAACCTCGTTATAGAGCAGTTGGCCGCTCCAGTTATTACCGGGATTCCATGTGTTCAGGTAAGAAACCAGACTACGGTCTTCGCTGTAAAGGTCATCGTCAGGCAGGTATTCAATATTTAACAAACCATTGTTTGCCTGTGTCAGGTATCGGAATTCACCGCTTAGTTGTGCTCCTCGATCAGACATATAGCGCAAGGTGGTGGTTAAATCCTTGTCTGGTGCGATGTTCCAGTAATAGGGGACAGACAAATCAGCCCCACCTTCTGAACTGGTACCAAATGACGGAGTCAGGAAACCGGACATGCGTTCATCAGTGATCGGGAATTGCATGTAAGGTGTATAGAGGAAAGGGACACCCATAAAACGGACTGTGGTATGCCAGGCTTCACCACGACCTTCGTCATGTTTCAGGTGAACCTCAGAGGCACGCAGTGACCAGTCTTCATCACCGGGATCACATGTGGTGTAACTGGCATCAGTTAGTTTTGTGAGAGTTGGCCCCTGTTTTTCAATCGTTGTCGCTGTGCCGCTGGCGTGTTTTGATGCCAGTTTGTAGCGCGCATTGTCAAACTGACCCTGATTTTTCCCGAGATTGTAATTGGCCTTGTCAGCATCAATGCTGAGAGTGCCTTTTGTGTAGCGCACATTGCTTTCGGCATCGGCAACATCGGTATTCTTGTTGTAGTCCATACGATCAGAAATCATTTTCTGTGTGCCGCGACGGACAACGACATTGCCCTTGAAGTGAGAGACATTCTTGTCGCGTTCCATTTCAACTTCATCAGCAGAAATATTGACTTTAGCGTTGCTGTCATCGGCTGTTGTGGCCTTGTTCATTGCATCGCTAACAAAAGTCGTGCGGCATAGTTCACCGCTTCTGGTTTTAACAATACCGGGATCTGTCTGTGCTGAATTTGTTGCTTGAGCAAGCCCGTCTTCAACTGACATCATGGGGGCAGGGCGTGGAATCCGAGCAGGTATCTTGCTACGTGGAGCAGGATCGCCAGCAGTACAGGTCATTTGGTCATTTTCCAGCGAAATACAATTCCAGCCCATGGCATCGGACTGTGCTCCCGAGCTCATGAGTAAGTTACTGGATGTTATGAGTGTGGTTAAAAGCAGTTTGCTGCGAGTCACGTTATTTCTCTATTTTTTTATAATTTATTTGGTATGCATTGCCAATGTACTATCAGAAAACTGGGTACCGCCCCCAAAATCGCATAAAATTGCAGTATCTTCAAAGGTTTTATCATAACATGAATCGCGTCATAGCGATGTATTTGAGAAGGTTGAATCAGTATGCCGGAGCGTTTGCAGGAATTGAATAATTGGCTGGTCAATCAGCTGGATTTTGGGGAATATGAGATTGCGCCGGCCTCTTCGGATGCCAGTTTCCGGCGTTATTTCAGGGTTTCCCGTGATGGCAAGAACCTGATTACCATGGATGCCCCGCCAGATAAGGAAGATTGCGGGCCATTTATCCGGATTGGGTACGCGATGCGTGAAATGGGCCTGAATGTACCGGAAATACTGGCCGAAAATATTGAGCAGGGATTCCTGTTGTTGGGTGATTTAGGCAGTCTTTCCTACCTCGAGCAATTGAATCAGGATACGGTCGAGCGGCTGTATGGGGATGCCATCGGGGCACTGGTCACACTGCAGGTCCGTGGTCAGGATTATCTGGAGCTATTTCCCCACTATGATCGTGCATTGTTGATGGCAGAAATGGAGCTGTTTCGGGAGTGGTTTTTATCCCGGCATCTGGGTATTGATCTGACCGCCGACCAGAGCCGGATATTGGATAAGGCATTTGATTTTTTGGCACAGTCAGCGCTGGAACAGCCACAGGTCTGTGTACACAGGGACTATCATTCCCGTAATTTGATGGTGTGTGAACAACACAATCCAGGCGTACTCGATTTTCAGGATGCGGTGATCGGCCCGTTTACCTATGACTTAGTATCCCTGTTACGTGATTGCTATATCGAATGGCCGCGTGAACGCGTGGAAGAATGGGCACGGGGTTTTCAGGAGCTGGCTGTTCAATCCGGTATTATTGAGGAAAAAAATGATGCGCAATTCCTGAAATGGTTTGATCTGATGGGCGTACAACGCCATCTCAAGGCGATTGGTATTTTTGCCCGTTTGAATATCAGGGATAACAAACCGGGCTATCTTGCCGATATCCCCCGTACACTCGGGTATGTGATGGAAGTGAGTTCACGCTATAAGGAACTAATGGATTTGCATAATCTGCTTAATGATTTAGGGATAGATAGTAACAAGTAGTGTCCAGCTCAAGTTAATCAGACAGTAACTTGCATCTTGTATCTTATAACTTGTATCTTTAGTTTATGAAAGCCATGATTCTGGCTGCCGGGCGCGGTGAGCGTATGCGGCCGCTGACAGATAAAACTCCCAAGGCACTGTTGCGCGCCGGTGGTCAATGCCTGATTGAATATCACATTAATGCATTGGCAAAGGCGGGTATTACCGAACTCGTTATCAACTATGCGCATCTGGGTGAACAGTTCCCGGCCCAACTGGGTAATGGTGAACGTTATGGTGTTTCCATTTCCTGGTCACCTGAAGGTGAAACCGGACTTGAAACCGGTGGTGGAATTTTCAAGGCATTACCTTTACTGGGTGATTCCGCTTTTGTTGTCATTAATGGCGATGTCTGGACAGATTATCCATTTGATTCTATTTCCGAACCGGAAGGGCTGGCGCATCTGGTGATGGTGAACAATCCGGAACACAATCCGGAAGGAGACTTTGTTCTGCAGGGTAATCAGATACAATCGGACGGAAACCCACGCTACACATTCAGTGGTATCGGTATTTATCATCCTGCACTTTTTACTGACTGCAAGCCAGGAGTGTTTAAACTGGCTCCGTTATTACGGGAAGCCATGCAAAAACAGCAAGTGACTGGTGAGCATTATATCGGTCAATGGATTGATGTTGGTACACCGGAACGATTGCAGGCACTGGATGAAATGTTGGCTGGTACAAAGGAAAATTGAATTGTGGGCCAGGAAATTGATCAGTCGAAGTTTAAAAAAACAGATTTTGCCCGTTTTCAACAGGCACTGGAAAAAGAGACACGACTGCTGGCTGACTGGTTTGCGAACAATACTTTTACCAGCCAGAAACTGATCGGTGGCTTTGAACTTGAGGCCTGGTTAATCGATGATGATTTTCGTCCCGCGCCGGTTAACGAACAATATCTTGATGCGTTAAATGATCCGTTGGCCGTTCCTGAACTGGCCAAATTCAATGTGGAAGTCAATAGCACACCCCAGTGTTTGCATGGCAATGCATTAAAACGCATGGAAATGGAATTAAACCAGACGTGGCAACGTTGTACCGAGGTTGCACAGGAGACGGGTGTTAAATTATTAATGACCGGTATTTTACCGACCGTACGTGACAGTGATCTGACGCTTGCAAACATGTCAAAAATGACCCGCTACAAGGCGCTGAATGAACAGGTGTTCCGGATGCGTGGCGGCAAGCCGATTAAACTGGACATACATGGACGAGAACATCTTGTTACCGAGCATCAGGATGTGATGCTGGAGTCAGCAGCCACTTCTTTCCAGATCCATTTACAGGTGCCCATTGATCATTCAGTGGATTGCTATAACACAGCAATCATATTGTCAGCACCCATGGTAGCCATGTCAGCCAATTCTCCGTTTTTGTTTGGCAAGGATTTGTGGGATGAAACCCGTATCCCGTTATTTGAACAATCTGTTGCCGTTGGTGGAATGGCAGGGGCGGCATTTGGGCCGGTACGACGCGTGTCGTTCGGAACCGATTTTGCACGTGGCTCTTTAATGGATTGTTTTGAGGAAAACCTGCAACACTTTCCTGTTTTATTGCCAATACATTGCAGCGACATACCGGAAGAGATGTCTCATCTGGCGTTACACAATGGCACTATCTGGCGCTGGAATCGTCCCTTGATCGGCTTTGATGAAAAGGGAACACCTCATGTGAGAATTGAACACCGTGTTACTGCGGCCGGGCCCAGTGTGATTGACCTGATTGCCAATGCCGCCTTTTTCTTCGGGTTATCAAATTTCTGTTTATATGAACCGGGTGAATCGCTGGCAGGGAAAATAACCTTTGCGCAAGCGCGAGACAATTTTTATGCCGCTGCCAAACAGGGGCTTAATGCCACGTTTGTATGGAAAGACAAAAATATTTCTGTCCTTGGCTTACTGAGGGAAACATTACTGCCACAAGCTCGTAAAGGTCTGGAACGACTTGAGCTGGCAGCAGATGATATTGATACCTATCTTGGTGTAGTGGAAGCACGACTGGGCAAGGCCTGTAATGGTGCCGTGTGGCAACGCCAGTTTGTTGAGAAATACGGGCGTGACATGAAGGCATTAACAGAGGCTTATTATGAGAGGCAGTGTAGTGGATTACCGGTTCATGAATGGGATATTTGAACAATATGTTATTTCGATAAGACGACGACGATTGACAGAATCTTCAGGAGTTATTTGTGCTAACGATTCTTGATCATATACCGGAAAATTTGCTTGAACTTCATGCGACACAATTACATGAAGAATTGTCCGGTCCAACCCTGATTCATCTTGATGGAAGACAGACAAGGCCGGTGTTTGTCTCTGTGCTATTGCACGGCAATGAAGATACCGGCTGGGAAGCCATCAAGGCGCTACTGAATAAATATAAAGGCAATCCCTTGCCACGTTCCCTGTCAATATTTATTGGTAATGTTGCAGCTGCACAGCACAAACAGCGTTATCTGGATGGGCAACCTGATTTCAATCGCATCTGGATGGGTAGTGGCACACCCGAACATGACATGATGCAAAAAATAATAGATGAAATGAAATCAAGAGATGTATTTATCAGCCTTGATGTACATAACAATACAGGCATGAACCCGCACTATGCCTGTGTTAACAATCTGGGAAACAGTTTTTTGCATCTGGCAACGTTGTTTAATCGAACAGTTGTTTACTTTACAAAACCTGAAGGTGTACAGGCCATGGCGTTTGCTGCTATTTGTCCAGCTGTTACAGTAGAGTGTGGTCAGGCGGGTCAACAAAACGGCATTCAACATTCAATGGAATTTCTGGAAGCTTGTTTACATCTGGATCATTTGCCCGATAAGCCGGTTGCACCACATGATATTGATCTTTATCACACAGTTGCGATCATAAAAATTCCTCATGAAGCCAGTTTCAGCTTTAACGAACAACAGGCTGATTTTCGTTTTCCGGAAGATATAGAGCATTTTAATTTCAGGGAATTACCAACCGGTACGCCACTGGCAAGGATACGTGATAATAAAAAACTGATGCTGGAGGCATGGGATGAAGGTGGCAACAACCTGAGCGAACGTTTTTTTAAAATAGAAGATGATCATATTTGTACAGCAACACCGGTTGTACCATCCATGTTGACAACCAATACACGTATTATCCGTCAGGATTGTTTGTGTTATCTGATGGAGCGTCTGGACCTGGACAAATAGACAGGATTTGAAGCCTAATTCTTATATTACTTAGTAGCGTAATTTATACCAGAGAAGTCCAATTATCTCGTGCAGTGCCCAACGTGTGTTCTCTAACGAATCAGGGAACCAGTCCAGTAGTTTTCCCCCTCTATGACCTGTTTTCTCAAATGCAGTAGGAGCAGGTATTACATCAATTCCATTTATCATGAAAACATTTACAGAACGGGGCATATGCCATGCATGGGTCACCAGAAACACACGTTTGAAGCCATGTTTATCAAGCAACTGTTTTGTAAAAAAAGCGTTGCCTGCCGTATTCAGACTTTCATCTTCTGTTAATACACTGGAAATACCAAAATCTTCCTGCAGGGAACTTTTCATTAATTGGGCCTCTGATGTCGCCCCCTTTTTTGCAAAGCCTGTTCCACCTGTTGTGATAATGGGCAATCCGGTTTTCTTATGTAAAAAGGCGCCATAACGAATTCTTGTAAGCCCTGGTTCTGAAACCGTGTCCCCCTTATATTCCGGTGCACCGGAATAACGACCTGCCCCCAGTATCACAATAGCATCTGCCTTATTGTTCATTATCTGCTGGTGTGTCAGCGCCGGATATGTTTCAAGTAATCCAATCAAGCTTGATGAAAAAAAGGGAGTGCTGATGATGTAAAACGTAAGAACTGTAACAGATAAAATAGTAATACCTGTTTTCCTGTTTTTCCTCAGTAAAAGCAGACCAATAAACAGAAGAAATATTAAACCACCGGGAGGGAGAAAAATGCCTTTCAGAATGTAGTTAAAAAATATTTCCATTTATGGTTTATTTCTTTGTTCCTGAAGCCTGTATATCCGCATGATAGGATGAACGTACCATTGGTCCACTGGCCACATTTGAAAACCCCATGTCTTCACCAACTCTGGCGAGTCGATCGAATTCAGCCGGTTCCACAAAGCGTGTAACAGGAAGGTGATGTTTCGTTGGTTGCAGGTATTGCCCAAGCGTCAACATGTCACCATGATGATCTCGCAGATCCTGCATGACCTGTTCTACTTCCTCTATTTCTTCACCCAGTCCAAGCATGAGTCCCGATTTAGTACGAATATCAGGGAACAGGGATTTGAAATTTCTGATCAGATCCAGTGACCATTGATAATCAGCACCGGGGCGCACCTGTTTGTACAAGCGTGGTACTGTCTCGAGATTATGATTGAATACATCAGGTGGTGACTGTTCCAGACACTTTAATGCCTTTTCCATACGCCCACGGAAATCAGGCACAAGAATTTCAATCGTAATATTGTCACATGCTTCGCGAATAGCATGAATGCAATCTGCATAGTGTTGTGCACCACCATCACGCAGATCATCACGATCAACAGAAGTGATCACAACATACTTCAGGCTCATGGCCTTGATGGTTTTGGCCAGATTGTCAGGTTCATTTTTATCCAGCGGTTTGGGCAGGCCATGTGCAACATCACAAAACGGACAACGACGTGTACATATATCGCCCATAATCATGAAAGTGGCAGTACCACCGGCAAAACATTCTCCCAGATTTGGGCAGGTTGCCTCTTCACAGACAGTATGAAGATTGTGTTCGCGTAACAGGTTTTTTAATCGAATCACTTCTGGGTTATTGGGAAACTTGGCTCGAATCCATTCCGGTTTGCGTTGTCGTCCCTCGGTAGGAGCTACTTTAATCGGGATACGGGCAACCTTGTCAGCACCGGTTTCCTTTTTTCCCGCTTTGGATGATTTTGTATTCATTGATTTTATGCCACCTTGTAAACAGCAGGATCAAATGGACGGATTTCTGTCGTTACATTGCCAAGCCGGCTCTGGAACTGCAATAATAATTTTTCAGAGGCCTGCTCTACTGTTGCGGGGCCGCCAAGTGTTCTTGTATCCGTGATTGATATCTCTTTTAGTCCACATGGGTGAATACGAGTAAAGGGTTCCATATCCATATCAACATTAAGACTGAGTCCATGATAACTCTTTCCTTTGCGAATACGCAGACCCAATGAGGCGATTTTTGCATTATCAACATAAACTCCGGGGGCATCACGGCGTGCCACGGCAGAGATATTGTCTTCTGCCAGCAGATCAATCACTGTATTTTCCAGTGTGGTAACCAGTTGCCTCACTCCCCAGTCCTTGCGCTGAATATCAACTAGTAAATAGGCCACAAGCTGTCCAGGTCCATGGTAGGTCACTTGTCCACCACGATCTGTTTTGATCACCGGAATATCACCGGGATTAATCAGGTGTTTTTCATCCGCATTACGACCCAGCGTAAATACGGAAGGATGTTCCACAAACCAGAGCTCATCCAGTGTTTGCGGATTGCGCTGTTCAGTAAATGTCTGCATGGCTTTCCAGACAGGAACATAGTCAGATAAACCCGGGTAGCGAACAATTAAATCAGACATGATGTGATAGATTCAAAAACTAAAGCGCCATTAAGACTTTTTCACAATTGGATAGATCCTGATATATGTTATCCAGTTGTTCACGGCTTTGTGCATTAATGGTGATAGTAACAGAGACATATTTACCTTTTGTACTTTTACGTGTTTTGATGGCACCTTCACCAACATCCGGCGCATGTTTATGTACAATACTGTAAACAAGCATATCGAATTCCAGACAGTCCAGCCCCATGGCCTTGATTGGAAACGAGCACGGGAAGTCAATTACCGATTCTTTTTCAGGTGCGTCCATAATGTCAGCCTTTAATGCGAATACAAGGCTAATTATAGAGGAATTGATGCCGGGATAATAAAGCTTTTGAAAATCAATAGTTTCTATTACTGAATTTCACCAGAGCGGATTTTTTGCTTGTAGTCCTGATACAGACCATACATCTTTTCCCATATTGGTCCGGGAACACCTGAACCTACCGGTTTTTCATCCAGCACGGTTACCGGCAGAATTTCACGTAATGAACTGGTCACCCAGATTTCATCACAGGATTTGATTTCATCCAGTGTGATATTGCGTTCGGTACATTTAATTTTATTTGCATGTGCAAGTTCGATTACGAGATCACGCGTGATTCCGGGTAGAATGCAATTCCCTTTTGGTGGGGTAATGATTTCATTTCCTGCAACAATAAAAACGGAACTGGCGCTACCCTCAGTGATGTTTCCGTCTTTTACCAGAATTGCCTCATCAGCTTTTTTATCCAGCGCAAATTGACGCAGCATGGTATTAGCAAGGAGTGAGGTGGATTTGATATTGCAAAACTGCCAGCGAATATCTTCTGTTGTTATTGCTGTTGCACCATTTGATGTGAAATGTGCAGGCAAAGGTTTGAGTGGACTGCACATAGCGAAGACGGTAGGTGTCAGATTTTCCGGAAAACCGTGATCGCGAGGTGCAACACCGCGAGTTATCTGAAGATAAATGGATAAATCACCGTTCCCGTTTTTTTCAATGAGTTGTTCAAAAACAGATTTCCATTGGGTATGTGACATCGGATTAACAAGCCGAATACCATTCAGGCTGTAGTCCAGTCTGGATAAATGCTCTTCCAGTCGCAGAATACGGGATCCATAAACCGGAATGACTTCATAAACGCCATCACCAAAAATAAAACCGCGATCCAGTACAGGAACGCGTGCCTCGGACATTGGTAAGAAATCACCATTCAGGTAAACAATTTGTGTATTATCAGACATAGGCGTGGAGTTAGACAGTGACTATTGCATCATGAGCATGACAGTGTCATACATTTTTTTCCACAGACTGCCTTCATTAATGTCTTGCAGTGCAACCAGTGGGTGTTCAGCCAGCTTGTTATTTTCAACCGAAATTGACAATGTGCCATAAGTGTTGCTTTTGAGTACAGGGGCAGTAATGGTTGGTTCTAGAATATGTTCAACATCCAGTTTCTTGAATTGTCTTTTTGGCAAGGTAATATAAATATCCTCAGTCAGGCCAAGAGGAAGGGTATCACTTTTCCCTTTCCATATTTTTGTCTCAATTAATTTTTCACCTGCATTAAACAATTTGCGTGTCTCAAAAAAACGATATCCGTACTTAAGCAATTTCTGACTTTCAACAGCACGTGCTACCTTGCCTTTTGCACCAAAAACAGCAGTAATAATGCGCATGTTGTCCTGACTGGCTGAGGCGACAAGGTGATATCCATCGGATTCTGTATGTCCGGTTTTTACGCCGTCGACACTTTCATTGCGCCACAATAAAAGATTACGGTTTGATTGGGCCTTGATTTCTCTGTAGCGCGGATCATCCTGATAGCCGCTGTATTTGTATTTTTTTTCCGAATACCATTTGTAGTATTCAGGAAACTCATGGATCATCGCTTGTGTCAGGCGCGCTATATCCAGCGCACTTGTGTACTGTTCCGGATCGGGCCAGCCGGTACTGTTGGTGAAGTTTGTATTAGTCATACCCAGTTTCCGGGCATAGTTATTCATTACACTGGCAAAGGTGGTTTCATCACCTGCTATGAATTCCGCCAGCGCAACACTGGCCTCATTACCTGATACTATAATCATGCCCTTAAGCAGTTCTTTAACACTGATTTTACTTCCCTGCTTGGCAAACATATGAGAGCCGCCAGTAGGCTGGCCTTTTTGCCATGCATTACGGCTGACCATAGCCTGATCAGATAAAGAAATATTTCCTGCCTTGATTTCATTAAATACAACATAGGCTGTCATGAGTTTGGTCAGGCTGGCAGGGCCAAGTCGTGTATTGGCATTCGATTCAGCAATGATTGTTCCCGTATTGTAATCAATCGCCGCCCATGCCTTGGCCGATATTTTGGGGGCAGGGGGAACAAATGGAGCTGCAGAGCTTTGGGATATAAAAATCAGAAATATAGAGAATACAACAACCGGAATGCGCAACAGTTTTGACATAATTCTCACAGTTTTTTGGTTTAAAACAATGTTATATAGGATACCTGCTTTACAACGAGGTGTCGATACGTCGGTAGTTTATCGATGATTAACTAGTCGATAATAACCTGAGGAGTCTTGATGCCGAGCGAGGCAAGTTGACCGGATAAACGATCAATTTCCTCAACGGTTTCAATAGGTCCAACCTTGACCCGATACAGAGGCTGTTTTTTCTGATCAACAGAGTCCACCTTGACTCCGGATTCAAGGCTGGTTTGCAGCCAGGAACGCAGTTCCTCGGCATTCGTACGCTCACTAAAGGCTCCTACTTGCAGGTACAAACTGGTTGCAACCGGGGTGGCTGGTTCAGGAGCCCTGACCTGAACAGGTTTATCTGATTCAGGTGTGCGCGGATCAATGGCCCGAATTTCTACCAGGCCGGTTCCTTTACCCAGAATGCCCAGTTTATGCGCAGCCGTGTAGGACAAATCAATAATACGATTGGACTCAAATGGTCCACGGTCATTGACCCGAACAATAATTTTTTTTCCGTTATGTAAATTGGTAACCTCGACATAGGTCGGGATAGGTAATGTCTTGTGAGCTGCCGTCATGGCATACATATCGTAGCGTTCACCATTGGATGTCTTGCGACCATGAAATTTGGTGCCATACCATGAGGCAACGCCACGTTGTATAAAACCCTTACTGCTTTTCTTGGTGTAGTAACGTTTTCCTCTGACAACATAGGTTGAGGGATTGCCTGCCTTGGTAACGGGTTCAACTTTTGGAACTGCATTGGGTACGGACGCGAGATCTCGAGGAGGGTTTCTTGGTGCACTGTCCTGACTTACAAAGACACTTGAACATCCTGCTATCAGGAGGAATATAAATGCTAATGAGATGTAACGGGTACGCATGAAAAGAATTATAGTCGTTATATCCGTAATAAAGGCTAATTATTACGCATTTTCATGATTTCCTGCCCAAGCTGGAACACTGCCATGCCATATAAGGCACTGTGATTATAACGGGTGATGGCATAGAAATTATCAAGCCCAACCCAGTATTCATTATTGAATCGGTTTTCCAGTTCAATCAAGGCAGCAGAGGTGTTTTTATTTATATGGTTATCCACCTTGACACCCTTTTTTTCAAGTTGCGATATATTCAGTTTAGGTTTTAGTCCCTGTTCAATTACAGACTTGTATCCTTTTCCACTGACCTTGGCAGGAAAGGTAATATTTTGACCTTTTTGCCAACCATGTCGTTTCAGGTAATTGGCAACACTGCCAATGGTGTCGGCATTGTTGGTCCAGATGTCACGCTTACCATCATGGTCATAATCAATCGCGTATTCCCGAAAACTGCTGGGCATGAATTGGGGTAAACCCATTGCTCCGGCATAGGAACCAGTCAATTCATAAGGATCTATTTTTTCCTCTCTGGCTAGTAATAAAAATTCCCTGAGTTCTTTTTTAAAGAAAGGTGAACGGGGTGGATAGAAAAACCCCAGAGTAGACAGTGCATCAACAACAGGATAACTGCCCTTGTGTTTACCATAACGGGTTTCAACACCGATAATAGCAACAATAGTTTCAGGATTAACGCCAAATTCTTCATGTGCACGTTGTAGCAATGCCTGGTTTTCATTCCAGAATTGAACCCCCAATGTAATGCGTTTCTTGCCCAGAAAAATAGGGCGGTATTTATACCAGGGTTTTTTTTCTGCCGGGCGTGTGATGGCTGAAATAATAGATGAATGTTTTTTTACTTTTGCAAACAGGGTATTCAGCGTTTTCCGATCATATTTATGTTCCTTGACCATTTCATCAATAAATTGCTGAACCTGTGGTTCTTTCGAAATATCTGCAGATACCGGTAGAGTTGCAAGCAGCCCGACAAGCACTGTCACCATGAAAACAGACGGGTACAACAAGCTGACCTTCTTAAAATATTTGGCTTCCATTACAACTCCTGTTATGTGGAATACAATTTACGGTGAGTGTGCACAGACATTATAATGCCAAATCCTGCCATAAGAGTCACGAGAGATGTTCCCCCCAGACTAAGCATGGGTAATGGCAA
>JAOUJV010000055.1 GCA_029882995.1 Gammaproteobacteria bacterium | reverse complement strand
TTGATTCCAGGTGAGAATGATTCGGAAAGGGAACTGGAAGAAATGACTCAATGGGTTGTTGAAAACCTTGGGCCAGATGTACCAATGCATTTCAGTGCGTTTCATCCATCATGGAAAATGATGGACAAGTCATCCACGCCACAAGAGACATTAACGCGTGCCCGAAAAATTGCCATGAAGAACGGTGTGCGTTATGCCTTTACCGGTAATGTGCATGATGAGGATGGTGAAAGCACCTATTGTCATTCCTGCGGCCAGAAACTGATTGGGCGTGACTGGTATGAGCTTACCGCCTGGAACCTGACCGAAGACGGTAAATGCAGTCAATGCGGCACTGCTTGTACGGGTGTTTTTGAAAAATCCCATGGAAATTGGGGGTCGAGACGCCAACCCATCAATATGGCCAGTTATGCTTTATAATTGGTGAACTATTTAAATCAGGGTAATCAGTAGTGCAGGAAATCCGGTTTCGTATCAGCATCCCGACTGATGAATATATCAAATATTATCAAGGGGCGGCCAAAAGCGTTTACACAGTCAGTGAAGATGGTCGATCTATACACTTTCCGGCCAATATTCTGCAACGATTTTTGATGCATGATGGGATACACGGGTATTTTGCATTGCAATATGATGATAATGGCAAATTCTCCAGCATCAGAAGAATTGCCGACAAAGAGGTGTGATATGAGTGGTTGTGGTACAGATACAGGTACTGGTACAGGTTGTGAAAATTCAGAGCCGTTTGCATTGCGTTCCATTGATGACAGCATGTGGCCCGAGTTTGAAGTTGGGGCAGTGATTATTATCGATCCTGGTGGCGTATTAAAGGACGGTGTGTATATTGTGGCTGATCATGACAATGAACCTATTTTCAGGCAACTGGTGATCCATGAGGGGAAGCGGTATTTAAAACCCGTTAATGATCTATATCCCACACTGGAGTTACAGGACGATGCCAAGATTCATGGTGTTGTAATTCAGAAATATCACGAGCGTAAACGCACACATTACGATCGTTAATCCATTTTTATGTCATCACAAAAACAACCGGTTGAAACACTGTCAACACCACGTGATCTGGTGCTGTGGGCGGAACAGGAGTTTAATAAAGCCAAGCTGTTTTTTGGTCACGGTACTGACAACGCGCTGGATGAGGCTGTGTTGCTGGTGTTTCATGTGTTTGGTTTTCCCTTTGATATCAGTGATGAAAAACTGGACTCACCCGCAACAGAAGAACAACGCAAGCGCGCCGTTGAGTTAATACAAAAACGTATTGAGACACGCAAGCCTGCTTCCTATTTGATCAACAAGGCATGGTTTCTGGGCAGGGAATATTATGTTGATGAACGTGTGTTAGTACCACGTTCACCGATTGCAGAATTAATCGAGACACAGTTTTCCCCGTGGGTTGATGCAAGCAAAGTAAAAAATATTCTTGATTTATGTACAGGTAGCGGGTGTATTGCTCTTGGTTGTGCAGAATATTTTCCTGATACCTGTGTAACAGGCTCTGATATTTCAAAAGAGGCACTGGAAGTCGCTGCCATTAATAAACAAAAAATTGAATCAGGTAATCGTGTTGAGTTTGTACAATCTGATGTGTTTCAGGATATTCCGGAAAAAATGTATGACATTATCATTTCCAATCCACCTTATGTAGATGCTGAGGATATGGCGTTATTACCAGAGGAATTCAGGCATGAACCGGCATTGGGGCTTGAGGCGGGGCCAGATGGGCTTGAAATTGTACACAGGATTTTACAACAAGCCGGTCAATTCATGGCGGATAAGGGTATACTTGTTGTTGAAGTGGGAAACAGTCAGGAGGCCGTAATCAACACCTACCCGAATGTCCCTTTCACATGGCTGGAATTTGAATATGGTGGTGATGGTGTATTTTTGTTGACCGCCGAACAGGTAAAAGCATTAGGTAATTAATACGGAGTATAACGTGAAGCAAACAATTGAATTTGATATTGAACTGATTAAGCGTTATGACGTTTCCGGCCCGCGTTATACTTCTTATCCAACAGCCGTGCAATTTACCGAACAATTTGGTGAAGCTGATTACCGTCAGCAGGCAGAGAATGCGAATAATCAGAAAGGCAAGCCATTATCACTTTACTTCCATATCCCGTTTTGCGACACCGTCTGTTTTTATTGTGCCTGTAACAAAATAGCGACCAAAGATCGCAGTAAAGGGGCTCCCTACCTTGAGCGCGTCTACAAGGATATCGCAATGCAGGGCGCACTATTTGATAACTCACACAAGGTCGATCAACTGCATTGGGGTGGTGGCACGCCAACTTTTATTAGTCATGATGAAATGACACAACTCATGGATAAAACCCGTGAACATTTCAATTTGCATGACGATGATACAGGTGAATATTCAATAGAGGTTGACCCACGAGAAGCGGATGCCGGCACAATAAAAGTGTTGCGCAAACTCGGGTTCAATCGCCTGAGTATGGGGGTGCAGGATTTCGAGCCTGATGTGCAAAAAGCAGTGAATCGTATCCAGCCTGAAAGTATCACTTTGGCAACACTGGAAGCAGCGCGCAGTGAAGGTTTTAAATCCATTAGTCTTGATTTGATTTATGGTTTGCCTTTTCAGACCGCAGACACTTTTAGCCGAACCGTACAACGAGCGATTGAGTTTGGCACTGATCGAATGTCGATATTTAATTATGCGCATTTGCCGGATATGTTTAAGCCACAGCGCAGAATCAATGTTGATGAATTACCCAATCCATCTGAAAAATTAATGATTCTCGAGAATACGATTCAACAGCTGACCGAAGCCGGTTATGTCTACATTGGGATGGATCACTTTGCCAAACCGGATGATGAGCTGGCAATAGCGCAAAGAGAAGGCACGCTTTACCGTAACTTTCAGGGGTACTCTACCCATTCTGAATGTGATCTGATTGGTTTAGGGGTTACTTCCATTGGAATGGTAGGAGACAGTTACAGTCAGAACGTCAAGACACTGGACGATTATTATGCGTGCATTGATGACGGGCGTTTCCCGATTCTGAGAGGGCTGAAACTGGATGCCGATGATTTGCTACGACGTGAAGTTATTACCCAATTGATTTGTCATTTTTCACTGGATAAGCGAGCGATTGAAAAACAATATCAGCTTGCTTTTGATGAATACTTTAAAGCCGAGCTGGAACAGCTTGCGCCCATGCAGGCAGACGGGTTGTTAGTTCTGTCTGATAACGGGATTGAGGTGCAACCTGTCGGGCGTTTGCTTATCAGGAACATATGCATGGTGTTTGACAAGTATCTCAGAGACAAAAAAGAGCAACGGTTTTCCAAAGTCATATAGAAGACACATTCCTCATAAACGGCTACAATATCTGGCATGTCTGGAAACTCAATTGGAAAATTATTCACAGTAACCGGTTTCGGGGAAAGCCATGGGCTTGCCCTGGGCTGCATCGTGGACGGATGTCCGCCGGGTATGGAATTGCATGAAATCGATTTGCAACACGATCTGGACAGACGTAAACCCGGGCAGTCACGACATACCACGCAAAGACGTGAGGACGACAAGGTCAGGATTTTATCCGGTGTGTTTGAAGGCAAGACAACTGGTGCACCGATAGGTCTTTTGATCGAAAACACTGATCAACGTTCGAAAGATTATTCGGACATTATGGATCGCTTCCGTCCAGGTCATGCTGATTATACCTATCAGCAAAAATACGGTATTCGCGATTACCGTGGTGGTGGGCGTTCGTCTGCGCGTGAAACAGCGATGCGTGTAGCTGCTGGCGCCATTGCCAAAAAATATCTGAAAGAAAAATATGGAATCATTATTCGCGGTTATCTTGCGCAATTAGGCCCCATTAAACCGGCTGTACTGGATTGGACTGAGGTTGAAAAAAATCCTTTTTTCTGTCCTGATGCAGAGAAAGTCAGGGAACTGGAGGACTATATGGATGCATTGCGTAAGGAAGGTGATTCTATCGGTGCACGTATTAATGTGGTCGCCACCGGGGTACCGCCGGGACTGGGTGAGCCGATTTATGATCGTCTGGATGCCGAGATCGCACATTCGTTAATGAGTATTAATGCCGTCAAAGGCGTTGAGATTGGTGCCGGTTTTGTTTCTGTGGAACAAAAAGGCACTGAGCATCGCGATGAAATGACACCGGAAGGTTTTCTCAGTAACAATGCGGGTGGCATATTGGGTGGAATTTCCAGTGGTCAGGATATTGTGGCGAGTATTGCCATGAAACCGACTTCCAGTATTCGCATCCCGGGCCAGACTATCGATATTGATGGCAAGCCAACAGAAGTCGTCACAAAGGGACGTCATGATCCCTGTGTCGGAATTCGTGCAACCCCCATTGCTGAAGCCATGCTGGCGATTACCTTGATGGATCATGTCCTGCGTCATCGTGCGCAGAATATGGATGTTAAATCCGCCACACCAGTTATCCCTGCCAAAGTAACTGAATAGAATACAATCTTGAGTATTATTGATTGATTGGTTTGTAGGACACATCAATGATGTAAAATGTTTTTTCCCCTTCAGCCAACTTCACTGAGACATCATCATCAATTGATTTTTTCATCAAGGCACGAGCCACCGGAGAGTCCATGCTGATAAATCCTTTTTTCACATCAAACTCATCAGGACCAACAATTCGATAAATAATCTCATTGCCATTTTCCTCTTCCAGTTTTACCCAGGCACCAAAAAAGACAGTAGATAAATCAGAAGGTTTGTCATGGACGACTTTCAGATCCGGTAGTCGTTTCTGCAGATAACGAATACGCCGATCAATTTCTCGTAGTTGCTTTTTACGATAAATGTATTCAGCATTTTCAGAACGGTCACCTTCAGCAGCGGCTGCTGAAAGTGCCGCAGTGACTTCCTTGCGCAGATCCCACAAGCCATCCAGCTCAGACTGGAGGGTTTCATAACCCTCAGGGGTTATGTAAGGAGAAGACTTGGGTTGAGGTGGTCGATAGCGCCCCATAAAGTCTTATTCGTGATGATGTCCACCAGGGCCATGAACATGACCATGTTCAAGTTCTTCAGCTGAAGCCTCCCGAATTTCTGTAACACTGACATCAAAATTCAGGTTTTTCCCGGCAAGCGGATGGTTGCCATCAACAACAACATGTTCATCGGTTACTTCCACTACAGTAATTGTCAGTGTTTCACCATTTGGACCTTGTGCGTAGTAATCCATGCCGACTGCAATTTCGCCAGCACCATCAAACATTTCTTTTGGTACAGGTTGGATCTTGCTTTCATCGTGTACACCATAGCCTTCTTCAGGTGGAATAGAGACCTGAAGGGAGTCACCGACTGCTTTTCCAGCCAGCGCATTTTCCAGACCAGCAATAATATTTTGCGCACCGTGAAGATAAGACAGGCCTTCCTTGCCTTCAGATGAATCAATTACATTACCGTCATCGTCTTTAAGGGTGTAATCTATGGTCACTACGGTGTTTTCAGTAACTTGCATACTATGTTCTTCTCCTGTTCGGGATTGATCGGGTCTAGATTCAGATAGATCAGCTGGAGCAAACAAACACCAGTGGTATGAGATAAATGAGAATAGACAATTTCGCTAATATTAACATGTATAATGCCGTTTTTGGGCTGTTTTTGGAAAAAATGAGGGATTTCCATGGCTAAAGAACTGGTCTGCTGGAAATGCGGGTCAAATATCGCGGAAGGTGATTTACCCATTTCCCGACGCTCATTATGTCGCACCTGTAACGCAGATTTACATACTTGCATCATGTGTAAATTTTACAATCCAAAACTGGATACAAAATGCGGGCATCTCACAGCTGATGCCGTACGAGAAAAAGAGCGCGCCAATTTTTGCGATCATTTCAGACCAAGAAAAGATGCGCATAAACCGGTAGTAGATACAGCTTCAGAAAAGGCCAAAGCGCAGTTAGCTTCCTTGTTTGGAGATGGATCAGTCGAGACTGATGCCGTTAAACGGGTGCAACAGGAAAAAGACAAGGCACTTTCAGAACTGGAAAAACTGTTTGGTAATAACGAAAACAACAACAATCATAATAATGAATAACAATACAACGCCATACTGGCGACTTTCCGGGTTTTATTTCTTTTATTTTGCCTCGCTCGGTGCACTCGTACCTTACTGGAGCGTTTATCTTAAATCGCTTGGATTCAATTATGCCGAGATTGGTGAGTTATTTGCCATTCTGGTTGTCACCAAGGTGATTGCCCCCAATATCTGGGGATGGATTGCAGATCATAAAGGCAAACGCATGATGATCGTGCGTCTGGGATCGTTTCTTGCTGCGGTTGCCTTCATTGGTATTTTCTTTGGATCCAGTTACTGGTGGATCGCATTAATAATGTCGGTGTTCAGTTTTTTCTGGAATGCTGTCTTGCCGCAGTTCGAAGCAACCACCATGACACACATGAAAGATGAACCACATAGATACAGCTCTATTCGATTGTGGGGATCGGTTGGGTTTATTGTTGCTGTTGCTGCACTGGGACCGGTGCTGGAAGAATACGGTTCAAATTTATTACCCAGCTTTCTTTTTATTCTGGTTGCCGGTATCTGGTTAATGAGTTTAGTTGTACCTGAGAGTGCTGCCGGTCATTTGCCGATCACACATGAGCGTTTGCGCAATGTATTGTTGCGACCGGAAGTCGCAGGTTTATTGATTGCAAGTTTCCTGATGCAGGCCAGTCATGGTCCGTATTACACTTTTTATACCATCTACATGGAAGATAATGGTTACAGTCGCACAGTCGTGGGGCAGTTGTGGGCTCTGGGTGTGCTGGCCGAGATTGGTATTTTTATGTTCATGCATAAACTCGTACCCCGTTTTGGTTTGCGTAACCTTTTATTAAGTGCCTTTCTGTTGACTGCACTGCGTTGGATATTAACAGGCAGTTTTGTCGAATCATTAACGATCATGATTTTTGCTCAAGTCTTACATGCCGCCAGCTTTGGTATTTTTCATGCCTGCACCATTCAATTGATACACAGGTTCTTTAAAGGCAAGCATCAGGGTAAGGGGCAGGCTTTATACAGCAGCATCAGTTTTGGTGCCGGTGGTGCTGTGGGCAGTCTTTATGGTGGATATATCGGGGAGGGGATGGGACCGGAATATGCCTACTTTGTTTCAGCCGCTATCTGTGTTGTTGCGTTTGTCATTAGCTGGAAGATGATTGAGCCAAAGATTTAGCGAAAACAAAAATAGAACATACAAATAAATACGGACGCTCTCATTTCCCCAATTTTTTGATGTATTAGCTTACTCCTGATAACTGACTAAATCAGTGCACAAATCAGTAAGAACCTCTTTCTATGTATCTATAAATTAAATTTGCAGTCATATTACTCATATTAAAGAGAATTTACTGGCAAGATGTTGGCTAAATGCTTATTATATGCGCCTCTCTAGAGTCGGTGGCTGTCGTTTTCACGCAAAGCGGTGTCTGGTCTGAGCTCTTGAGGAATGATATTTATAACAAAATCAATACGATAAGAATTTCTAGGAGACCGGAAATATGATTACCAGCAACCCCTTCGATGCATTGACCGCATTGATATCTACAGACATCATGCAAGGATACGTTATTTTAATGGCTATCCTGGTGTTCATGGGTACAGTGCTCGATATGATGCATAAAAAGAGTGCCAAGTACTTCTTCCAAAATGCAGAAAAAGCCAAGAAGAGTGCAAAGCGTTCTGTAGGAGCAGGCGAAAAGGCAGGTCTTGCCGTTGCCACCTTAGCTAACGAAGTACTTACTTCTGGCGAATTCAGCAACCCTAAGCGTAGACTGTCTCACCTTTTAACTATGTACGGCACCATCATCTTTATTGTGACTTCAGCACTGATGATTTTTGAGTGTGACAGTATTGCAACTTCTACTCTGGCACAGTTATGGCACATTGGAGCCATCATGCTTGCTGTTGGCGGTTACTGGTTCTGGTTCTTCATCCGCGTTGATGTGAATTCAGAAGGTGTTAAATGGTATCAACTGCGTAAAGCCGACATGTTTATTGTTTCTCTGCTTTTGATGGCAACGTTTGGCCTGATTTGGTCTTACATGCAATCTAACGGCGGTAATGTGGCTGACATGGGTTCAACAGCTCTGTTCTTTGGTCTGTTTATCCTTTCAACTACATTCCTTTTCTCGACAGTGATGTGGTCTAAGTTTGCACATATGTTCTTCAAACCAGCTGCAGCATTCCAGAAGCGAGTTGCCCATGCGGATGGTTCAAATGAAAATCTGCCTGCTGATTACGATCCGAGCGATCCTGCAGTACACGCAAGATTCCCGGACATTCCAATGTACATGGGTAAAAACCCACCAAACATGGGCGCTGGTATCCGACGTGAACCGGCCAACCACTACTAATCGTTAACTGATAATAATTAATTTAGAGAGAGAATATTATGCCTACTTTTGTATATATGACTCGATGTGATGGTTGTGGACAGTGCGTTGATATCTGCCCATCTGACATCATGCACATTGATAAAACACTTCGTCGTGCATACAACATTGAACCTAACATGTGCTGGGAATGTTATTCCTGCGTAAAAGCCTGTCCTCACCACGCGATTGACGTGCGCGGTTATGCTGACTTCGCTCCTCTTGGTCACTCTGTACGTGTACACCGTGATGAAGAAAAAGGCACCATTGCATGGCGCATCAAGTTCCGCAACGGCAAAAAAGACATGGATCTGCTTGCACCGATCACGACTGTGCCTTGGGGTACTGGATTCCCGAACCTGGCTGCAGAAGCTGCTCCTAGCAGCGAAATGACTAACAGCCATTTATTGTTTAATGAACCCAAGTACATCCGTATGGATGAAGGTGGACTGCACACGCTTGAGTCTAATGGCTTGGAAATGAAAGAAGGGGTTTACTACTAATGGGATACAAGACAATTGTTGAAGATAATATCGATATCCTGGTAGCAGGTGCAGGCCTTGGTGGTACCGGTGCTGCATTCGAAGCAAGATACTGGGGTAAGAACAAGAAAATCGTTATCGCTGAAAAAGCCAACATCGATCGTTCTGGTGCGGTTGCTCAGGGTCTGTACGCGATTAACTGCTACATGGGTACACGCTTTGGCGAGAACAACCCGGAAGATCATGTTCGCTACGCACGTATCGACTTGATGGGTATGGTTCGTGAAGATTTGGCCTTTGATATGGCGCGTCACGTTGACTCGGCTGTTCATCAGTTTGAAGAATGGGGTCTGCCTATCATGCGTAACGAAAAGACCGGCGCATATTTGCGTGAAGGTCGTTGGCAGATCATGATTCACGGTGAATCTTATAAGCCTATCGTTGCTGAAGCAGCTAAAAAATCGGCTGACAAGGTTTTCAACCGTATCTGTGTGACTCATCTGTTGATGGACGAAGCGAAAGAAAACCGTGTTGCTGGTGCTGTTGGATTCAACGTCCGTACTGGTAACTACCACGTATTCAAGTCCAAGACTGTTATCTGTGGTGCTGGTGGTGCTTCTAACATCTTCAAACCACGTTCAGTCGGTGAAGGTGCTGGTCGTGTATGGTACGCACCATGGTCATCAGGTTCTGCATATGGTCTTATGATCGAAGCAGGCGCGAAAATGACACAGATGGAAAACCGTATTGTACTGGCACGTTTCAAAGACGGTTACGGTCCTGTTGGCGCTTACTTCTTACATCTTAAGACTTATACTCAAAATGCTTATGGTGAAGAATACGAATCAAAATGGTTCCCTGCTTTGCAAGAAATGGTTGGTAAAGAATATCTGGATCCAGAAGCGTCACATGCGACACATCGTCCAATTCCAACCTGTCTGCGTAACCATGCAATCATCAATGAGGTGAATGCGGGTCGTGGTCCTATCCACATGGTTACAATGGAAGCATTCCAGGATCCTCATTTGGAAGAGATCGGCTGGCATAACTTCCTGGGTATGACAGTTGGTCAGGCGGTACTTTGGGCTGCAACAGACGTTGATCCTAAGTATGAAAATCCGGAACTGACAACATCTGAACCATATGTTATGGGTTCACATGCAACAGGTTGTGGTGCATGGTGTTCAGGTCCTGAAGACGTTTCACCAGCAGAATACTTCTGGGGTTACAACCGTATGACAACTGTTGAAGGTTTATTCGGTGCAGGTGATGCGGTTGGTGGTACACCACACGCATTCTCATCTGGTTCATTCACAGAAGGTCGTCTGGCTGCGAAAGCTGCCTGTAAATACATTGATGATGGTAAAGCAGAAGGCATTCGTGTTACTGATGCTCAGATCCAACGCCGTAAGGAAGAGATCTACAAGCCAATGGAAACTTACACTGTGGGTCGTAACGAGATTGTTGCTGGTACTGTTAACCCTAACTACATCAACCCACGTCAGGGTCTGGATCGTCTGCAGAAACTGATGGATGAGTACTGTGGTGGTTTTGGTGTTAACTACATGACTAACGACAAGCTCTTAAGCATTGGTCTGAAGAAAATGGCTATCCTGGGTGAAGACCTGGAGAAAGTTGCAGCCTCAGATATCCATGAACTGTTACGTGCATGGGAACTGAAGCACCGCTTCCTCACTTCTGAAAGTGTATTCCACCACACGTTATTCCGTAAGGAAACACGTTGGCCGGGTTACTACTACCGTGGTGATGCCATGAAGGTTGATGACGCGAACTGGCACGTGCTGACTGTTTCTCGTCGTGATCCCAAGACTGGCGAATACACAATGGAAAAAGCGCCTCTGTACCACCTTGTAGGTGACATCGAGGACAAAGACCTGGCTAAACTGAAAGCTGAAGGTCACCATTAAGCAACTAAGGGCTCGTTTTTAAAGCCTGATATGTTTGCGATAAGAAAAGGACTGACATGCATAATGTTGGTCCTTTTTTTATCTATCTGGTGAGATATTTATTCTTGCAATAATTTAAGTACGAAAAATTGTGCGGTTAACGAGATTTGGTCTATGAACATTCTTGAAAAAACAGATGAAGAGATTTTGGCGCTGGCAAACCCGATGTGGGCAGACCTGGTTAAGTACTCTAATGAAGGGAACTACGGTGCCTTTACACGTAACTTTTCGTCTTCGTTCATAAAGGGTGCGAACGAAGTTGAAATGGGCAAGCAGTTTGCAAGAAGTGATTTAGCAAAAAACCTGTCAGAAGATTACAGTTATCTCGGCATGATACGCCGTGGTGAACATGTCACGGTTCTATATAAAGTGACAAACAAAAAAACCAATGCTGAATGGCTTGGCAGGCTGGTGCTGGGCTATGAAAAAGACAAGGTAAAGATCTTTGGCGCCACTTTATTTTAGGTTCTGCTGATCGAACATGGTTGAACTAAAACAGGCTTGATTACATATGTCAGATATAATTGAAGACGGAAAATTTATTGAATTAAATTACAAGGTCATCGACGATAAAACCGGAGATGTACTTGTCACTGTTGAATATCCTCTGGGTTATGTCCATGGCGTCAATGATGTGATGGCAGATTATGTGACAAATCATCTATATGGCAAAA
The DNA here is from genome assembly GCA_029882995.1 of Gammaproteobacteria bacterium. Lineage (GTDB taxonomy): Bacteria > Pseudomonadota > Gammaproteobacteria > DAOVJZ01 > DAOVJZ01 > DAOVJZ01. The sequence goes on along the minus strand of JAOUJV010000055.1, from coordinate 2,416 downwards.
AGGTAGGAGATATCATCGAAGTACCTATTGATACCACACAGTTGTATGGTGAAAGAGATGAATCACTGGTCTTTACTGATCGGATCGAAAATGTGCCGGAAGAATTCCATGAAATCGGCATGACTATCACCATGGAGAATGAAAAGGGTGAACCTAAAAACTTCATCGTTACACGCTTTGATGACAAAACCTTGACCATTGATGGTAATAATCCACTCTGTGGTCGAGATGTTACCTTTGTACTGGAAGTTTTATCCATACGCGAAGCCACCGATGAAGAAATGGATCTTGGTGGAGCTGTTGACGGCAACCCCAGTTTAAATGAAATCCTTGAACGGGCTGAATGAACCACCAGTCCAGATGAACTACAGTAACCCATATATCATATACCCTGTAAACCGTGTGCTGGAGCGAGCTATTGCGAGCTCTCTTAGGTTGCTTGATGAAGAAACACTGAAACTGGCTACACCTGACAGAAGTGTCCCGGTCGCAGATAATTTTTTATTCACACGCGGTAATTTTGAGCAACATACATTCAGTGCGAATGTGTTTGAAAAGCTACGTGATGCACTTGAATCAACACTGACAGATGAATTTCGACAACAGGATCCATTAGCCTGGGCTGAAACACAGAATCGTCTGGGAAATATTCTTGGTGCTATCGGACAACAACTGCATGATGCAGATGTTTTTCAGAAGTCTATCGAGTGTTTCATGCTTGCTCTGGAAGAATTTAAACAGGAAGGTAACCCGTTAGAGTGGGCGGAGACTCAAGCAAGCCTTGCTACGGCACTGCAGGCTCTGGGACGTCTTGAATCAGATGCAAAAGCACTCAACAAGGCAGTTGATGCCTATACAGCGGCATTACTCGTTTATACGAAAAAAGAAACATTGGAAGAATGGAAGTTGATCATGCTGCAACTGGGCATGACGATGCATACCTACGGGACACTCCTCAAAGGTGACCGTACTTTTCAGAAGGCCGTTGTAGCATTTAAAAACGCGATATCAGAACTCGATGCAGACAATTATCCGGTTGAACTGGCCGCCGCACATAATAATTGCGGAGCGGTGTTACTTAATCAGGCAGAGTCTGAAGAAAATCCTGAACGTTTTGAAGAGGCAGCAAGATCTTACGAAACAGGCTGGAAGGTCTGTATGGAACAGCAGCGCCCTGTACATTTGTCTGTGCTTTGCAGAGTAAACAAGGCAACAGCACGAGGAAAGCTGGCAGAATTAACAAATGATGCCGTACTGGCAGAAGATATTGCCGATGAATTTGAACTGATTATTGAATGCTTCCCGCACGCATTACAGCCGCTTTGTGCAAAACATTGTGAAGCACAATTAAATCAGGCCAGAAAGTTGTCAGGCACGCCTACCGTTTGATCGCTAACTGACGCTAATCAAAAAATTAAACTCTGTCAGAAAGCTTGTAGTCGATATTAATAAACGCGCCGATCTCGGAACAGAACTTGACCACCCGCGAACCAAAACCGACATCGGGTGTGGTTTCATCCTTATCAATCGACAAGGTTAACTCTACGCTGATTCTGGGTGATAAATTATGAGCTTTGCAAACTTCGATGATCTTGTCCTTATGGGGTTCGATCTTTTTCAGAATGTCATCATCGATGAGTTTGAAAATGTCGAGTTCCTGTTCATCAGAATTAATAGTTGCAGTTGAAAACTCCCAGGAACTGATAACAGGTTTGTCCAGACTGCCATGAGTGCCGGCATCATTGATTGAGGTGGGTTCCAGCCCAAGCTGTTGTGTCACGAGTGCCGGATTGAAGTGATAGCCAACAATTGAAAAGTAAGCTCGACCTTTATTGGAAGCCACGAACGTCTCCTGTTTAATAATACAAATTGGGTGCAAATTATAACGTATTGTTTTAGTTGGTGCGGGTGAATGGAAAAATATACAGTCAATCAGAGCCCATGCTGAATATGCGGTCTTACACGGACGCCGATAATTAGTTGTGATAATACCTGATAAAAAAAATATTATAGATGTATCTGTTATTTTTCTGCTGTAAACAAGGTAAAGTTGCGTGCTTGAATTTGAACTTTGGTTCACGAAAATTAAGGCGAATTTTGGCGTGTCTCAGCAAATGATGGGAAAAGCGACATTCTCACAAGGGTATAGAAATCTTGTCATCTGAAGTAAAAAGAGACCCTAATAATCCCTGTCTGTTCTGTACAGATGCCAAGGGGGTATCACTACAGAATGAGCTCGCATATAGCGCCAGAGACAGCTATGCGGTGAGCCCCGGGCATTCCGTGGTCGTCCCACGACGCCATGTGGCCGAGTTCTTCGACCTGACACCAGAAGAGGTAGTAGCCTGTATGGCGCTGATTCAGGAAGAGAAAAAGCTTATTGATGCGGAATTTAAGCCTGATGGCTATAATATCG
>JAOUJV010000149.1 GCA_029882995.1 Gammaproteobacteria bacterium | reverse complement strand
ACCTGAGTGTGTGCTTGCCTGGAACGACTATTTCTGGTTACGCAGGGTATTGCGAACCTCGGCACGTCCCGGTACCTTCAGCGCCGCCGACCTGGCGGAATATGTTGAGGTATGGCGGCAGCCTGGCGCCCTGCACAGCATGCTTAACTGGTACCGGAGTTTAGTGCGCTACCCGATTATGCTGGACCCGTCGCGAAAGCTCATGATGCCGGTGCTGATGCTTTGGGGAGAGCAGGATCGTTTTTTGCTGGCCGACATGGCAGAGCCCAGTATCGAGATGTGCGATGTTGGTCGCCTGATTTGCCTGCCAGAAGCAAGCCACTGGCTTCAGCACGAAGTACCAGAAGAGGTGAACTCGCTAATCCATAACTTTTTGCAGGCGGGCTGATGAAACAGCCAAAGCACGGGTTCTATTTGTCCGAATGATTGATTAAGTGTTTGACTGGTTTTTGCCTTCCGGGTGTTGTAATGACTTTTTTATCAGTGCGCGTCGACTTATCATCTTGTCACGTGAAGCTTCTTCAATGGCCTGTACTATCCTAAGCAAGCTTCGCGCTATCATAGTCGTAACCTTTTTTTCTTGGCACACTTACCCTTGGGTCAATACATCGCCTAGTCAATTGTCGAGTGGTATGAATAGTTTGATTTAAATACAACAGAACAGTGCTCAACGAACGTGTGGGTTAGGAAGCTCGAGTGGACTGAGGTCGACACGGGCGTAGCCAAGTAGTGTGCCAGATGCGAAGGCCAAATCGATCTGTGCCACTTGGTAGTCCACGATCGCGGATATCTCACGTATTTGCGCTTGGCCTAGCTCTGTTAGGGCTTCGAGTGCATATTCCAGACGAAGGTTGCCACCGATTCCACGTGAAGGTTGCCACCGATTCCACGGCAAGGTTGCCACTGATTCCACGCGATGGTTGCCACTGATTCCAGTGATGGTTGCCACCCTAATTTTCTGGCAAGTGAGTTCGACGCAGGATAACTAACCCAGCATCCTGATCCTTTTCAATATTGAGGGGGATTGAGATGCCAACAAAAAGGTTATCCATGCGCAAGATAAAAGAAGTATTACGTTTAAAGTGGGCCAATGGCCTGAGTGATAGAAAGATTGCCCGTAGTTGTGGCATTGGCCGGCCAACGGTTAAGAAATATTTGTTAAGGGCTGAGCAGGCCGGATTATCCTGGCCGCTAGCGGATGATTGGGACGATGCCCGGCTGGAACAATGCCTGTTTCCAGAACCATCAAAAGATTCGCCAGTAGAGCGTGGCTTACCAGACTGGGCAGCGGTTCATCAGGAGATGAAGAAAAAAAGTGTTACGCTGTTTTTGTTATGGCAGGAATATCGGGAACGCTATCCCCAAGGATATCAATACAGTTGGTTTTGTTCCCAGTATCGGTTGTGGCTGGGCAAGCAGGATTGGGTCATGCGTCAGACCCATCGGGCCGGTGAGAAATTGTTTGTTGATTATGCTGGCCAAACGGTTCCTGTTGTTGATCCAGGTAGTGGTGAGATTCGTGACACTCAAATTTTTGTCGCGGTACTGGGCGCATCCAATTACACTTATGCGGAAGCCACCTGGACGCAATCCTTGCCGGATTGGATTGATTCTCACCAGCACACCTTTGCTTATCTTGGCGGGGTGCCTGAAGTTGTCGTGCCGGATAATTTACTGGCTGGCGTTAGTAAAGCGCATCGGTACGAGCCGGACATTAATCCCACCTACCAGGATCTGGCGACCCATTATAACGTAGCCATCGTACCTGCACGCGTGCGCCACCCCAAGGATAAAGCCAAGGTAGAAGTCGGCGTACAAATAGTCGAACGCTGGATACTGGCTGCGCTGCGTCACCAGACATTCTTCTCCCTGGCTGAGTTGAACCAGGCTATTCAGCAGCTCCTTGTCCGCTTGAACCAACGGCCATTCAAAAAGCTGCCAGGCTCACGTGAGCACCTCTTCAAAACCTTGGATTATCCGGCGCTGAACCCATTGCCGGCCACACCCTATAGTTATGCAGAGTGGAAAAAGGTGCGAGTGCATATCGACTATCATGTCGAAGCGGCAGGCCATTATTATTCCGTCCCATATACGCTAATCAAACAAACGCTGGATGCACGACTGACTCAACAGACCATTGAGTTGTTTCATCGAGGAAAACGTGTTGCCAGCCATACCCGCTCAAAACGCAAAGGCGGATTTACCACTTTGAATCAACACATGCCAGAAGCCCATAAGAAATACGGCGATTGGTCGCCGCTACGATTTCGCCAATGGGCCGAAAAAATCGGTGCCGCAACAACTCAGGTGGTGACCACTATCTTGACTTCACGACGTCATCCTCAACAAGGCTACCGCGCTTGTCTGGGCATATTGCGATTAGCTAAGGCTTATTGTCCTGAACGTTTGGAAGTGGCCTGTGAGCGCGCGCTCGCACTCGGCACCTGCCGCTATAAAAGCATCGAGTCCATCTTAAAAAATCACCTGGATAGCCAGCCTTTGCAGCAAACAACAGCACAGAATTTGCCGCAGCATCATGACAATATTCGCGGCCCGGGTTACTACCATTAACCAACGGTCAGCAATTAAAAACTATCAACAATTAGATTAAGTTAGGAGAAAACCGTCATGTTATATCACCCTACGCTAGATAAACTTAGAATACTTAAATTTAGTGGCATGTGCCTTGCCCTGGAAGAACAAATGCAATCCCTAGACATCACGCAGCTCAGTTTTGAAGAACGTCTGGGACTTTTGGTCGATCGGGAAATCACCGAACGTGACAATCGACGGTTAACCAGCCGGTTACGTCAGGCGCGGCTCAAACAACAGGCTTGCCTGGAAGACATCGATTATCAAGCGAACCGGGGATTGGATAAAACGCTGCTGCTAAAACTTAGTGACTGTCAGTGGGTAAAAAAATCCATCAATATTCTGATTACCGGCCCCACCGGCGTCGGTAAATCCTGGGTCGCCTGCGCCCTGGCGCAAAAGGCATGTAGAGAAGGTTATAGCGCCTATTATCACCGGCTAACCAGACTGTTACAGGAACTGCCGCTGGCCAGAGGTGATGGCAGTTACGCCAAACTCTTGGCGCGTTTGGCTAAGACAGACGTCTTGGTATTGGACGACTGGGGGCTTGTCAAATTGAATGCAGAACAGCGTCGTGATTTACTGGAAATTCTGGAAGACCGACATGGATCAAGGGCTACTATCATTACCAGTCAATTACCCCTGGATCAGTGGCATGACATTATTGGCGATGCAACCCTGGCTGACGCCATTATGGATCGACTGGTTCATAACGCTTACAAGATCAATTTAACCGGAGAATCTATGCGAAAAAAACAAGCAAAATTGACAGACAAAAACTAAACAGGTAAAACTAAAAAACACCTGCGTCGCTTCGCTCCGACAGGGTGGCAACTATCACCGGTTTGGGTGGCAACCATCGCGTGGTTTAGGTGGCAACTATCACGTGGTTTGGGTGGCAACTTTCAGTGGAATACGCATGTCCCTTCCTTTTGTTTATCTACTTAGCCTATT
>JAOUJV010000148.1 GCA_029882995.1 Gammaproteobacteria bacterium | reverse complement strand
GCAGGTCTATTTCAGCATCGCGAATTGGAAGTGCCAGTAAAGAACGCACAACCAGACTACACGAAAATCATTGACCCTGAACTTAAAAAAATTTTCAATAATCCCGCACTTGCCCAACAATTACAGCCCATATTCTCAACCCAATTTACTCGCAACACCCGCTTACTTCACTTAGAAGATGGCAGCAAAGTTGAGTTTTGCTTGGATCGTGGAAAAATCTCGACGATCCACACAAGCATGCCACTTTGCGAAATAGAGTTAGAACTCAAATCGGGTGATACCACTCAGTTATTTCTGCTTGCATTAGCGCTACAAAAGGTTTTTCCTTTTTCACTTAGACTGGAAAACGCCAGCAAAGCAGAGCGCGGTTACACACTTTGTTCTGGCTGCAAAAGGCCACCAATTAAAGCAACCCCTGTACCCCTAAATGCGGATATGTGCGTAAATACGGCAGTTAAAACTATCGGCTGGGATTGCTTGGGACATTTGAGCAGCAACGAGAATGGCATGCTGAAAGAACTGGCGTTTGAATACCTGCATCAAATGCACGCTTCACTCAGAAGACAACAATCCGTATTAAAAATATTTTCGCAAGCTTTCCCCGAAGAATCAATGGCATCACTGACACAGGAATTAAAATGGCTCACGGCTCAATTTAATTCAGCATTGGACTGGGATGTTTTTATCACTACCACCTTACAAACCATACAAGATAGGTACACTGATCATCCGGGTATCGACATGCTCATGAGGGCATGCAAACAATTACGCCACCAGCATCAAAAAACTGCGCACCGTACTGTTAAATCAAATCGTTACTTGAAAACTATGTTAAAGCTTGGCGCATGGCTAAGCGCTGAACCGTTACCGAACCAATTAAAAAAAAATACACTTGAATTGGCTAACACGCTGTTAAACAAACAACATCAACAGCTTAAGAACCACGGAAAAACGCTTATGGAATTAAATGCATCAGATCTGCGCTCTTTACGAATAACTACAAGAAAACAATGCGATGTAACTGAGTTTTTTTCTGATTTTTATCCAAATAACAAAACGAGTCAATATCTCCGCGCTTTACACAAACTGCACGACATACTTTGCGCGATGAATGCCAACTCAGTCACCAAGAAATTCAGAACTCCTGAACTCAGGGATTTTGATTTGATCCCAATTTGAATATCATACGCAGATTTGTTCGTGGAAATTGTGTTTCTGTTGCATTTAATTCGTTGCATAATCGGTGGATAGCTTCATCAAGGCTTCGATTTGCCTGATGATGTAATTGTACTGTCAAAGTGCCTTTCTCATAATCAGGAATCAGATTCGCCTCACTGCTATACAATCCGCGCAATAGACTGCGTACATTATCCGGTTGAGTGGTTTTCTCGCGCAATAGATTTGCCATGGCCGTTTCTGCCCGGTAAGCGATCATTTTGATCGTATCAATGAAATGCTTGCTCTGCGTACTGAGTTGCTCAAAGCGCTCATCTTCAGGAAGATCTTTAACGCAAATGTGGTGGGGCGCTTCTTTGCGTTTTTCTTTCAGCGTGTTGATCTGTTTCTGGAAACATTCAATTTCTTCCTGCAGCGCCGCCTTTTGTTTCAGATAGGGTTCAACTTTGGCCGGCTCAATCGTGTCTTCCAGATTCAAGCTGCCGAATTTAGCCAGCAGGCGACTTAGCTTGGCATTGCTTGATCTTATTTGGCTATCCAACTGGCGATATTCCGGGTTAACAACCTGCGCAGTATCAGATATTTCTTCTGTACCATAGTCGATTAAACGGTCTAATGCATAGTGTGTGCGCAGATACTTGAAAAAGTTTTCCTGTGACCATCTGGAGAACATGGCAATTGCCATGGGGGCCATCTCCGAGCGGTAGTCAGTACAGATTAGACTGGTTTGATGTCCTCGCTGGGTCAGCTTGCGTATCTCCCGCACCCAGAGATTGTTGCTCAAACAACTGCCTCGCTCTGCCAGTCTCATCTCAACCTTTTCTCCCGAAGGCATTTGCACCTCACACCGCTGAAACTCTTCTTCCCGCCAGTCTTCGCCAGGATATTTGTGATAGCTCAGACAGGCCACACGTTGCTTTTTCATCCGCTTAAAAAAAGCAGGACTGTAAGATTCCCGGTCGCAAACCAGTGTAAAACGGTGTAATAACGGATCGGCCTGCAGTTCCTTTGTGGCGACCAAAATAGGCAGGTCTTTATCTAGTCGCGGCAGGATGTCGTTTTCAATGACCTTGATCATGCCACCATCGATTGCTTTGTTGATCACGAAAAAGGGCTGCCCATCCATCGCATTAACCCAGTAGTCCGTGGTGGCGCGTAAACACAACTTCTGGCGTGCGACATAATGTCGTGGGAGCTTAGTTTGTTGGCCGTTATAGACACGTACATGGCCATCGATGTAGAGAATGCCAGTATGTTCCGGAGCCGCCTGCATCCAGTGCCTGCACAGTTCAGCGCTCCATTGCTGGGGACCATCATCCTGGGTTAGCACCTTGATTTTGCTACGCAGGGTACGAACCTCAGGGATGCGATCCAGCCCGATCAGCTTGCCCCATTCACCTGGTGCACTATAGCGTAAAGATTCGATGGATTTGACCCGTGCCAGCGTCGTCAATGCCAGCACCAGTAACAGACTATCTAGACCATAGTAACCTTTGGGTAATTTGAAAAAACGCGTACTGAATTCCAGTAACCCTGTTACCAACAACGCAGGGAGCGCAAATAGTACACCACCTTTAGGGACATCTAACGCAGCTTGGAAATCGGGGACGGCAGGTTCGTCTTGCCCGCCAACACTGGCCGCTACACGAGCTTCAGTATAGCTTGTGCCCATCCCCATGGGAGCAACGCTGTCTTGCTCGCTACGCTCACTCTTGGAACTTAGCTTCTCATTGTGTTTTTTTTAATCGGTTTGTGTAAACGCCCCGCATGGATTGCCTTGGCAAAAGTGTCCCGTTTGATACCCAATTGATCAGCAATCTCCGAGGATTCCATGCCTTCATTCAGTAACTGCTGAGATTGCTCCAGCACCTTGTCAGTCAATACCGCAGCACCTCGTGCTTTTCTCTTACGGTAAAAGCCTGCCGGCCCTTCTTCCCGGAAACGTTTGACAGCCCTTTTGATACTGATCGCAGAAACACCAAAGGTACGCGCAAGTTCCGCTTGTGTCGCATGTCCATTAACATAAAACTGGGCCGTAATCATGCGAAATGATGCGACATCATCCACGCTATGAAAAAACACTGGCAGGGTACAATGAAAATAAGTAATCTTGTCCTCTCTCTTTTCAAAAACTAGGTCTCTGGTAATTGCGGTCGATCCTGCCGGATAAATGGGAAGCTGGAGTTGGGGCATAGGTGTCCAATCAAGACAAGACTATGTCGTCGAGCCTTTGCAGATTGAGAAAAAATGGTATCTTCTCAAAATCCTAAGCCTGTGCAAAGAAAAAGCTGAATTCTTCCTGATATATTTCTGCTATCAACTGATTTTATTGGAGTTTAGTATTGTTTAATCTGTTTTGTTCTGCAACATGAGATCAGGAGTTCTGAACATAGTCATGGTTTAAA
>JAOUJV010000147.1 GCA_029882995.1 Gammaproteobacteria bacterium | reverse complement strand
CCATTGACATGGCACCGAACAGATAAGGTACCAGACCACCAATGAACAACCCGATGATGACCATGTGATCAGACAGATCAAACTTGATGTTCATGCCGGATGCTTCCAGTGTGTGGGTGTAATCGGCAAACAATACCAGTGCTGCCAGACCGGCAGAACCAATCGCATAACCCTTGGTAACGGCCTTGGTAGTATTACCTACCGCATCCAATGGGTCAGTGATGTTACGTATCTTTTCATCGAGCTCGGCCATTTCGGCAATACCACCGGCGTTGTCAGTGATCGGGCCGTAGGCATCCAGTGCCACGATAATACCGGTCATGGACAACATGGAAGTGGCCGCAATCGCGATACCGTACAGACCAGCCAGTTCAAACGATCCCCATATGGAGGCACAGACAGCCAGTACAGGTGCCGCAGTGGATTTCATGGAAACACCCAGACCGGCAATGACGTTAGTACCATCGCCTGTTGTAGAGGCTTCAGCAATATGTCGCACCGGACTGAATTCTGTTGCAGTGTAGTATTCAGTAATGACTACCATGGCTGCAGTCAGAGCCAGACCAATCAACCCACAGTAGAACAGATTGATACTAGGGAATGTAATTCCAGCAACGGTAATGCTGTCACCCAGTAACCAGGTAGTAATCGGATAGAATGCAACAGCTGCGATCACACCTGCCACAATCAAGCCACGATACAATGCATTCATGATCTTGCCGCCTTCGCGCGCATTCACAAAGAAGGTACCGATAATAGAAGCGATGATAGATGCACCACCCAATACCAATGGGTAAATCAGGGCATTGTCATTACCCGTTACCATCAGGCCTCCGAGTAACATGGTGGCCACAACAGTTACTGCATAGGTTTCAAACAAGTCAGCAGCCATACCGGCACAGTCACCTACGTTATCACCCACGTTATCTGCGATAACAGCCGGGTTACGAGGATCATCTTCCGGAATACCGGCTTCAACCTTACCCACGATGTCAGCACCGACGTCTGCACCCTTGGTGAAGATACCGCCACCGAGACGGGCAAAGATAGAAATAAGTGAGCCACCAAAAGCCAGACCAACGAGTGCATGCAGTGCCTTGCTGGTTTCAACACCCATCATGTCAACAAGGATGGTGTAATAACCGGCAACACCGAGCAGACCCAGACCAACCACGAGCATACCGGTGATGGCACCGCCACGGAACGCTACCTGCATGGCTGCGTTGAGTCCGTTGTTGGCCGCTTCTGCTGTACGCACATTGGCGCGAACCGAGATATTCATACCAATGTAACCGGCAAGCCCTGAGAAAATTGCTCCAATGGCAAAACCGACTGCTGTGTATGTATCAAGGAAAGCGGCAATGACAATCAGCAGTACCACTCCCACGATACCGATGGTGGTGTACTGGCGATTCAGATAGGCCTTGGCCCCATCCTGTATAGCACTTGCGATCTCGCGCATACGATCGTTGCCGGTCGGTAGTGCGAGAATCCATTTGACTGAAATGATGCCGTAAACCAGCGCCAGTGCAGCCGCAATAAGCGAAAATAAAATACCACTAGACATCGTTACTCCTCCCCGAAGTTAAAAAATATGACTAACCTAAATTTTTCATCTGCCTTAAAACAAAAAAGCTGGTCAAGGAATTTAACCTTGACCAGCTTCGAGACGGCTTATTGACCATGTTCACGTTCAGCTTCTGCCAAAATTAATTTTGCAGAGTTGCGGTTATAGCCACTGCTAGAACCCGCTTGCATAATCAGTAGTTCCATTGCCTTATCCATTGTCATCTTTATAATGGAGCTCTCATTGTTACAGTTCGAATTTCTTCAATTTCTTGGGAACTGCAACACCCTTCATGCGTACATACTTGGGCATACCATCTTTATATGGTGGGTAATCTTCACCTTTAATGAGTGGTTCCATGTAGTTGCGACAGGCCTGGGTGATACCAAAGCCATCATTGGTAATAAAGTTTGCAGGCATCATTTTTTCAACGTTGGCTACCTTATTAAGCGGTGCCATACCAACTTTCCATTTGAATGGTTTGTTGGAAATACGCTCTACTGTTGGCATAACCGAGTTATGACCTTTCAGTGCATACTGTACTGCCGCCTTGCCCATTGCATAGGCCATGTTGACGTCAGTTTTAGATGCGATATGACGCGCAGCACGCTGAAGATAATCTGCAACTGCCCAGTGATTTTTCAGACTCAGTTCACTTTGAATCATCTTGGCAATTTCAGTTGCCGCACCACCTAACTGGCTGTGACCAAATGCATCTTTCAGACCACTTTCAGCAAGGAAACGACCATCCGGCCAACGTACACCTTCAGACACAACCACTGAACAGTATCCGTGTTTTTTCACCAGTTCATCAACTCGGGCCAGGAATTTCTTCTGATCAAATTCAACTTCCGGGAACAGGATAACGGTCGGGATTGGAGTGTCTTTGGTTGAAGCCAGACCGCCTGCTGCGGCAATCCAGCCAGCATGACGACCCATAACTTCGACAATGAATACCTTGGTAGAGGTTTTTGCCATGGAAGCAACGTCAAAACTTGCTTCACGTGTTGAGACAGCAACATACTTTGCAACAGAACCAAATCCGGGGCAGTTGTCAGTAATCGGTAAATCATTATCAACAGTTTTTGGAACATGGATAGCCTTGATTGGATATCCCATGGTTTCAGATAATTGAGATACCTTCAGGCAGGTATCAGCGGAATCACCACCACCGTTATAGAAGAAGTAACCAATATTGTGTGCTTCGAAGACTTCGATCAAACGTTCATATTCACGGCGGTTAGCTTCCAGACTTTTCAGTTTGAAACGGCAAGAACCAAATGCACCCGATGGAGTATGTCTCAGGGCACGAATTGCAGCAGCTGATTCCTTACTGGTATCGATAAGGTCTTCAGTGAGCGCGCCAATAATGCCATTACGTCCCGCATAGACTTTTCCAATCTTGTTTTTATTTGCACGTGCAGTCTCGATCACACCGGCCGCACTGGCGTTAATGACGGCTGTAACACCACCAGATTGTGCATAAAATGCATTTTGTTTTTTTGCTTTTGTTGCCATTGTCTTCCTCTTGAAATTGCAAAGTAGATTTAATTATTAATAAAGTATTTGATCTCAATCAAGTTTTTTTATATTTGGTATAGAAATTATTTAGGGATCAACAGACCCAGTTTTGGTGTCCTGATCGTGAATAGTCATCTCCGATTTTGAATTTGGCAAGCGCAGCATAAGTAGTTCGACATTGTGGCCGTAACGCTTGCAGACGGCGCTTCGGAAAATCCACAATTCTGTATCATTAAAATCGGCGATATGATTCATGGGCTTCAGTCGTTCAGAATGAAATAAAGCTGGGCGGTTATCCTGTCACAAAAGCCAACGTTTTTATAGTCTCTGTCGTTGACTTGACCCTTAAGGTGGATGTAGCTTAAGCCCTATTACTATTAAACGGTAATGCAATTTGTATATGCCGGTATGTAAAAAATTTAACTTGTTGAAATAAAAAGAAAAAACAAGCGAATAATAAATAAAGCAAAAGTGAGGAAAACAACATGAGAATTGTTCTATTG
>JAOUJV010000146.1 GCA_029882995.1 Gammaproteobacteria bacterium | reverse complement strand
TCGATATTGCTTCTCTGGAAAAATATGAATGGGAAGAAATCAAACCACAGGTTGATCATGTTATTTTCCCTGATGGTAAAAAGATTATTATTCTGGCCAAGGGACGTCTGGTAAATCTGGGTTGTGCGACAGGTCATCCCAGTTTTGTGATGTCAGCCTCCTTCACCAATCAGGTAATGGCACAAATCGAGTTCTTCAATCATGCTGAAAAATATAAAAATGAAGTTTATATTTTGCCGAAGATTCTTGATGAAAAAGTAGCGCGTCTACACCTCAAGAAAATCGGGGTACACCTGACAGAACTGAGCAAGAAACAGGCGGACTACATTGGCGTACCGGTTGAAGGACCTTACAAGCCAGATCATTACCGTTATTGATCAATAACCTCAGGGGTATAGAGAAACCGGTTTCTCTATACCCTTTTTTAATTCAAATAATAAGAAATGGACTCACAAAAAAAATACCCAAAGACTTTCAGTTTTGAATTCTTTCCACCCAAGACAGCAGAAGGTGCTGAAAAACTGCGCAATGTGCGTGATGAACTTGGCAAACTGAATCCAAAATATTTTTCAGTCACTTTCGGTGCGGGCGGCAGTACCCAGCAAGGTACTTACGAAACGGTCACTGAAATTCAACAGGCCGGTTATGAAGCGGCACCCCATCTCTCCTGTATTGGTTCTACCCGTGAACGCGTCAGTGAAATCCTGCAAAGCTATTTGAATGAAGGCATTTCTCACATCGTGGCACTACGCGGTGATATGCCATCCGGTATGGGTGAAGCCGGTGAATTTCGTTATGCCAATGAACTGGTCGAGTTTATTCGCGAGCAAACCGGTGACCAGTTTTTTATTGAAGTTGCCGCGTACCCTGAATTTCATCCACAGGCCATGAGTGCCGAAGTCGACTTGCAAAATTTTGCACGCAAGGTGAAGGCCGGTGCCAATAGCGCACTGACCCAATACTTTTATAATCCGGATGCCTATTTCCGTTTTGTTGATGATTGTGAAAAACTCGGTATCGATATTCCAATCATCCCTGGCATTATGCCCATTACCAATTACAAATCACTCGCCCGCTTCTCTGAAATGTGCGGTGCCGAAATTCCACGCTGGATCCGCAAGCGTCTGGAAAGCTATGGTGATGATATTGAATCATTGCGCGACTTTGGCATGGATGTCACTGTTGATATGTGTCAGAAATTGCTTGACGCCGGTACACCGGGTCTGCATTTCTACACCATGAACCAGACTGGCCCAACCATGACGGTTTGGAAACGGCTCGGACTTTAATAACACTCCTCTTACTCTCTGTGGTTTAATACCACACAATGAACAATAACGATTTTAAACAACGTGATCTGTCAGCCCTGTGGCATCCTTGCACACAGATGAAGGATCACGAGTGGCTTCCACTAGTGCCAATTAAAAAAGGTGATGGTGTCTGGCTGGAAGATTTTGAAGGTAACCGTTATCTGGATGCGATCAGCTCATGGTGGGTAAACCTGTTCGGGCATTGTAATCCACGCATTAATAATGCAGTAAAGAATCAGCTTGATACCCTTGAGCACGTTTTGCTGGCCGGGTTTTCACACGAACCTGCGGTACAACTTGCAGAAAAACTGGTATCAGTCACACCCGATGGACTCGACAAGGTTTTCTATGCCGATAACGGATCATCTGCGATTGAAGTCGCGCTCAAGATGAGTTTTCATTACTGGCAAAATACCGGCCACAAGAACAAGACAAAATTCATTACGCTTTCCAACAGCTATCATGGAGAAACACTGGGCGCACTCGCCGTAGGTGATGTTACACTTTATAAAGATACCTATGCGCCACTCCTGATGCAGCCGATCACTGTGCCTTCACCGGACTGTTATCACCGTGAATCAGGTGAATCCTGTGCCGAACATGCCATACGCATGTTTGAAGAAATGAAATCCGCACTTGAACAGCACGCACATGAAACATGTGCGGTGATCGTGGAACCGCTAGTTCAGTGTGCAGGCAGTATGCGCATGTATGATCCCGTTTATCTTTCGTTATTGCGCAAGACGTGTGATGAATACAACGTGCACCTGATCGCCGACGAAATCGCAGTTGGCTTTGGCCGCACCGGCACCCTGTTTGCATGTGAACAGTCTGGCATCACACCTGACTTTATGTGCTTATCTAAAGGCCTGACTGGCGGTTACCTGCCATTGTCAGCAGTGATGACAACTAGTAAGATTTATGATGCATTTTATGATGAATATCAAAACCTGACAGCATTTTTACATTCGCACAGTTATACCGGTAATCCACTCGGCTGTAGCGCGGCGCTGGCGACACTGGATATTTTTAAACAGGATAATGTAATTGAAAAAAATAAATCCCTGATTCAGAAACTTTCACAAGCAACTGAACAATTCAACGATCACCTATATGTGGCCGAGGTACGTCAGACTGGCATGATCGCAGCCATTGAAATGGTTAAAGACAAAACTACTCGTGAACCTTATCCGTGGCAGGAACGCCGTGGTCTGAAAGTGTATGAACATGGTTTGAAAAATGGTGTTTTATTAAGACCACTGGGCAATGTCATCTATTTCATGCCACCCTATGTGATTACCGAAGAACAAATTGATTTAATGGTCAAAGTCGCAATGGAAGGTGTTAATATAGCCACCAGCTAAACACTCGATACTGAATATTATGCGTATTCCCCGCCTCTATCTGCATCAAACCATCAATTCAGGTGACACAATCACGCTGGATGATAATACTGCCAATCATTCTGTCCGCGTGTTACGCCTGAAAGAAAATGCACCTGTTATTTTATTTAATGGTGAAGGGGGTGAATTTGAGGCAACGATTGAAACCATAAAAAAAGAGGTCACTGTCAAGGTCGGACGTTTTATTGATATCAACAGGGAATCACCTTTGCGTATTCATCTGGTGCAGGGGATATCACGCGGTGAACGCATGGACTACACCATTCAAAAGGCCGTTGAGCTTGGCATTACTGAAATCACACCAGTAATTACTGATCGCTGCGTTGTGAAACTGACTGCCGAACGTGCACAGAAAAGACTCGATCATTGGCAAGGTGTCATGATCAGCGCTTGTGAACAAAGTGGCCGCACCCAAATACCGCAACTCAATCCAATACAGAAACTGGATGACTGGATGGATCAACCGCGCCGGATCCCGGGACTGGTTCTTTATCATAAGGCCAACAAAACCCTGTCTGACATAACCAGACCGGAAGGTGATATTACACTGCTGATTGGTCCCGAAGGTGGGCTGGATGAAGCAGAAATAAAGCATGCCGTGAATAAAGGCTTTACTGAAATTCAACTGGGGCCGAGAGTGTTACGTACAGAAACAGCGGCACTGACAGTATTATCTGCCATTCAGACAATGTGGGGAGATTTGGGGTAAACCCTAGATAACTTTACAAAGTTCTTTTTCAACCAGATCCAGATCAGGAATAATTGCGTTCACACCCTCTACATTAATGCGTGCAAGCACTCCCTTCTCATTTTTTGTTTCTTCTGCTCTGGTATTTTCTCCAGTTGCCTGAACAAGTCGTGGGATACCGTTTACCAACAAGGCATAGAACTGCATATCACAATATCCACCAATGGCATTAATAACAGCAATACGTGATGTCTTGAGTACATCTGACTTTTCGCCGCC
>JAOUJV010000144.1 GCA_029882995.1 Gammaproteobacteria bacterium | reverse complement strand
GCCAGAAATCCACCATGACCATGGTGTATTTGTCATGCACCTTGGTAACAAAATAACCGAATAACAGGCAGAAAAAGATCAGTCCCAATAACTGCCCGTCTGCTGCAGCTGCAACAACATTGGTTGGTACCATCCGCAAAAATATTCCGGCAATATCAGATGCGCCCCTGCCTTCTGTTTTGGCAAGCACTTCATCTGTATTAGCACTCAAACCGATCACTTCTTTGGCCGGCTCACCATTAACAATACCGGGTGAAATCATATCCACAAGTGCTAATCCAATCAGAATGGCCATCAGACTGGTAGTCATGTAATACAACAGTGTCTTAACGCCCAGACGACCAAAGGCCGCATTCTGACTGGCGCCGGCCATACCGGTAATAATGGATGATGCGATCAACGGGACGATCAGCATTTTAAGGGCATTCAGAAAAAGAGTGCCAAAAAATTCGTAGAGTGAATAAAAGGTTATACCAAACAGGCTGGCATCGGTGCCGGTAACCCAACCGGCAACAACCGCCAGCAACAGGGCTATAAGTATTTGCCAATGCAGTTTGAGTCTCAGGAGGTTCATTTTTTCTCCCTTTCTATTTTTAAATAGTTCAAAGAACTCCTGATTAATTTTTCAATGCGGCCGGCACCGCTTAGGGAATTAATCCTTGGTCCAGGTCTGCAAGGCTTCAATAATTTTCGTTGCCTGATCCTTGCTGGAAATATTGAATTTTGATTTCTGCATGTATTCCCCGTTACGCTTCTGATAACGACGAATAGTATATTTGTCCGGACCATATTCTTCCTTCTTACGATCCCAGTCTTGATAGCGAAAAATAATCGTAGACCATGCGCCTTTGGTAAGGACAATCTTGTCCAGTTGTTTGGAAACGAGCACACCATCTTCGGTATAATCGACAGTCAGTTCATCAACTGTTTCAGCCATTAGATATCTCCATTAATAAATTACTGGGGAAATAATAAACAAATACGAACGCTGTTACCAGACATTCATTTTCCGGATTGTAATAAAAAAGACAGGGATTTAGACAACTTTGATATGCCAGGGCTCGAAACGTACTCCGAACGGATTGCCATTGACATATCTGATAGCGACATAACCCAGATCAGTCAGTCGTTTGTACTCATCTGTGTGTGAAAAATCAGCTGTAAAGTTCTTGTGTCCGTAACCAACCTTGCCAACATCAAAGTCTCCGATTCCATGATAGGAATGGCCAGGCGGTGCTAGAGAATATGAGGCCATTGACAGGTTACCATCGGTTTCTATTGCCTTTGACAGGAAAAGATAGGTTTGTTTAACAACACTCCGGATGCCGGATGTCAGTACCAGGCTATTACCTACATCTTTTCTGACTCGGTTGTATTTCTCGATTGATTGCCCCTTGAATAAATAATGTCCGGTACGTGCAATCTTTTTAATCTCCCGTTCCGGAATGACCGAGGAAATATTGTCTATTACCTTGTCACCAAAAAATCCGTAGGCCTTCGCATCTGCAGTAAATATATATTCAAAAAAATCCAGTTCAGCACGGGTAAAACTACCTACTGATGAAAAGTTTCGGCCTATCCTTATCATTTCATCAAAACCCAGCAGGTTAAAGTTTGCATAACCTACCTGGTTCTGTACACGCTGCAAATGAGCTACAACAGATTTCAGGCGTTTGAATTCATCGTCCTTAATAATTATTTCTGTTGTTTTTGCGATCTTTTGTTCCGGCTTTTCCAGATTGTCCTTGATGAAAAGATCCTCACCAAGTAAATCATTAAGATTGATGTGTTGATCGTAACTATTATCTTCGCTCAGGCTTATCGCTGTCTTTGATATCGCGTGATCACGCCATATAGATACACCCCCTGCTGCGGCAAGGAGGCTTAAGGGGATAGCTTTTATCAGTGTTCTTCTTTTCATTGCCTATCACCACATAACCGAACTTAAAGTATAGCTGAAACTTTCATCTTTAAAGATATGAAACAGTATAGGAAAGGATAACTAATAAACAAATAAAAACACGCTTATTAAAAAATTAATCCATACCCAATACGATTAAAAATACCGGTATTAACAACCACAACATACCCTTCACAAAAAAAAACAGAAATCCGGCCCATCCCAGTTTTTCAATCCAGCCATTTTTAGGTTTTTCATCACGACCCATGTTTTTCTGAGACAACATAATCGGGGAAATTCCTGTCTGCTAGCCTGAAAGTCAGATATCATTAGTAATGGTATCGGCCATCCAATAGCCTTACTTGAGTGCACTAACCCTATGAAATCCTCGCAAAATCCTCACATGTTTGATGTTTCTGTGCCTGATTTTCAGGAAAAGGTACTTGATATGTCTTGCAGTAAACCGGTACTGGTTGATCTGTGGGCAGACTGGTGTTCACCCTGTGTCGTGATTGCACCAATTCTCTTTCAGGTCATCGAGGAGTTTGACGGAGATGTACTTCTCGCCAAGGTCGAGGTGGATGAAGGGGAAAACATGAAACTGGCCGGACATTATCATGTGCGTGGGTTTCCGACTGTTATCCTGTTTGAAGATGGGGAAGAAAAGGGGCGTTTCAGCGGTGCCAAGCCCAAACATTTTATTGAGCAGTTTATAGAACAACATTCCGGGAAGCTTTAATACAAAATGTTTGTATGAAGGCCCTTTTCAGGCACGGGATACAAATTCATTTGTCTGCGTATTGATTTTTACTCTCTCCCCTTCCGAAATATATTCAGGCACCTGAATAATAAGGCCGGTTACAAAGCTGGCTGGTTTGGTGCGAGCAGAAGCGCTGGCACCCTTGATTGAGGGTGATGTTTCCGTTATTTCCATTTCAACAGTTGAAGGAACTTCAATGCCCAATAACTGGCCTTCCGAAATCAGACCCATGATACCTTCCACACCATCTACCAGATAAAGTAATTCGTTTTCTATGGCATCATTATCGATACTGTATTGTTCATAGCTCTCACTATCCATAAAGGTGCAAGATTCCTGTTCACGAAAAAGCAACTGCATTAAACGCCGGATCAACTCGACTTCCTGCAGTACATCATCCCCTTTATAGGTCTGATCCAGTTTTTGTTTCGTTATGATATTCCTGTACTGGACTTTATAGAGTGTATTGCCACTGCGGGATGAAGGTGATTTGACTGCAACATCCTTTACAATAAAATTATTACCGTCAATGGAAACAACCATACCTCTTTTTAATTCATTTGCTTTCATGGTTTTCTCTAACTCAGCCTCTGTTCAAGAACAAGACGTATCTCGTTATTCGTTAATACTATCGGATTTGTTTTCATACTACTGCCACGTGAATGTTCAACCACATGATCCAGCCCCGCCTTACTGACACCGTACTTTGACAATAATGGCAACTGCATACGTTCTGTCCATTCAGTTAACCGGATAATCATCGCCTCCCAGGCCGCTTCTCTTGAGGTGTGCCTGTGGTTACATATTATATCCGCCAGATGCGCATATTTATCCAGTGCCCGATTTGAAGGTTCACGTTCACGCATGGCCTGAATATTCATTTCTGTTGCCGTTGCCACCAGTGTCCCGCATACAACACCGTGCGGGATTGGATAAAATGCCCCCAGTGGAGAGGCCAGACCATGCACTGAACCAAGTCCTGTTTGCGCAAGTGTAATCCCTGAGATCAATGCCGCATAGGCCATTTTTT
>JAOUJV010000145.1 GCA_029882995.1 Gammaproteobacteria bacterium | reverse complement strand
ATCATTTTCAAGGTTCATAACTTGACTCCGCTAGGTTAAAACTAAATAACAACCTTTATTAAAAAAAGGCGGGGTTTGGGCCATATAGTTAAAGACAAATTGCAGGGGTTGGGCAATTATCAAAAATGAATAAATTCGGATTTAATTTTCTATGCACGCTTCATTAAAGTGTTAATCGAAATAATGGAAGAGACAATATCATTTGCAATATCACCAATGGAACAACGTTGGTTACGTGCATTGGAACGTAAAATTTCAAACGCTTCTTCCTCACCCAGACGAAAACGTTCCATTATCAACCCAACAGCCACGCTGGTTTCACGCCCTGAAGCCAGTGCCTTGTTCAGATGATCCTGTGCATCTTCCAGTTTTTTAAAATCATGTGCTCGTTCCAGTGCTGCCTCAATGGCGGGTGCAATCTGTTGCACACTAAAAGGTTTTACCATATATCCCAGAGCACCCGCTGATACTGCTTTCTTAACAATATTTCTGTCATTGGATGCCGACAGAAAAATAAACGGAACACCTATTTCCTTCATCTCGGCAGCAATTTCAATACCTGATATATCCGGCATATGAATATCAAGGATAGAAAGATCCGGTTTCTTATTACTCCTGGCAATATCCAGTGCTTCCTTACCGGAAACAGCAAGTATTACCTGATACCCCGCTGCACGCAGGCCTACTCCTATTGCCTCAAGCACCAGCGCATCATCATCAACAACCAGTATTAAAGGATCCTTAACCATCTCTGCTCCATCGTTTGGTTATGTAACAGATTACGGTATAAGTACTGGAATATTAAGACAGCGATGCTGTGGGAATAGATAGAAGCAGTAATATAATTAGGGTTAATAAATTAAAGTTTTTAACAGAAAACGGTTAATTGTCATTCTGACATGGGCACTCGATAGAGACATCCTTTACACCATCAACCTTCATGACGGCCTGAGTAACGCGCTGAATAATTTCATTAGCAAAAGGACAGTGCGGGCTGGTTAACTGGAGATCAATATAGACCTCACCATCTTCTATTTCAACGCCTTGAATCAGCCCCAGTTCCACCACGTTATGATCAAGCTCGGGATCCATCACAGCTCTAAGACTGTCATATACATTTTCAGTAGTCAGGGTCATGCCAATATCCTCTCTTCCACAATGCCAAACAGGTTCCCCTCTGATTATCAGGGGTTTGTGGATATCAGGCAACCTTAATTCAATATGGATTTATGATTCTTTTAAAAAGAATAATTTCATATTAATCATATAGATACATACCTATTTCGATATACTCTTCTGCATAAACTTTGGTGTTGTGTGAATCCTGATTTATTTAAGTTTTTATCGGTTTTGCCGCCATATATTGTACAAAACCATGATTTCAGGCGTGTCTTTAGAGAAATTCTGGTGCCTGATGGCAGATTAGAAATAGTGTAAGGAATAGATCGGAAAATGGAATATTTTACTTGCAAACTGAACTACCTGATTCAATTAGTAGTAATTAATTGCTTCCTGATGGAGTGAACATTTTGGGGATAAGAAGTCGATGAAACAGAACTTGCCAGTTACCAACACAGAAACCAAGCTAGCTGATAATGAGTATATTATTTCAGCTACGGATGCCAAAGGCATCATTACGCGTGTTAATGATGTATTTACTAAAGTCAGCGGCTATAGCCAAGAAGAACTGATTGGCAAGAACCATAATATAGTGCGTCATCCCGATATGCCGCCAGCGGCATTTGAGGATCTTTGGACAACACTCAAGAAAGGTAATGCGTGGATGGGTGTCGTCAAAAACCGTTGCAAGAACGGTGACTATTACTGGGTTGATGCTTATGTCAGCCCCATGTATGAAAACGGTAAAGTGATTGGTTATGAATCCGTGCGTAAAAAAGCCGCCCCCGATGTTATTAAGCGTGCTGAAAAAGCCTATCAACGTATTAATGCCGGTAAGCCTGCCTTTGATCGCCGGTTTGATTTACCCGTGCTTACCCAAATGGTGGCCGGTGTAAGTACGATCATGTTGGTGATGGCTGTACTGGCACTGCTTGATGGTATGGACATTATTAAAGTCGCAGGTGCACTGGTGTTGGGTATCGCCGGTACTTATGGGTTAAGTCTGCTGGCAGGGCAAAAAGTCAAGGTAGCAGAGAGAGAAGGTACCCGTATTGTTGATAACCCTCTCATGCAATATATCTATCTGGGTTCAACCTACCGTATCTGGAAACCGGTACTGGCGATCAAAATGCTTGAGTCATGTACCAAGGGATTGATTGTTTCTTCCAGCAGTTATATTGAACGTCTTATCCCTGCATCGGAACAGGCCTCCTTGTTAATGGAACAAACCAGTCAGGGAATTCAACAGCAGCATGGTGATATTGATCAGGTTGCTACAGCCATGAATGAAATGATGGCAACGGTACAGGAGATTGCCAAGAGTGCCGCCAGTGCCGCCGAGGCAGCACATGAAGCAGATGTAGAAGCGGATAAAGGCAAGATTGTTGTTACTGAGGCTATGGGTGCCATGTCCGCATTATCTGATCGAATTGACAGTACCAGCAGCGCCGTTGCGTCGCTGGCAGCAGATACGGATGCGATTGGCTCGGTGCTGGATGTGATTCGTGGTATTGCCGAGCAAACCAACCTGTTGGCATTAAATGCGGCTATTGAAGCGGCACGTGCCGGTGAACAGGGGCGCGGGTTTGCAGTAGTGGCAGATGAAGTGCGTACACTGGCAAGCCGTACCCAGGAATCAACACAGGAAATTCAAAGCATGATTGAACGTTTGCAAGATGGTGCAAGCAATGCAGTTACTGCCATGGGTAAGGGCAAGGAACAGACAGTCAAGAGTGAAGAACTGGTGGAAAATGCCGTTGAATCTCTCGCCATGATTGCCGCTTCTGTTGCCATGATCAATACCATGAATGCCCAGATTGCGAGTGCGGCAGAAGAGCAGGGCGCCGTCGCAGAAGATATTAACAGGAATATTGTGAATATCAGTCAGGTAGCCAATCAGGCATCTGAAAGCGTACATGCCATGTCTACAAGCAGTGAAGAGTTAGGTCAAATGTCACTGAAACTCAGTCAACTGATCTCTCGCTACAACGTATAATAATTTAACCAAACCAGTGAATAAAAAAGGCACCAGTATGGTGCCTTTTTTATTGGTGCGCACTATTAGAATGCATTTTTTTCTCCCGGATGAACCAAAATATCACATAACGCATTGATTTATAGTAACTCCATAAAACAGGAACGGTTCTTGCTGTACATGCCCCATAACTGTTCATTTGTTTTATTGGAGAGACATTATGGAAACACTAAAGGCAGGCAGTGATGTCATTTTTATTCTTCTTGGTGCCATTATGGTGCTGGCCATGCATTCAGGTTTTGCCTTCCTGGAGGTTGGGACAGTACGCAAGAAAAATCAGGTTAATGCGCTTGTTAAAATAATCACGGATTTTTCAATTTCAACTATTGCCTATTTCTTTGTGGGTTACGGTATTGCTTATGGCATCGACTTTATGTCCGGTGCACAAACGCTGGCAGAAAAAAACGGCTATGAACTGGTTAAATTCTTTTTCCTGCTGACCTTTGCTGCCGCTATTCCTGCGATCATTTCTGGCGGTATTGCCGAGCGTGCAAAATTTTTACCACAGTTAATGGCCAGTGCATTATTGGTTGCCG
>JAOUJV010000054.1 GCA_029882995.1 Gammaproteobacteria bacterium | reverse complement strand
GCCGATTACACCCACACACTGGAAGCATCCGGCATGAACATCAAGTTTGATCTGTCTGATCACATGGTCATCATCGGGTTGTTCATTGGTGGTCTGGTACCTTATCTGTTCGGTGCCATGTCAATGGAAGCGGTAGGACGTGCAGCCGGCGGTATCGTGAATGAAGTGCGTCGCCAGTTCAAGGAAATGCCCGGTATCATGAACTACACCCAGAAGCCGGATTATTCCAAGGCGGTTGATATGCTGACCAAGGCAGCGATTAAGGAAATGATTATTCCTTCATTACTGCCGATTCTGGTACCGATTCTGGTTGGTGTCTTCCTGGGGCCAAAGGCACTCGGTGGTCTGCTGATTGGTACCATCATCACCGGTATTTTCGTGGCCATTTCTATGACCACCGGTGGTGGCGCATGGGACAATGCCAAGAAATACATTGAGGATGGCAACTTTGGCGGCAAGGGTTCTGATGCCCATAAGGCAGCCGTTACTGGTGACACTGTCGGCGACCCCTACAAGGACACCGCAGGCCCTGCCATTAACCCGCTGATCAAGATTATCAATATTGTGGCATTGTTGATTGTGCCGCTGATCTAATCAGCCAAAAGCTGTACAATACGCAAGGCGCTATCGATATCGATAGCGCCTTTTGTTTTTAGTCGGGATCAAAGTTATGAAAATTTGTGTTGTTTCAGATACACATGACAATTACCAGATGCTGGAAGCGGCGATTGGTGAAGCTGTGGTTGCCGGTGCTGAAGTGGTATTACACGCCGGTGATGTTGTTGCTCCTTCAACTCTGAAAATATTCAGAAAATTTGATCTGCCGGTACATGTTATCCATGGAAACAATTCCGGTGATTTATACATGCTTGCCCGTATCACCTCTGATCCACAAAACCACCTGACCTATTACGGGCAGGATGCCGGTATCGAGTTGGCGGGGCGACGTATTTTTATGGTGCACTACCCACACTACGCTGAAGCCATGGCGACAACCGGAGAGTGGGATATCGTTTGTTGCGGACACAGCCACAAACCGGCTATCAAGACCATAAAAAACATGCACAACAAGGAAACCATTTTTTTGAATCCAGGCACTACCGGCGGTGTCGGTTCTGATCCTGCGACTTACATTCTGGGTGATCTGGAAACACTGGAGTTCACATTACACACACTGGCGGAATAGTTCTCAGGCTAGCGTATTGTGTTCCACCCAGCGCGTGCCTTCTTTTAACGTTTCCTTTTTCCAAAACGGTGCGCGTGACTTGAGTTCTTCAATCAAATAACGATTGGCTTCATAGGCCTCGGCACGATGGGCTGACCAGGTTGCAACCAGTACAATCGGATCCCCCGGTTTAAAATCCCCAACCCGATGCACAATGAATGCATCCAGAATATCCCATTTGTTTTTTGCTTCATCAATGATTTGTGACAAATGTTTTTCTGTCATACCGGGATAATGTTCCAGCGTCATTTTTTGCACATCGGTATTTTCATTAAAGTCACGCATGGTGCCAACAAACGTTACACAAGCACCAAACTGGCCTTTGGCCTGCATGGCATTTTGAAAGCGCTGCACTTCCTGAAGTGGATCAAAAATGGTGTCTGTAACTATCACTCTCTTATCCATATTAACCACCTGTCACCGGTGGGAAAAAAGCCACCTCATCCCCATCCTTGACCGGATGATTAAAATCTACATATTCCATGTTCACCGCTGATAACAGGTTTGGTGGTTGCTTGGCATTATCCGTTGCCTTATTCCAGACTGCCTGTACTGTTTCCAGTCCGGCGGGGGCCAGTTGCTTCTCATCTATACCCAGCTTTTCACGCAGGCTGGCAAAGAATTTCACACTGATTGTCATATTCCGGCATTGCTCCAAAGCTGACCAAGGCTTACACTGTGACAAGATATTATTATTTTTGCAATGTTCTGGATCAATCAAAAATCATGGCAAAACTGACTCATTTCAATCAATCCGGTGAAGCCCATATGGTTGATGTTGGCGACAAGGATGCCACACATCGTGTTGCCAAAGCCGAAGGTCATATCATGATGCAGCCCCCTACTCTGGCACTCATCATGCAGGGTGGTCACAAAAAAGGGGACGTGCTTGGTATTGCACGTGTCGCTGGCATCATGGCAACCAAACGTACTTCAGATTTGATTCCACTCTGTCACCCGATTGCATTAACCCATGTCGATATTGATTTAACACCACTCCCTGACAGTGACCAGATCCGTTGTATTGCCAGCGTGGAAACTACCGGGCAAACCGGTGTCGAAATGGAAGCACTGATGGCGGTACAGGTCACGCTCCTGACAATTTATGATATGTGCAAGGCTGTAGACCGTGGCATGACAATTGAAAAAGTACAGCTACTGGAAAAATCCGGTGGCAAGTCAGGTCACTGGAAACGAGACTGATCAAGTGCTTGTTCAGGAACGTCCCGCCCCTCCTGCCACAAAAGAAGAACTTTTATATAACGCCTGTTCCCTTGCCGGAAAAACACTCGGTCAGGTCGCACATCAGCTTGGTATTTCGATACCTGAAAACCTGCAACATAAAAAAGGTTGGCAAGGACAACTGATTGAAAAAGCACTGGGAGGCATCAACAGCACTTTTGCTGGCCCGGATTTTCCTGAACTGGGTATTGAGCTAAAGACCATTCCGCTTGATCACCGTGGGCTGCCAAAGGAATCAACGTATATCTGCGCGATTGAGTTGTCTGACATTTATGGACAGCTGTGGGAAACATCTCTCGTTTACAACAAACTGAAACAGGTCTTATGGGTACCGGTTGAGTCTGAACAATCGATACCCGTGGCAAAACGACATATTGGTATGCCGTTACTCTGGTCACCAAACCTAAAACAGGAACAACTTTTAAAAACAGACTGGGAAGAACACATGGAAAAAATCAGCCTTGGTCGTATTGCTGATATTACTGCGCATATGGGAAATATCCTGCAGGTTCGTCCCAAAGCCGCCAGTGGCAAAATTCGCCGTAAGGGCAGTAATGAAGAAGGGGAAACCAAAGACACCCTGCCACGTGGATTTTATTTACGACCATCATTTACTTCAGAAATACTGACACAACATTTTATCCATCCTGCGTGATCAAAAAAGGCCGGATAACCGGCCTTTCTCTTGCAGCTTGTAAATTGATTAATGCTGCATCGCCTTTTGGCGCATTTCACTTGCGGACATGAGTCCTCTTAATCGTCTGAAATTAGGTTCATCCATTTCCTGAAAATCCAGTGCGACCAGCACATGATCTTTCACTTTATTATCACGTTCCATGCGTACAATTTCCACGCCTGATACAATCTCTTCATCGGTACTGTTAGGTTTGATATAAATTGTACCAATATCAAGCACATGGCCGGTATCGGCATAAAAACGTGATGTCCTGATCAAACAGCCGTGTTTTGAAATATTAATCAGCTCGGCAGAATATTGCTGGAAATCATCAAAGCCGATATCCAGACGGCATTTGGCATTCAGATGGAATCGTGGTGAACGCCTTACTTCCATCATGCCCAATAACCTGAGTACCTTGCTAACCAGATCTTCGGTTTCAAAAGGCTTGGTAATAAAATCAGTCACCCCTTCCTGCATGGCCATACTGCGGGCTTTCATATCTTCATTATCAGTCATCATAATAAAGGGGACATTTACCATATCCGGTCTTGAACGCACATGAAGCAACAGCTCACCGCCAGTCATACCCGACATTTCCCAGTCGGTAAATATCCAGCCTATGTTATGTTTGTTGGAATCTATTAACTCAGCGGCTTCATCTGCACTACTGGCCTCAATAATACTGTCAAAACCCAGTTCTACACGCAGTATGTTGGAAAGATGTTGTCTGAAAGAATTTGAATCATCGACTACTAGCGCAGTAACGGCTGGATGGTTCATTTTGTGGACTCCTCTTCATAGTATTAATTATCAGGAGTCAATCCGTGACAGGGGTTTAGCTACATGGGCCATCCGGCCCTAAATCCCAATACACTATATATCGGCACTGGACAGGCTCACTTTAGCTGTGAAAGCCAGTTTAAAAATGGGTATCTTATTGAAAATAAAAAAGAAAATATTCAGGGACGAAAACGCCGATAGCTTTTACTGTGATAGAAAAAGCTCTGTCCCTCAAATGTACTGGGTACATATTCAATACCATAGCTGTCACGCAATTCGTCCTTGGCAAACTCAATCACCTTCCACAGGCGTCGGCGCTCGGCATTGGCATCATCAGCAAGAGAATCAAACGGGCGTGAATCCAGCTCTTCACTCAACTGCCGTACACGGAACACCATTTCATCAATGAGTCGCTTTGATAATCCCAGCTCTAACGCATCCTTTTGCATTGTCTTTCCCCCCGAAACCAGAGTCGTTATTATTTCATTGGCTTCAATCTGACCATACTTTAGGGATTTTTCACCCAAAATGACATCCATGGTGGCTCATATCCCCCTGTTTTCTCGCATTTTAAATACAACAAATTGAATTGCTTAATTATTTTTATATTACACGTATAATTCCAGATTCTGACTTCCAATATGTGATATCCATATAGCCGATACCCCCATGGAAAGAGGGCCGCTCCCTGTTTGAACCGGAGGCTGGCAGAAACAGAGCAACTGGCGTTATCTATCTGATATCAATGACTGTTGTAAATTTAATATTAATTATCCATAACTAAAGAGAAGTTGAATATGGCAAGAGTAACCATCTACAGCACCGGAACCTGCCCTGTCTGTGATAATACAAAAAACCTGCTTCAGAAATGGCGCATTCCCTATAACGAAGTACGTGTTGATCAGGATCGTGAAGGTCTGAAGGAAATGCTGGAAATCACCAACCATGCACGCATGGTGCCGCAAATTGCGATTGATGGAAAATGGATTGGTGGTTTTACCGAACTGACAGAAATGCACATGGAAGGTGAGCTTGATGAACTGGTGGAAGCATAAACTCCATGTATCTTTATCTGGTTCAGCATG
Organism: Gammaproteobacteria bacterium; assembly: GCA_029882995.1. Taxonomy (GTDB): domain Bacteria; phylum Pseudomonadota; class Gammaproteobacteria; order DAOVJZ01; family DAOVJZ01; genus DAOVJZ01. The sequence continues at coordinate 9,539 of JAOUJV010000054.1, read as the reverse complement.
GTGAGGCCAAATCAAAACAGGAAGACCCTGACCGCTCACTCACAGAGAAAGGTATAAAAGAGATTACATCACTGGCGGATTTTCTAAAAGCCAAAATCAGTTTTGATCGCATTGTTCATAGCGGTAAAAAACGTGCGCAACAAACAGCCGAAATCCTGACTGCGGCAATTGCACCCGATCAAACACCTGCCGTTATTGACTGTATCAACCCGAATGATGATCCACAAAAACTGGCAGACTTGATTGCAGGCTGGACAGGCGACAATCTGATTGTCGGGCATCTTCCTTTCATGGCACGCATGGTTGGATTACTTGTTAACAGTGATCCGGGCAAAGCGATTAACAATTTCCAGCCTGGCAGCATGGTCTGTCTGGAAAAAGAAGATTCAGCCGAATGGAAAATTGGCTGGATACTGCGGCCGGAACTTTTTAACTAGATTACTCTCTCATCTCCGCCATCAACTGGCACCTGTGCTGCGGTCGTTTTGGCAAACAAAGGACCACACATTTCAGCAGCAAGCTCGGCTACATCATGACTGGTGACTTCCACTTTCATTACATTGCGCTTTTTGTACTGTTCAACCGTCATGCCATAATTTTCAGCGCGTGCACTCAGGATTTCATCTGACCAGATCGCGGTATCAAACACGGCATTTGGGTGCAGTGAATTGATGCGGATAGTGTCCTTTCCCCATTCCAGTGCGGCTACGCGCATAAGTTGGTTCAATGCTGCCTTGGAAGCAGAATAGGCGCCGGCACCCGGTCCCGGTGCTGGCACATTTTTGGAACCAATTATCACAACACGTCCGCTATTCGGTGCAAGCTTGAGGTATGGTTCTGACTCGCGCATCAAGACCAGATTGGCAGTTAAATTAATATCCAGCGTCTTTTGCCACAATGCCAGATCCATTTCATCAATGCGCATGCTTTTTGGGAAAATACCGGCATTCAGTACCAGCATATCCAGACCACCAAAATGCTGTACTGCTGTTTCAATGACATCTTTTATGGCGCTTTCATCACTGACATCACATACCAGTCCGAGAAAATCCTGACGCGTATATAAAGTTTCAATATCAGGATTAATATCAAGACCAACCACGGCCGCACCACGTTGCAGGAACGAATCAACACAGGCTTTGCCGATACCGGATGCGGCACCGGTTATCATGACAACTTCCCCACTGAACATTGGCGGTGTACCACTCTTTTTTAGTTTGGCCTGTTCCAGATCCCAATACTCAACGTCAAAAATATCCTGTGACGGTAATGCCTGAAAACTATCCAGCTCGGTGGCACGTTCGATAATATCCATCGTATGCAAATAAATATCATGCACGATCATGGCCTCTTTCATGCTGCGGCCCACTGTGCATAAACCAAATTCCTTGTCCAGAACCACACGTGGTGCTTCATCTAGAATGCTTTTGGGTTCTTTTGCATTCGGTGCATGCTTGTCAAAATATTTCCAGTAAGCCGTTTTATAATTTTCTATATTGTTACCAAGCATGGGTAATTGCTTTGTGCGAATGACATGATCCGGTGTTGCCGGCCCTTGCTGACTGATTCTTGCCACATCATCGCGACGACAAAAAGATAAAGTCCGATCATCGGCACGGCTATGAACCAACATGGGAAAACCGGCTGTTTCTGATATGACCTGCCGCAAAGTAGCAAGCCTGATAGCATAACCTGTCTCCCTGACTTGTGGCGATGTGGTCGTCAGTTGCCATGCCTTGTTTTTGTCCAGCCAATCTTCGGCACGTGAAACCAGATCAATCATGCGTTCATAGGATTCTTTTGCCGTTTCACCAAATGAAAAAATACCGTGATTCATTAATACCATACCGATCGTGTTTTTATTACGATCCGCATTAAATCTTTCAGCACAAAGTCGTGCCAGATCAAAACCGGGCATGACATAAGGTACAATCACCACTGTATCCCCATACACTTCCTTGATACGCTCCAGTCCCTTTGGTGTATTGGTGATTGTGACTACTGCATCGGCATGCGTGTGATCAACATATTTGAATGGCAGGATGGCATGTAAAATGGTTTCAACCGAAGGTGTCGGTGCTGATGCATTGGTCATGTGTGTTTTAAGTTCATTGACCATTTGTGGATCTGACAACGAAGGTAATCTGGATAATGCAATCAGGTGATCCATTCTGACCGGTGCATAACCGGGACGTTCAATCGTTTCCAGATCCCAGCCACTGCCTTTTACATAAAGCAGTTCTTCTTCCTGTCCCAGAAGATTGGTCTCAGTAATCTTGACTGAGGTATTACCACCACCATGTAATACCAGTGATGTGTCCTGCCCCAGAAGACGTGATGAATAAACCCGTAGATCCAGTTCGTCCTTTAACTGCGCTGCATCCCTGTCATTCCATAAACTTTTCATCGCACCCTTCTTTGAACAACATGAAAAATACGATTTTAACGTACTCTATATGGAGAAGGTAGGTTTACTCCTGAATTTTAAAAGCGGGAAAAACAGATTGAATCGCCTTGATGACCTTGTCGGGAGTAAAAGGCTTCACAATATATCCTTGGGCACCTGACTCAATGGCCTTCTTTACCTTATTGGCACCTGATTCACCACTTATCATGATGACGCGGGTTTTCGGATTTTCAGATTTGATTTTTTTCAATACAGAAAAACCACTTTCTCCCGGCAATACAATATCCAGAAAAACCATGTCAGGACTCGACTTGCCCAGGGCGGAATCAGCTGCATTGGCATCCCCCGCCTCAGCCTCGACAATTATCCCTATTCTTTTCAGTGTTACTCTTAAAACTTCCCTGATTATACTGTCATCATCGACTATGATGGCTGATAACGATTGTTTGCCCAACTGATTATTCTCCGAATATTAGCTAGTTATAGTACTGTACGTATATCGGTAAACAAGCCATTCAGCTTAACCGTTGTTTATAAGGTAAAATGAACCATTCCCCTTTTGTGGCACCATATTCCTGATACAGTAATCACATGCAAACGGCTAAAAATATTTTTTCATGGAAACAATACTGGGCTAAACGCTTTGGCACTGCTCCGGTATTACCTATGTCACGTGAAGAAATGGATGATCTCGGCTGGGACAGTTGCGACATCATTATCGTAACTGGCGATGCCTATGTTGATCATCCCAGTTTCGGCATGGCATTGATTGGGCGTTTGCTGGAAGCACAGGGATTTCGAGTCGGCATTATTGCTCAACCGGATTGGCAAAACACAAAAGATTTTGAGAAGCTGGGTAAGCCAAATCTATTCTTTGGTGTAACCGCTGGTAATATGGATTCGATGGTCAACCGTTATACATCGGATCGTCGCATGCGCAGTAATGATGCCTACACGCCAGATGGTATTGGCGGTAAACGCCCGGATCGATCTGTCATGGTATATGCACAACGTGTACGTGAAGCGTTTAAAGGTGTACCACTTGTTATTGGTGGTATTGAAGCCAGCCTGCGCCGTATTGCACATTATGATTACTGGTCTGACAAGGTCAGAAGATCCATTCTGCCAGATTCAAAAGCCGATCTTCTGGTATACGGTAATGCCGAACGTGCAATTGTCGAAATAGCCCATCGACTTGCCAAGGGTGAGGACATAAAAACCATAACTGACATACGTGGTACGGCGTTTATGACCAACACTATACCGGACAATTGGACTGTAATTGATTCAACTCACATTGATAAACCTGGCCCTGTTGATCCACACCCAGATCCGTATGCACACGAGCCAGACTGTAAAAACAATACATCGAATGTCGTACCGTTCACAGTCAAACCGATCAAATCGGATCGTGCTGTTACAGTCATGCAATTGCCTGCTTATGAACAAATAAAAAATGACCGTGTGCTATATGCACATACCTCACGTGTATTTCATCTGGAAACCAATCCCGGTAATGCACGTGCATTGATACAAAAGCATGGCGATCGTTTTGTCTGGATGAATCCGCCTCCTGTTCCGTTATCAACCAAAGAACTCGATCAGGTGTATGAGCTTCCCTATACACGTGCACCGCATCCCGCCTATGGCAATGCAAAAATGCCGGCATGGGAAATGATTCGGTTTTCAATCAACATTATGCGCGGTTGTTTCGGTGGCTGTACCTTTTGTTCTATCACAGAACATGAAGGACGTATTATTCAAAACCGTTCTGAAGACTCGATTATCCGTGAAATAGAAACCATACGTGACACCATGCCTGATTTTAAAGGCCATATTTCTGATCTTGGTGGCCCAACCGCCAACATGTACCGTCTCAAATGCAAGAGTGAAAAAATTGAATCTGCCTGCCGGCGTCTATCCTGTGTTTATCCTGATATTTGCAAAAATATGGGTACCGATCACAAGCCGTTAATTCATCTTTATCAACGTGCGCGCAAACTTGAGGGTATTAAGAAAGTCTTCATCGCCTCCGGCCTGCGTTATGATCTGGCAGTACAATCACCGGAATATGTAAAGGAACTGGTGACACACCATGTTGGCGGCTATCTCAAGATTGCACCGGAACACACGGAAGAAGGCCCGTTAAGCAAAATGCTCAAGCCCGGTATTGGCACTTATGACAAATTCAAGCGCATGTTTGATCAATATTCAGATGAGGCCGGAAAGGAACAATATCTGATTCCGTATTTCATCTCCGCCCATCCCGGTACTACTGACGAAGATATGCTTAACCTTGCATTGTGGCTCAAGAAAAATAATTTTCGACCTGATCAGGTACAGGCCTTTCTGCCTACACCTCTGGCAATCGCATCGGGTATGTACCACAGTGGAAAGAACCCGCTAAAGAAAGTATCAGCCACATCAGAAGAAGTATCTGTTCCCAAGGGCGGCAAACAACGCAGATTACACAAGGCATTTCTACGTTATCACGATCCTGAAAACTGGCCGCTCTTACGCAAGGCACTCAAGGAAATGGGGCGCGAAGATTTAATCGGCAATGGAAAACGTCATCTGGTACCAAGCTGGCAACCGGAAGGTACCGGAAAAAAACCGGAAGGGGCAAGAAAACAGGTCACTAAAAAGAAAATTACAAAACGAGGCGGGAAGAAAAAATTTATAAAAAAACCAGGTTAAATTAACTCTGGTTTCTAATGTTTGATATATAAAAGTCCAGATTATGTTTGTCTAATAATTTATAACCCATGCCGGAAATCATGTTTAATATTGAATCCATGTTTTTTTCTGTTGATTCAATTTGCATATAAACATTGTTTTTAGATAGAAAATCTCTCATTCCCTTTATTACCTCAACCTCATTCCCTTCAACATCTATCTTGAGATAGCATCGTTTATTATTAATATCAACAAGTTCATCAAATACATTCACGTCAACGTAAGTACTTTCTGTTGCTCTTTCTCCGGCCCATTCTTTTTTTAATGAACTGGTACCTAAAAAATAAGGATGATAATAAAGTTCCATCCTGTCTTTTTTATCAGACAATGCACAGTTATGCCCTTCCCATTTTGGGGTCAGATTGTTAATTAGAATATTACTGGAGGTCTGCTGGAACAAAATTGGTAAAGGCTCAAAGCTGACTATTTTTTCTATTGCTGGCAGTTTCCCAAGCAATACCGAATAAAACCCGAGATTGGCACCTATATCAAAAAAATATTGAATATTGTTTTTTTCAATAATAGATTTTGCATGATTAATGAGATTGTCTTCATACTTTTTGAATTTGATAATCCCGTCATCCATCAAGGTGTTTTTATTTAACAGGAAATAGGCTCCTTCCCGTTTATAAACCTGAAATGGATGAGAAAAAAGGTTATTTACCCTTTTGTACAGGCTCCTGAAAATCTTTGGTACATGCATAGGGCTAAACTTCTTTATAAATTTCTGCGCCAGCCTGCTTGAATTCCTCGGCCTTGTCCTGCATGGCTTTTTGCAGGGCTTCGTCTTCAGCCAGATCCTGTTTAGCCGCGTAATCACGTACATCCTGTGTGATTTTCATGGAACAGAAGTTAGGACCACACATGGAACAGAAATGAGCAACCTTGTGCGCCTGTTTAGGCATGGTGGCATCGTGATATTCACGCGCACGGTCAGGGTCGAGCCCGATATTGAATTGATCTTCCCAGCGAAATTCAAATCTGGCCTTTGACATCGCATTATCACGGATCTGGGCGCCGGGATGACCTTTAGCCAGATCAGCAGCATGTGCAGCAATCTTGTACGTAATGATGCCTTCTTTTACATCATCTCGATTGGGTAAACCTAAATGTTCCTTTGGTGTGACATAACACAACATGGCCGTACCGTACCAACCAATCATGGCCGCACCGATACCGGATGTGATGTGATCATAACCAGGTGCAATATCAGTGGTCAGTGGTCCCAATGTATAGAATGGCGCCTCACCACATTCTTCCAGTTGTTTGTCCATGTTTTCCTTGATCATGTGCATGGGCACATGACCGGGACCTTCAATCATGGTTTGTACATCGTGTTTCCACGCAATCTTTGTCAGTTCACCTAATGCTTCCAACTCACCAAACTGAGCGGCATCATTGGCATCAGCCAATGAACCAGGACGCAAACCATCACCAAGAGAAAATGCAACATCATATGCCTTCATGATGTCGCAGATTTCTTCAAAGTTGGTGTACAGGAAGTTTTCCTTGTGATGCGCAAGACACCACTTGGCCATGATAGAACCACCACGCGATACAATGCCGGTTAACCGTTTGGCAGTCAGTGGTACATGACGCAACAATACGCCCGCATGAATGGTAAAATAATCCACACCTTGCTCAGCCTGTTCAATCAAGGTGTCACGGAACAGCTCCCAAGTGAGATCTTCTGACTTGCCATCGACTTTTTCCAGCGCCTGGTAAATCGGCACGGTACCAATCGGCACAGGTGAGTTACGAATAATCCATTCGCGTGTTTCATGGATATGTTTGCCGGTAGAAAGATCCATAATGGTATCGGAGCCCCAGCGAATACCCCATGTCATTTTATCAACCTCTTCTTCAATCGAAGAAGTCACTGCCGAGTTGCCAAGGTTGCCGTTAATCTTCACCAGAAAATTACGACCAATGATCATCGGTTCGAGTTCAGTATGATTAATGTTGGCAGGAATAATCGCACGTCCGCGTGCAATTTCAGAACGCACAAATTCAGGTGTAATGGAATCAGGAATGCTGGCGCCAAATGAATTACCGGGATGTTGTATTTTTAATTCTTCCTTGTACATTTCCAGTCGCAGGTTTTCACGAATGGCAACGTATTCCATTTCGGGTGTCACAATACCTTTTTTCGCATAATGCATTTGCGACACATTACAACCTGCCTTTGCCCTGCGCGGCTGACGTATGTGTCCTTCAAAACGCAAGTGATCAAGACCGGCATCATTCGTACGCGCCTGACCATACTCGGAAGTTTGTGCTGTTAAAATTTCGGTATCGTTACGTTCTTCAATCCATGCACTGCGAATATCAGCAAGACCTTTACGAATATCAATCTCAATATCCGGTTCAGTATACGGACCGGATGTATCGTAAACCGTTAATGGCGCATTCTTTTCCACACCCGTTGAAGTGTGTGTATCGGACAGCGTGATTTCACGCATGGGCACTTTAATGTCCGGTCTCGAACCTGTTACATAAATCTTTTTTGAATTGGGAAACGGCTCAATTGCGGTCTGATTGATTCTGGCCGTATGCGAAAGAAACTCTTTGGGGTTGGCACTCATTCTTGGTGATGCTCCTGCTTCATGAATAGCGCAGGAGAGCGATGGTCAGCTTCCCTACGCCGGGTTTTACCGGATCAGGTTCGAAGGGTATGTCTCAACCTGATGCAAAATCACTGCAAACAGGCACCCCTAGCGACATCCACAGTACTGAATAGCGAGCTGATTTTCAAGCTACAAACAGAAATGAAATTTATACAACGACTGACAAAGCAACTCACTGTTTCAATTACATATTTTTTACATAAAAATCTTGCAAGGGGGTATTGTTTTTTTCTGTGATGAAACCTGTTGCCTGCTGCTCACAAAGTGCTTACGCTACGCACAAATTCTGCAGGAAGAAATAACAAGAATGTCCCATCTTGATGTCAGCAAGGCACGTATCAACATGATTGAACAGCAAATCCGTCCATGGGAAGTACTTGATCAAAGAGTACTGGATGTAATGGAGCAAATACCACGTGAGGAATTTGTACCTGAAGGCTGGCGTAATCTGGCCTTTGCCGACATTAATATCCCGCTAAACCATGATGAAGTCATGATGGAACCACGTATTGAAGCACGTATGTTGCAGGCCTTGAATATCCGGTCATCAGACAGCATTCTGGAAGTCGGCACCGGAAGTGGCTATATCACAGCACTGTTGACCAAACTGGGCAAACATGTTGTCAGTGTCGATATTCACGCTGATAATTCTCAAAATACAGCACAAAAACTGGAAAATCTCGGTATTCACAATGTTACTCTGGAAACCGGAGATGCCTCGGCAGGCTGGGATCAGCATGCCCCATATGATGTTATCGCTATTACCGGTTCTATACCCAGCTTACCCGAAGCCTTCCAGTTTGCTCTCAACAGAGGTGGACGACTATTTTGTGTTATTGGTGAAAGCCCTGTCATGACAGCCACACTGATCACCCGTATCGGTGAATACGAATGGACACACGAAGCCCTGTTCGAAACCGAGCTCCAGCCCTTGCAGAACATTGCCCCGACACGTCATTTCTCCCTGTAATAAAACGACAATTTAGCTCCCAAAGCACCTCCCGTTCTACTAAAATCAGATGGTTGGTCAAACCTGTTGGAAATCATGTTGTTATTAAAAGGAAAATTACGGTTATTCATCATTTTTTCCCTGTGCACATTTGCTGCACAGGCTGAAGATTTGTGGGATATCTATAATCTGGCAAAGGAAAATGACACGCAGTTTCTGGCCAATACTGCGCAATGGCAGGCATCAAAAGAGACCCTGAACCAGAACAAGGCCTTAATCATGCCTTCACTGGATTTAAGTGCCAGTGTTTCCGGGAACCGTCAGAAAACACGCCAGCCTTCGGCCTCCGCCGGTATCCTCAATTATGATTCCGAAGTCTACAGCATCTCGCTGATACAACCACTTTACAACAGTGAGTACATGGCGCGTATTCACCAGGCACAAGCAGTTGTTGATCAAGCTGATGCCGATTTTGAATCTGCCCGTCTGGAATTAATGGTCAGGGTGGCAGAAAAATATTTTTCTGTACTGTCAGCAGGTGACAATGTCGCATTTGCCGAGGCAGAAAAAAAAGCCGTGGAACGTCAACTGGAGCAGACCCAGAAACGCTTTGAAGTTGGCTTGATTGCGATTACCGATGTACACGAGGCAAAGGCACGTTACGATATTACTGTTGCACAGGAAATTGCTGCCAGAAATGATCTGGCTGATAGTTATGAGGCGCTGTATGAAATCACCGGCCAGTACCATAAACAAATTTCCATTTTGAATGATAATGTACCGCTGGTAACACCGGAGCCGAAAGACATTAATGGCTGGA
>JAOUJV010000143.1 GCA_029882995.1 Gammaproteobacteria bacterium | reverse complement strand
CGGACTTAAATAGTAATAAATAATTTTGCCGGTTATTGCCTAACCGGCTTTTTTACAGCTTTTATATTTGGGGGAATTGAAGTATGAGTGAACATGCAGCTCATGGTCATGATGAAGAAGTCAGTATATGGCCATTAATTATCAGTGCAGGCATTCTGTTTGCATTGCCTTTTGCATTCTCTTTCAAGTTTGTTTATGAAAACGGACTATACGCTGCAATCTGTCTGGGACTGGGTGTGCCCATGATTCTTGCCGGTGTGATTGGCTGGACCAAGGAAGCTATTCATGGCGGCGGTCCGGCAGAAGGCATGAGTCCACCGGCGATGGGTTGGTTCATCCTTGCCGAAGCACTGATTTTCATTTCGTTCTTCGTGACATACTGGGTAACGCGTCTGGGAGCCGATGTTTGGCCGCCGGAAGGAACCATTGATTTACCGAAAATCATGCCTGCAATCATGACGGTTGTTCTGCTGGTATCCAGCTTCACTATTCACTTTGGTGAAGAGCGACTGGAAAAAGGGGATCGCAAAGGGTTTGTCAATTGGCTGATAATTACCATGTTGCTGGGTCTGGCCTTCCTGGGTATGTCTGCCTATGAATGGAATCACCTGTTCCATGCTGGCTTTACACCGGATACCAATATCTTCAGTACTGCATTCTTCTCAATCACCGGTTTCCATGGTGCGCACGTTATTGTGGGCTTGAGTATTTTTGTTGCCATCTTGCTGCCGGCTTTACGTGGAACAATCAATAAGGCCTTTGTGACAGCCGGTTCATTGTATTGGCACTTTGTGGATATCATCTGGTTCTTCGTGGTTTCACAGATGTACTACTGGTCATAAGTGGGTCAGTTCGAAGCAATATGTTCCGGGGTGAAATAAAATGTTGCCTGTCAGGACAATCAAGCAGTTTATCTTCGGATATCTTGTCATGATTGCGCCCATGCAAAATGTTTTTGCTGTGAGTAATCCGGCCATGACGGAATCAACGATTGATCCATCAGTGATGGCGATCGATGAACAGGAGTTCCTCGGTACACCACTCGATCAGAAAGACTATACGTTTATTGATCATCAAGGTCAGGAGTTCACTCTGCAGTCAGTCATGGGTGACAAGCCGCTGATAATCCTGTTTTCCTATTTCACTTGTGACGGTGTGTGCTCAACCATTAATCGTCATGCGATGAACATGTTCAAAAAGATTGAACGCAAGGTAGGTAAGGATTTTCGCATATTAACCATTTCTTTTGACAAGAATGACACACTGCAAAGCATGCACCATTTTGTATCGGAAGTCGGTGTGCCGGAAGACATGCAGGAAGGCTGGAAATTTGCACTCCTGAAAAATCCGGAAGACATCACAAAACTGACTGGCCATGTGGGTGTGCGTTTTTTCTGGTCAAGTCGAGACAAGGTATTTTTACATCCCAACGCATTTATTTTTATCTCGCCTGAGAAGCGGGTTGTGCGTTATCTGTATGGTTCAGCCTTTGCAGAAAAGGATATTGAACTGGCATTGATTGATACAGACTGGAACAAGATTTCTGAATCAAAAAAACTGATCGATATTCTGGCAGGAGTTTGTTTCAGTTATAACTTTGAAGAAGGTAAATACACAGTAAACATCCCGCTTGTGGTTGGTCTGGGTTCGTTACTGGGTGGAATTTTATTAGTTGTTCTTTCTTTTACAATTACGAAAAAGCGTAAGTCTAGGAGGATGCATCATGCATAAGCGCTCTATTGGGGGACTGCTAAGCTGGCTGACCATGTTGTTTGTTGGTTTACCGGGTATGGCAATGGCGTTACCTGAAACAAAACAAATCAGGGATCCGGCACCGGCCTGGGATGCACTGTGGCATGAAATGCTGATTGATATCACCATCATCGGTGTTATTTTTGCATTGGTATGTTTGTGGTTTATGTATAAATACCGTCGTCGCAATCCGGATGATGAAGGTAATCAGCCAAAACTGAGTACACCGGCAGCAATCGGCTGGGCAGTCATTCCGGCTTTTCTGTTTATGGCCGATGACTTTTATCTGGCAGCAAATGGTTGGGATCTCTGGAATATGTATCGTCAGGTTCCGGAAGACAGGATGGAAGTCAAACTTGAGTCTGCGATGTGGACATGGGATTACACCTACCCCAATGGTGTAAAAACATATAATGATTTGATAGTTCCTGCAAAGAAACCAATTCTGTTGCGCATGACCAGTCGTGACACAATTCATAATCACTTCATTCCGGATTTCCGTGTGAAAGAAGATTCCATGCCGGGGCGTGTCACCTATTTATGGTTTTATCCGAAAGAACCGGGTGAGCATCTGGTGACATGTGCAGAATATTGCGGACACCTGCATTCAAGAATGTATGGCAAGGTCACAGTGCTGTCCAAAGAGGATTTTGATAAATGGTATAAAGCCGAGGGTGCGAAGGCACAACTGGCTATGAATAGAGGGGGAATGTAGTCATGGGTGGTACATTACGTGAATGGATATTTACAACCGATCATAAAAAGGTTGGTATTTTATATCTGATTGGTTCGATTGCCGCATTTGGTGTTGCCGGTCTGATGGCAATGCTGATGCGTGTGGAATTATCTGCACCGGGACCAACCCTGACAGACAATCCAACAACTTATAACGTCTGGTTATATTTTCATGGTGCAGCCATGATTCTTGGCTTCCAGATCCCGGCATTGACCGGCTTTTTGGCCAATTATTTAATACCACTTCAGATTGGTGCAAAGGACGTGGCGTTCCCGCGACTGAATGCATTGAGTGTGTGGTTGTTCTATGCAGGTATTGTGTTGGCACTGCTGACTTTTGTTATGCCGGATCCACCAGATGTCATGTGGACAGGTTATCCGCCTTATTCCGAAATTACGGTTGGTAACACCGCGTTTTACAGTTTTACTGTATTACTGCTTGGTTTTGCCTCGATTCTGGGCGGCGTGAACTTCCTTACCACTATTTCATTTATGCGTGCACCGGGCGTGACCTGGAACAAGCTGAACATTTTTGTATGGGCAACATTTACTGCGTTTATCCTGCAGTTGATATTTGTACCGGTACTGGGTACAGCGGTCACCATGATTATGTTTGATAAATATCTGGGCACCAATTTCTTCAACCCGACCAACGGTGGTGATGTATTGATTTACCAGAACCTGTTCTGGTTCTATTCACACCCGGCGGTATACGTAATCCTGTTGCCATTTATCGGTATTACGTTTGATATCATCGCAACCTTTGCGCGTAATGCGATCTTTAACTACAAGGTCGTTGTTTATGGCGGCATGGGTGGTATCGTGTTACTGGCTGGTGAGGTTTGGGTGCACCATTTATATGTAACCGGTATGCCGGACTGGATCCGTGTTGGCCAGATGGTGACCACGCTGTTGATTTCGATACCGGTAGGTCTGTTGTTTATTGGTTTGATCGGAACGCTGTATAGGGGATCGATTACCTATACAACTCCCATGCTGTATGCATTAGGTGTTGTGTTCCTGATGTTGATCGGTGGTCTGACCGGTATTCCTTTGGCACTGACATCATTAACAGTACATGCTTCTGAAACCTATTTCGTTGTTGGTCACTTCCATTATGTCATGGCGGTAGCCGGTACGTTCTCTATCTTTGGTGGCGTGTATTATCTGTATCCGAAGATGACTGGCCGTATGTATAACGAATTTATTGGCAAGATTGGTTTCTGGATTACCT
>JAOUJV010000053.1 GCA_029882995.1 Gammaproteobacteria bacterium | reverse complement strand
ATTAAACGGTAATGCAATTTGTATATGCCGGTATGTAAAAAATTTAACTTGTTGAAATAAAAAGAAAAAACAAGCGAATAATAAATAAAGCAAAAGTGAGGAAAACAACATGAGAATTGTTCTATTGGGAGCGCCTGGATCAGGAAAGGGAACACAAGCCAAATTAATGATCGAAAAATACGGAGTACCGCAGATTTCTACGGGTGATTTATTGCGAGCCGCGGTGGCAGATCAAACCTCACTGGGCATGCAGGCAAAGGCAGCCATGGATGCAGGCCAACTGGTTTCAGATGATATCGTTCTGGGTATGATCAGGGAGCGATTATCTGAATCTGATACAGACGATGGTTTTATTCTGGATGGTTTTCCTCGCAACATGGCTCAGGCCGAGGCGCTGGATGCCATGCTAAACAGTTTAGGCAAGCCTTTGCAGCTTGGATTGCTGATCGATGTAGATTTTGATGTCTTGATGCAGCGGCTGACCGGACGCCGCACCTGTGAATCCTGCGGCCAGATGTACAATATTTACTCAAGTCCGCCCAAGCTGGACGGGCAGTGCGACAAGTGTGGTGGTACCTTGCACCACCGTTCGGATGATAATGAAGAAACCATTGGCAGTCGTTTGCGAGTATACGAAAACCAGACCTCTCCCTTGATTTCCTATTACCGTAATCAGGGTAAATTAAGAAAAGTGCAGGGAGTGGGTGAGATCGGTGATATTTTCACTGCCGTTAACAAGGTTCTTGCTGACATGCCGAGTGGTGGAGAAGCACCGGTAGCAGAAAAACCAGCCGCCGCTGTTTCATCTCCTGCTGTTAAAGAGAAAAAGGAATCAAAACCAAAAACAGCCAAAAAGAAAAAGGCAAGCAAGAAAAAATCGACTAAGAAAAAAGCCAAGAAGAAAGTAAGTAAGAAAAAGACAACTAAAAAGAAATCCAAGAAGAAAGTTGCGAAGAAGGCCACCAAGCGCAAGGCGACTAAGAAAAAGGCCAAGAAGAAGGCCAAGAAGAAGGCCACCAAGCGTAAGGCGACCAAGAAGAAGGCCAAGAAGAAGGCCACCAAACGTAAGGCGACTAAGAAGAAGGCCACCAAACGTAAGGCGACTAAGAAGAAGGCCACCAAACGTAAGGCGACCAAGAAGAAGGCCACCAAGCGTAAGGCGACCAAGAAGAAGGCCAAGAAGAAGGCCACCAAGCGTAAGGCGACTAAGAAAAAGGCCACCAAGCGCAAGGCGACTAAGAAGAAGGCCACCAAGCGTAAGGCGACTAAGAGGAAAAGGTAAATCAGTAGAGATTAAAAGGCGGCTAATTAGCCGCCTTTTTTATTGATGACACAAAAATTTATACAAAAAAAGAAGTGTAAAAAATACCTGAAAACACCCCTAAAAAAACAACCCATTGTGTAAAGAATTCTTTACAGTTATTAAATTTAGATTTTATTTAAACCTTTAACTTATTGAAAAATATTGAGATATTTTTTTTGGCATATTTCATGCATTACACGGGTATAAGGTTTTTTTGATTTTTTGATTTTTTGATTTTTTGATTTATGGAGTCTCTTATGTTTTTACAAAAATCTCTGGTAACAGGTTTGATGCTTGCAGGTCTGGTAATGGCACAATCTGCAAATGCTGGCGCGATACGTGCTGATGCGTTTTTTGGTGATAACACTCTGGCACCAAATGATGATGGGTCGACCGGGTTGGTTAATCTTGGTTTTACAGCCAACTTCTTTGGCTTGAACTTTACTCAAACTTATGTCAACAACAACGGTAATATTACATTTGATAATTCATTAAGTACCTATACACCTTTTGATTTAACAAGTACCGGTCGTCAGATTATTGCCCCATTCTTTGCTGATGTGGATACACGCAGTGCCGGTTCACCAGTGACTTATGGTACCGGTACAGTTGATGGTCGTAATGCCTTTGGTGTTAACTGGGTTGATGTAGATTACTTTTTTTCATCTCCTAACAATATCAACCGTAATAGCTTTCAATTGGTATTAATCGACCGATCTGATATTGCTGTAGGTGATTTCGATATCGAATTTAACTTTGATCAGATTCAGTGGGAATCAGGGACAGCAAGCTTAGGTGATGCCAATGGTTTGGGTGGTAACTGTGCCCGCTCCGGTTTTTCCAATGGTACTGGTGACGCAGGTTCATTTTATGAAATAGCAGGATCGGCAGTTTGTGGTTCTTTCCTTGATACTGATTTGGCAAATGGTTTGATTTACAACAGCCTGAATAGTATTGTGGATGGTCGCTATATCTTTGAAGCGCGTAGTGGTGAAGTGGTGACTCCACCACCACCAAGAGGTGATGTTCCTGAGCCTGCTACTCTGGCTTTATTGGGTCTGGGACTGGCGGGACTTGGAGCGGCTCGCCGCAAGAAATAAATCTCGAAAGAGAAAAAAGGGAAAAGAGGCGGCTAGCTAGCCGCCTTTTTTTTGTCCGCGTTTTTCAAGCCAACGATCGATCTTGCCCCAGAACCATTCCATAAAACGTTTATACCAGGGGCGGTATTTCCATTTGTCATAAATATATTCCTTGCTGTGTGCAAAATCTTTTTCAAACAGTTGTGTTACATCATGGGCAAAGGATTGGTCATCCACTTCCTGATTGGCTTCCAGATTCCAGCGCAGATTCCAGCGATCAATATTACTGGAGCCAATAGATACCCATTGATCACACAGTAAAACCTTCGCATGTAAAAAACGTGGCTGGTATTCAAAAATACGGACACCATTGCGTAATAAATGTGAATAATAGCGCCGTCCTGCGTGGCGAATAGCCGGATGATCCGTATGACGGCCGGGCAATAAAAGTCGGACATCACAGCCATTGCGTGCTGCCTGCTTGAGTGCACGAATCAGTTTCCATGATGGTACAAAATAGGCTGTGGCCATCCAGACCCGTCTTTCTGCCTGACGAATGCGTTTCAGAAAAGAGCGCTTTATTTCGGTTCGTGTCACACCACCTGTTGAAGTAACACGACCAGACTGCTGTCCGGTATCTGAAATTTCGTTAACTGAATATCCGGTTTTATTTTTTACCCATCGATTCCAGTTTTCAAAAAACAGGGTTTGCCAGTCAGCAATAACCGGGCCCTGTATTTCTATCATGACTTCATGCCAACCTGATGTTGTTTTGTAGGCGGTATTAAAATCATCTGTAATTCCGGTGCCACCGGTAAAGGCAACTTGATCATCCACCACTAATAATTTTCTGTGATCCCGAAATAAATTGCGTCGAAATTTTCCGTAGCGTAGCGGATTAAAGAAAGATAACTGGATATTACTGTGTTCTATTTTTTGACGATCATGTTTATGCAATCCACGGGCACCAAAATCATCAAGCAGCAGGAATACATTGATATTTTTTTCAGATTGTTTAATCAATGCATCAATAAACTGATGCGCTGTTTTTCCGGATTCAATTAAATACATTTCGACCAGAATTTGATGTTGTGCCCGATTGATGGCTTCCAGCATTGCCGGAAAAAATATATTGCCATCAGTTAGCAGGCGAAAGGCATTATTGTCACGCCAGGGAAACCGGTAATGATTTATTTTTCTATTGAGTAAAGACATTTTTCCCGAGACACATATAATGCGTTAATATGACCTTCTCTTAATGAATAAATATTATATAGAGTATAGTGAAACAGATATTTAATATATTTTTTGATATATGCCTGCTGCGTGCAGGACCGCAGGATATTCCGTATACTCGTTATCTTTTGTTTATATTGCTCGGATTTCATGTTCTGATCGGTATTTTGCTGGGTGCACTGAGTTTCTCAATACCTTCGGCCATTGCATATGGCGTTACCAATATGTTGATACTGGTCGTGCTTTTGCGCGCGATTCTTATGGTAAAAAAACTTGAAGCGCGTTTTAATCAGACTTTATCTGCTATGGCAGGTACCGATGTTATTGTTGGTCTCATCGCATGGCCAATTAACAGCTGGATGATTACAGCACGTGATACGGGCGGGGATATTGGTGCTCCGGTTATTTTATGGCTACTGCTGGTTATCTGGAGCCTGACGATCATTGCCCACATCCTGCGTAATGCATTATCAGCACCCTGGGCAGTAGGTATCATATTGGCCTTGCTGTATTTTTTTATTGGCTATAACGTCAGTATTACCCTATTTGAACCACTTCCGGTAAAGTAGTCGTATTATGCATATTCATATACTTGGTATTTGTGGCACCTTCATGGCAGGTGTCGCTTTGCTTGCGCGCGAGGCCGGTCATACCGTGACGGGCAGTGATGCCAATGTCTATCCACCCATGAGTACCCAGCTTGAAGCTCAGGGGATTACGCTTATGGAAGGTTACAAACCGGAACACCTTGATCCGGCTCCAGACATGGTTGTAATTGGTAATGTCATGTCACGCGGCAACCCAATGGTGGAACATATTCTTGAGAAAGGACTGCCTTATACATCTGGTCCCGAATGGTTGGGGAAATATATTCTGCAGGATCGCTGGGTACTGGCGGTAGCGGGTACACATGGCAAGACAACCACCAGCAGTATGCTGGCATGGATACTGGAATATGCCGGACTCACACCGGGATTTTTGATTGGTGGTATTCCGCAAAATTTTGGATTATCGGCACGGTTGGGCAACACGCCATTTTTTGTTGTAGAAGCCGATGAATATGACACGGCCTTTTTTGATAAACGCTCCAAGTTTGTTCATTATCATCCGCGTACTTTAATTCTGAATAATCTCGAATTTGATCATGCCGATATTTTTCCTGATCTCAATGCAATCAAAACCCAGTTTCATCATTTAATGCGTACTGTTCCCGGTAATGGATTGATAGTGGCTAATGCGGAAGAGCAAAATATTAAAGAGGTGATTGCAATGGGTTGCTGGACTCCGGTTGAATATTTTGGTGATGAACAGGCAAGCTGGCAGGCAGGCGAAATTAACAGCAAAGGTTCATTCGATGTACTGCTGGATAACCAGATGCAAGGCAAGGTGGAATGGACATTAAGCGGGCGACACAATCAGTTGAATGCACTTGCCGCGATTGCGGCTGCACGCCATGCCGGAGTGGCGGTCGATGTTTCACTTGAGGCATTAAAAGAGTTTCGCAATGTGAAACGACGTATGGAATTACGTGCTGAAATAAAAGGCATCAAGGTCTATGATGATTTTGCTCATCACCCGACAGCGATTGACTTGACCTTAAAGGGGTTAAAAAAGGTAATGAATAAGGGACGGATCATTGCGGTACTGGAGCCGCGATCCAATACCATGCGTATGGGTGTGCACAAGGATTTATTGGCTGACTCACTCAAGACAGCGGATGAGGCCTATCTTTTACAACCGGAAGACCTGTCGTGGGATTTAAAATCCAGCCTGAACGGTGCTGATAATATTCATGTTGTGTCTTCAGTAGAAGATATTGTGAAACAAGTAAAAACCTTCGCCAAAGCCGATGATCATGTTGTGATTATGAGTAATGGTGCATTTGGTGGCATTCATGAAAAGTTAATCAAGAGTCTGGACGCATGATTCAAGACTCAAAACCCAGAACAATTTCACTGGCGATTACCGGTGCATCCGGTGCAGCTTATGCGTTGCGTTTACTGGAATGTTTGTTAAATGAAAATATTCATGTCTATTTAATGGTGTCACCGGCTGCACAAATTGTGCTTGCCACCGAAACGGATTTAAAGGTGCCATCACAACCCAAAGAAATGCAGTCATTTTTCATCAAGCACTTTAATGCCAATAGTGAACAACTGGAGGTGTTCGGCAAGGATCAATGGATGTCACCGGTAGCCAGTGGCTCCAATGCACCGGATGCGATGGTGGTATGTCCGTGTACCATGGGTACATTGTCTGCCATTGCGTGTGGCGCCAGTAATAATCTGATTGAACGGGCCGCTGATGTCATGATCAAGGAAAAACGTCAGTTAATCATTGTGCCGCGTGAAACGCCTTTTTCCCCGATTCATCTGGAGAATATGCTCAAGCTAGCCAATATTGGCGTTACTATCATGCCGGCCAATCCCGGTTTTTATCATGAACCCGAAGAAATAGGTGATCTGATTGATTTCATGGTGGCCCGAATTCTGGATCACCTTTCTATTCCCCATACCCTGATTGGACGTTGGTCTGAATAACCCTATTTCCTTTTGTGTCTCATTATTTTTATTGAGGTATTTGTAATCCCGGCCGATAAATAATTTAGCCCTGTCATATCGGCAGAGGTCTGGAAACATAATTAAACTATTTTTGTGTAATGGGGAGAGTCAGGAGTAAAACGATGAAAAAACGTGTATTTTCCCGTGCAAAAGCCATTAAAACAGACATTAAGTTCAGGATTTTATTGTTATCCGTTTTTACGTTGGCAGCCCTATTCAGTCTTACGGTGTAGTGCAAACAAGAATGCGATAAAATTTTTTCATCAGGTAAGTTTCAGTAATATAAAGCACTTTTTATTTACCCGGATTTGATCACTTTTATAGCCTGATTTGTCATCTACAATTGGCTTGAGAGTATTTTTTATACTCTCGTTCAGGGGGCAATAGCATGAGAGTCAGTGAACTTTCCGGGACTACCGGTGAAACGCCGGAAACTCTTCAAATACCAATTTTTCCATTAAATGCAGTCCTGTTCCCCGGGGGTGCATTACCATTGCGGATTTTTGAACCGCGCTATCTTGATATGATCAGCAATTGCCTGAAAAAGGGCACCGGTTTTGGCGTGTGTTTAATTAGTGAAGGCCGTGAAGTGGGTGTAGCGGCACAGACCTATGAGATAGGGACACTGGGTCATATTTCCTACTTTCAGCGTTTACCGGATGGCTTGTTGGGAGTGACAGTTCGGGGTGATCAACGTTTTCGGGTAATTAGTGAAGAAGTGCGGCCTGATCAATTGGCAATCGCCAGAGTTGAAATGATTCCGAACGATCCGGTGATGCCGCTTACAGAAGACATGCACCGGTTTGTTGACTGGCTAAAGGAAACGCTGGAACAGATGAGTGATCCCTATTCCAGAGTACCAAAACATTATGATGATGCTGGCTGGGTTTCCAACCGGCTGTCAGAATTGCTTCCGATCCCGCTTGCACAAAAACAATATCTTCTGCAGCTGGACGACCCGCGACAAAGGATCGAACGCCTGTCTTCAATACTCGATAATCTGGATTTGAAAATCTAGTTAGCCCTTCAACATACCAAAAACTGTTGATGCGGCATCAATAGTTGTCTTGATATCTGCTTCGCTGTGTGCGCCTGAAACAAAACCTGCTTCAAAAGCAGACGGTGCAAGATAGATTCCTTCATTCAACATGCTGTGATAAAACGCCTTGAATCGATCAATATTACAGTTTGTTACCTGTAGGTAACTTTGTATTTGCTCGTCTTCAGTGAAGAAAAACCCAAACATACCACCGACATAATTAGTGGCTAACGGGATGCCGGCAGAGTCTGCTGCCTTTTTAACTCCTTCGGCAAGTTGTTTTGTACGTTTTGCCAGAGTGTCATGAAAACCCTTTTTGGATATTTGTTTCAGTGTTTCAAGGCCGGCCGCCATGGCTAACGGGTTACCGGACAAGGTTCCTGCCTGATAAACCGGGCCCAGTGGTGCAATTTTTTCCATAATTTCCTTTTTACCGCCAAAGGCACCTACCGGTAAACCGCCACCGACCACCTTTCCTAATGTGGTGAGATCGGGTGTAACACCATAGTATTCCTGTGCACCACCAAGGGCGACGCGGAAACCGGTCATGACTTCATCAAAAATCAGCACACTATTGTATTCATCACATAACGTACGCAGGCCTTCAAGAAAACCGGGTACGGGTGGAATGCAATTCATATTACCGGCAACCGGTTCAACAATGACACAGGCCACTTCATTACCAATTTGCTTGAACACATCCTGCACTTGTTCCAGATTATTAAAATCCAGAGTGATGGTGTGTTCAGCCAACGAGGCCGGCACCCCCGGTGAAGTAGGTACACCCAAAGTCAGCGCACCGGAACCGGCTTTTACCAACAGTGAATCAGAGTGACCGTGATAACAGCCTTCAAACTTGATGATCTTGTCACGCTCGGTAAAGCCACGTGCCAGACGGATTGCGCTCATGGTGGCTTCTGTTCCTGAACTGACCATGCGTACCAGTTCAATCGAAGGAACAAGCTTACAAACCAGTTCTGCCATTTCAGTTTCAATCATGGTGGGTGCACCAAACCCAAGGCCTTCAGCTGCTTTTTTCGAAACGGCTTCAAGTACGGCAGGATGGGAATGACCCAGAATCATTGGTCCCCATGACGCAACGTAATCAATATATTTATTATCATCTTCATCATAGAGATAGGCACCTTCCCCGCGCTTGAAAAATACCGGATCGCCACCCACACCCTTGAATGCACGCACCGGTGAATTTACGCCACCGGGAATAAACTGTTTTGCCTGTTCAAAAAGATCATGTGATCTTGTCATTGTTCTACCTCGGTTATTCAAATAGAGCTGCATAACGTGCAGCTGCTGCTGTGATGTCATCTTGCCCAAAGACACCATGGATAACTGCCAGTGCATCGGCACCGGCTTCAATCAGTGAAGCCCCATTTTCCGGTGTTATGCCACCGATCGCAACTACAGGGACGGACAATTCCTGTTTGGCTTGTTGTAATAAAGATAAATCTGCCTGTACGGCATCCGGTTTGGTGCTGGAGGGGAAAAAGCGGCCAAATGCGATATAGTCTGCCCCCCGATTGACCGCATCAATGGCATTTTTAAACTGGTTATAACAGGAAACACCAATCAACATGTTGTCTCCTGCCAGTTGTCGTGCCTGTTTAATATCACAATCATCATTACCGAGATGGATCCCGTCAGCACCAATCTGAATCGCAAGTTCAATATCATCATTAATGATAAAAGGGATGTTCAGTGTACGACACAATGTCTGCAGATCGGTTGCCTCCCATATTTTCAGATCTTGATCCTTTGTCTTGTTTCTGTATTGAATAACTCTGGCTCCGCCCTGAATTGCACCGGCAACACGGAGCACCATTTGTTCCTGCGGTATTAATAACGGATCAGTAATAGCATACAGACCATGTATTTTTTTATCAGTCATTATGGAGAATTACTTTTTGTTTGCCCAGTAGAA
Source organism: Gammaproteobacteria bacterium (assembly GCA_029882995.1). Classification (GTDB taxonomy): domain Bacteria; phylum Pseudomonadota; class Gammaproteobacteria; order DAOVJZ01; family DAOVJZ01; genus DAOVJZ01. The sequence continues at coordinate 5,550 of JAOUJV010000053.1, read as the reverse complement.
ACGATTCGGTAACAGTTGTCCCGATCCTGCCTTATAACCATTTTGTAATGTTTCCCATGTATAGCGTTGTGCTTCATGAATTGCACTAAAGGGTTCCATACCTTGTGCGAGCAGGCCTGCGATACTGGAAGATAGTGTACAACCAGAACCGTGATAACTGTCAGGCAAACGCGGCCATGTTTGTTCCTGCAGTTTGCGGTGCTCACTGTACAGGGTGTTTATAACATTGTTTGTTTTTTCGTGTGTGCCGGTGATAAGTACAAAATCAGAACCTAGCGATAATAATTCCTGGGCACAGGCATCCAGATCGTCTGACTGATACGCCAGTTTGCGTGCCTCAATGCTATTGGGTGTTAGTACGGTTGTAACAGGTAACAGTAGATCACGTATGGCATCAATCATGTTGTTATCAGCTAATGCATCACCAGCACCGCTGGCCAATACCGGATCGAGCACAACGGGCAAATCCGGGTATTCGATCAAAAGCGAATGAATAGCTTCCACATTGGACAGACTACCCATCATGCCGATTTTAATAGCACTGACAGGCATATCCTCGAGAACGCTGAGTGCCTGCTCAATCATTAATGTCGGAGCCAGACATTCAAACTGCTTAACGCGAGTTGTATCTTGAGGAGCTATGGCGGTAATAACAGGGGCGGCATGACAGCCGACACTGGCAATTGCTTCAATATCAGCGCTTATACCAGCCCCACCAGTGGGATCATTGCCAGCGAAAACAAGGACAGTGGGGTGTGGCTGGAGAGTTTGCGGATGAGTGCTCATGAGGCGTATATTCTACCACTGGACTCAGACAGTGGTTGATCTGAGTTTGGAACCCAGTACGCTATCATTAGCCAGACAGGAGAATTCTGATGCGTTATGAGTGCCAAGTATGTGGATTTATCTATGATGAGTTGATAGGTTTGCCTGAAGATAACCTGTCGCCGGATACCCCATGGGAGAAACTGCCCGAGTCCTGGCATTGCCCTGATTGTGGGGTGGGAAAGGAAGACTTTGAATTAATTGAAAATTAATTTTAGGTAGTCGAAATCCGTCCCTTGTAAAGGCTCTTCAAGTCAAAAAAAATTAAAAAAAATTCGGCTATTTTCCAACTATTAAAATAATGTAACCAACTGTTTTATATATATAAATATCCTCAATTAGGGTCTCCTTGATGCATGGGCACCCCCCGGATTTTTGGCTACACTAGTACCCAAGGACAGCACACGAAACTGCCTGAATCAGAACCGGCTTTTACGGGTTGTCAGGGAGCTAAATCGGGAATTTCAGAAGTACCCAACGTCCTGCAAATTATACCTTCAAGGTATAAGTACACATCAGATTTGGTTATGGGTTTGGTCTTGGATCAGGCCTCGATTTAAAGAAATTTCAGGGGGCACTTATGTCACAGGAAACATCGCTATTTGAAGATATGGTTGCCGCCGCAGAGGAATACTGCCGGCTGATTGATTCAGTCGAGAAATTCAGCCGTGAAGAGTGGTTAGGTTCCATGTCCAGTTTGTTGCCGCGTTTACATGCTGCAATCAGTAATCTGGATGTTGAGCTTAAATCACGCGATCATACGATTGATTCAGATTACGATGAGCGGTTTGCCCTGTTTTCGCATCTCTATATGATGCTGGGTGAGCGTGACGGATACTGGATGGAGTTTGATACTGCCAATGACGGGCAGAGGTTGAGTGGCAGTCTTGCGGACGACTTTACCGATATTTATTTCGATCTGAAGCATGGGCTCGAGTTGCTTCAGGAACAGCCAAACGCGGGTGAAGTGGCAGTAAGCGATTGGCGCTACAGCTTTGATAAACATTGGGGTCAGCATTTGGTCGATGCTGAACGCCAGCTTTATCATTTATCAGCACAGCAACAGCTAGACCATTAGTAGTTTTGTAGTTTCTCCAGTAGTAACAGGTCATTCAAGGTGAATCGCAAGATTCACCTTTTTTTTACCCGGAAATAGTGAAAGCGCTATATTTCATAGAAATCAGATAAAAAACAAATGCTTGGAGTCAAACTGGCTTTACCGGGAAGGTAGAATGGAAAAAGGCGCAAATTGCTGTCTTGAGGTATACTTGGACATTCCAGCAACAGTGAAATGAGAACAGGGTTATGTCTGAAACAGCTCAAAAATTGACGAGTGAAGAAATGACGTTAACGTCATCTGCACAGTCCAAAATTGTAGAATTAATGTCACAAGTAGAAGGCGACGAGGTAAAAGGCGTCCGCGTCTATGTGGCCGGCAGTGGCTGCAGTGGTCCTTCTTTCGGTATGACATTTGCCACCAAATTTGAAGAAAATGACAGCATTCTGGAAGGTGAAGGTTTTACCATCATCGTCGATGCCGGTGCAATGGGTATTCTGAAAGGGGTTGAAATAGATTTCGTTGATACCGGGGTTGGTGGTGCCAGCTTCGTATTCAATAATCTGGCTCCTGCAGGTGGATGTGGTACATGTGGCTCATCTTCAGCGCAGGGTGGTGGTTGTTCCTGATAACGAGTATTCGATAATGGTACATAATCAAGCGGGTTGACTGGAAACAGTCAGCCCGTTTGTTTTTGTAAGCACACATTTAACGCTGGCTAGCATGTTATTTCGCTAACAATTTTCCGGCAGACTGATAATGCATTGGCAAGTAGCTTGGCATTTTTACTGATTTTTGAGGTAATGATGCCGCCTTCTATAGAGGTAAGGATGTTGAGCGCAGTTTTATTTATATCGATGTCATTCTTTATACTTCCTTGCAACTGACCTTCCTTCAATATTTCTGCCATCAGTTTTTCCTTGTATTCAAGAAATGCCTGAATGTATTCCAGAACACGTGGATTGGTCTCGCTTATTTCAAGTCCCAGATTACCCGCCAGACAACCGATGTAATTCATATTAATCATTTGTTCGTAGGCATGGTCAAAAATTGCATTGAATTTTTCAGGAGCAATTAGTGACTGATCCTGTTTAATATTTTCCAGAAAGTGTTTCTGATTAGTGATGTATTTTTCAATGGCTGCCAGAACCAGTGAATCCTTGTCCGGGAAATGGTAGTGAATACTTGCTTTGGCAATACCGCATTCCTTGGCAACAGGTGCAAAACTGAAGCGGTTATAACCCAGTTGATAGAGATGCTTCATAGCAGAATCAATCAGTTTTTCTTTGGTTGAGCTCATAACATATTGATATATCTAGTTTTGTTATCTTTTATTGACACTCAGGAGCAAAAATTCTAATCTACCTACCAATTGGTAGGTAGATAATAAAGTGCTGGAAATAACAGGTAATCAGGTTATTGTTCAAAGTATCAGGGAGTCCCGTTATGAAAACAATCATTAAACTGCATGACAGATCAGTACACGTCAGCATTAGTCAGAAGGCGATCAATGCATTTGCATCCAATGATAAACCACTGGTGGCAGAGATCGATCTGATTTTCGGTTGTATGGTCGTAAAGCGTGTCTGGTTCAAGGAAGTGATACCGGATGATGCCATCAAGGTGATTGATAATCTGTTTGTCTGTTTTCGTTCCGTTCGTTATGCCAAGAGTTGTCGTATTGCTGATATTGATAATGGCGCAATACCTGAAGAATTCCCCATTGTTCCTGAGAAACGCCGTTTTGTACCGGATTGGCTCAATATTGAATACAAGAAAGGAAAACTGGTCGGCATGTTCGGTTATGATCGTTGTTTACAGGTACCGGATGAATCAGCAGTTCCTGTGTTTGAATAATATTGGTGAAGTGGTTAAAGCTGAAGGTTATTAATCTGGACGAACAACCGCCAGAATTACAACAGCAATTAAAATCAAAACCGGAAATTCATTAAACCAGCGATAGAAAACATGGCTGCGCTTATTCCGATTATCTTTGAAAGTATTAACCAGTTTTCCGCAATAAATATGATATCCAATCAGAATAGCGATCAATGTCAGCTTGGTATGCATCCAGCCGGCACGAACATAGATATCCCAACCGTTATACCAGATCATGCTTAAACCAAAAATAACCGTCAGCACTGCACCCGGTGTCATAATGCCGTAAAACAGTTTTCGTTCCATTATTTTGAAACGATCAATGCTTGCCTGATCATCAGACATGGCGTGATATACAAACAGGCGCGGTAAATAAAACAGTCCCGCAAACCAGGTAACCATAAAAATGATATGAAATGCTTTTAGCCAGAGCATGTTTATCCTTTAGCTGGAATCAGACTTGTTTTCAATCCGGATATCTGCGGATTCAGATCCGGAAGTGGACATAGTTTCATCTTTACCTCTACCAAACAGTCTGCCAATGGCTTGAATCACGCGTTTAATGCCGCGCCAGATTTTTGGTAAAAGCCAGATAACCAGAGCGATGAATAATACTAATGCAATCAGGAAAAGTATGGGGTGGTTTAATGCTGTCCATAGTCCGCCAATAACTGCCAGATCTTCGGTAATGGAGGCAGTCCAGTTGGTAACAGGTTCTGGTGAAGTGTTAATAAGAAGACGACTACCGGCTTTGGTAAAATGTGAGCCGGCTGACAAAGTGCCACCCAGAATAAGGGCGGCCAGTTCAACACCCTGATTGACATCACCGACAGCAGCGCTTGCCAGCATGGCACCGGCTGGAATGCGGATGAAGGTATGCATGGTATCCCATGTCGTATCCACCCCCGGGATCTTGTCAGCAAAAAACTCGACACAATACATAAAACCGGCAGCGGCCATGACCAGAGGATTTTGCAGAACAAGCAAATCAGGGGGTAAATCAATATTGCCAGTGACGCCCATATAGCCCAGCATGAACAGGGCCGCATAGAGATTGATGCCACTTGCCCAGGCGACGCCCATCGTGAGTGCAATTGTATCTACTACGTCCACAAGATTCTCCTGAGTAATGTTGGAACATGTTAACGGGATTTGGCAGTTAAAAAAAGTAAATGCCGTCAAACCAAAGGGTTTTATCCAGGTTGTTTTAAACTCGCTTCAATGTCCTGAGGCAGGATGACACCAAATGTACGCATAAATCCATTACCAAGACGACGCTGTACAAAAAGTGCTTCTACCTTGTCACGATTAAAGGCCTCACGTGCCTCCTGCAATGTGGCTTGTAAATGTATGCGTGCCACTTTTTTTCTTGGGATATCTGCTTTCAGCAAATTAAAATGATCATCCGGTTTTTCTGTCAGCATTTGTTCCAGTTGGGATATGTCGATCAAGGCAACTATCTGGTTGTTATCCTCAATCAATAACCATACAGCCTCACCTCGGATAATAGTCTTGAGGTCATCACGGGAAATGAGTGGTGGCCAAATCAGAAAGCGTGTATTCATAATGCTGGCAATGCCAGTACGTTGTAACGCCTGTGTGACCGGATCACTTCTATATTCCAGTCCACGTGCACGCATCAAGGTAAGAAATATGGAAGTACGGCCAAACAATTCACTGGCAGTCAGTCCTGATGCAATGACGGCTAGCATACCGGGTAGAATAATATTCGGGTTAGCAGTGAGTTCCAGCATTGCAACCAATGCACTTAATGGTGCCTGCAGGGTTGC
>JAOUJV010000142.1 GCA_029882995.1 Gammaproteobacteria bacterium | reverse complement strand
ATGGATAACAAGTATTGATGGCGGTTCGGCAACATTTGATCAGGCATTTAATCAAGGAGGAATTAATATGACAGGAGCCTGTTCTGGTGGTGCGTGCTCTACGTTCCCAACAGTTTCAGGGAAAGTGGAACCTGTTTTTGTAGGTACTAACGCCGAAGGAATAATGAGCTCATATGGCTTTCAAACATCGACCGGCGACCTGAGTATTACCGGGGTTGCATTTCACAAACAGTAATAATCATGTTTGTAATTACTTTGAACGGCGCTCATAGGCGCCGTTCCAGTTTTCAGGCAACTGCATACTTCTCAGGTTGGTAATCCTTTCCAGATAAACTGAATACAATACTCGTTGCGGGTGTTGTTCTTTCAGGTTTTTAAATGCCTGTTCAGCTTCATCCCATGTGCGTTCGAGATACAGTTTCATTGCGTTTTCATGATCATAGATCTCTGTCCAGAGTTCCTGCGTTGCTTCGGTTTTCAGGCGAACTGGTTCATACACATGAACGGCTTCTTTCTTTCCCTTAACCTGTACAAAATCAAGTTGACGATATACATAGTCGTCCACGGCATTTTTTGTATTTTCACCCACAACCAGATTGACACCATAAAACTTGGTCAATCCTTCCAGTCGAGAGGCCAGATTAACGGTATCACCTAGCACGGTATAGGCACGACGATAGTTGGAGCCCATATCACCCACATTCATGAATCCGGTATTTAATCCAATACCAATATTGATTTCGGGCAGACCGGCTTTTTCAAATTTGGGTTTGAGCTTTTCTACTTCCTGCAACATTTGCAATGCTGTTTTAATCGCATTTTTTGCATGATGTTTGTCTTCCAGCGGTGCGCCCCAGAATGCCATGATCATATCGCCGACATATTTATCAATTGTTCCCTTGTTTTCAAAAATGATGCGTGTCATGGGAGTAAAGAATTGATTAAGCATGTTTTTCAGTTCTGTTGCTGTCAGTGATTCCGAGATACTGGTGAAGTTGCGGATGTCAGCAAATAAAACGGTCATTTCACGGCTTTCTCCTTCAAAGCTGTAATCGGCCAGACTGGAACTCATTTTTTCAACCAGCTCGGGTGGAATGTATTGCCCAAAAATACTTTTTAACTGGCGACGGCCAGCTGATTCCTTTACAAAACCATAGGCAATATTAAAGATACCGATCAGAAAAACAGTGAGCAGTGGAAAAGCTATCGACAATATCAATGCCTGATTTGTCCATAACCAGACATTAAACAATACAAGCATACCACCGATGATAATCAGCACAGGAAGTATCAGGACTGGCCCGATAAAAGGTAATGCTATTACCGTTACCAGACCACCAACTAATGTGACAAGAAAATCAGCACCATCTTTCCAGGAAGGTTCAAAACGAAAGTTTTGCTCCAGAATACCGGCAACAATACTGGCCTGAATTTCAACACCAGGGTAGACAGTGTGTACCGGTGTTGAACGCATGTCATAAATGCCTTCAGTACTACTTCCTACCAACACGATTTTATTTTTGAGGCTGAAATCGGTTTTGTTGTTTATGACATCGGTTGCGGGGATATACTGAAATGTTTTTGGCCCGCCAAAGTAAGGTACATTGATTCGTGCATAGGCGTCAGTAGGTATATTGTAATTACCCAGACCAATATGTTCGATAATATCCAGATTATCAAAGCGTTCGGTTTTGATTTCTATGTTATCAACAACATAGTAGGTGCGTACTGTTTCCAGTGCAAGTGATGGATAAATCTCATCACCATAGCGCAGTATCAAAGGGGCACGCCTGATAATTCCGTCAGCATCGGGGAATACAGTAAAAAAACCACCACTAAAGGCATTGTTCTGTAGTTTTTGTAAATTGCTGGTATAGCCCTGCAATGTAAGTACAGCAAGATTCTCAGGAAGAGTTGTTTTGATTTTAATGGGGTCTGGCAGAGTGCCAATATTGTCACCTGTGCGGTGATGAAAGACATAGCCGAGTATGACATCATGATTTTCAAAACTTTTTGCAAGAATGGTATCGTTATCAAGCCGAGGCTTTATTTTTTCTATACTTTTAACAAGCGTTTTATTATAAGGGCTTGCAGGGTCAATTTGCCTGATGACTTTCTCGGCAGCATTGATTTCAGGTTCTGAAAACATCACATCAAATGCCACCACAATGGCACCTTGTTTGAATAGTTGATCAACCAGTCTGGCAATCTTGTTGCGAGGCCAGGGCCAGCGCCCTTCTTCACGCAGGCTTTTTTCATCAATATCAACAATGACGATATTTGGATTGATATTGTTCTGGTCGGGGAGGGTTGCATTGACCTTCAGGTCATAGGCTATCCATTCGAGTTTGTTCAGTAGAGGGAATTTGGCCGCCTGCACCATGAGCATAACGGTAAGCAATCCGAGGCCAATGGTGAGGGGAACAAATCTAAAACCAAGTAGTTTTTTCATTTTTATTGGAATTGAGAACTATCCGGCTAATTATAGTCAAATTCAGATGACTGATAGTGGAATGGGTTATCGAACTCAGCCAATTTATCAGCCATAATGTTATTTGTATCAGCTGGTTAGTAATTATAGATGGCAAGTTCACGTAAAAAACCGAAAAAGCGGAAATCACGAAAGAAAGGCACAATCAGCTGGCGAACCAGATTATTGCTTGTATTTGGTTCGATTTCGCTGATTTACCTAGGTTATCTCTATTTTCTGATTATCAGTAATTTTGAAGGTAGGCGCTGGGCGTTACCCGCCAGTGTTTATGCACGTCCGCTGGAATTGTACGAAGGAATGCATTTATCTCCCGATCAGCTGGGTTCAGAGCTTGTTCGCCTTGGATACAGTCATGTAACTGCACCGGAACAAACCGGTAGTTATACCCGTAATGGAGATACCTTTTATTTGACAACACGCCCGTTTGTTTTCTGGGATGGTCGTGAACCTTCAAACACATACCGTGTTATTTTTGCCAGCGATATTGTCAGGGACATCACTCTTGTCAGGGGGAACAGAAAGCCGGGGGTATTGCGGCTTGACCCGGCCCTGATCGGCAAGATTTATCCAGCCCATAATGAAGATCGAATTCTGGTTAAGCTGGAAGAAGTGCCTGAGCGATTAATTAATGCCTTAATTGCAACAGAAGACCGCGCCTTTTATGAACATCCCGGTATTGATATACGTGCCGTGTTTCGTGCCCTGATGGTCAATCTGAAAGCGGGGGAGACATTACAGGGTGGTAGTACTCTTACACAGCAATTGGTTAAAAATTATTTTCTGACCAGTGAACGTACATTATGGCGAAAACTGAATGAAGCCATTATGTCGATTATACTGGAACTGAATTATGACAAGGGCGATATTCTCGAAAGTTATATTAACGAAATCTATCTTGGTCAGGATGGCAAGCGTGCTATTCACGGGTTTGGTCTGGCCAGTCAATTTTATTTTAACAAGCCGTTATCCGAACTAAAACTGCCGGAGATTGCAACATTGGTCAGTCTTGTGCGTGGCGCATCCTATTATGATCCTCGCCGTCACCCCGAAAGAGCCCTTGCACGCAGAAATTTGATACTGGATTTACTGGTTAGTCAGAAAAAAATCAATTCACGTTTTGCTTCAACAGCAAAGTCATCTCCTTTAGGTGTAGTAGAAAGATTTTCCGGACATGTGACCAGTGTACCTGCGTTTATGGATCTGGTGAAACGGCAATTGCGTCGTGACTATCAGGCTGAAGATTTGAC
>JAOUJV010000052.1 GCA_029882995.1 Gammaproteobacteria bacterium | reverse complement strand
CCGGAAATCGCAAGTTTCTGGCGCTTCATATGGAGACGGATCAAGAGCCTGAAAAAGGGGCTGTCATTATCCTGCATGGGCGCGGCTACCATCCTGACTGGAAAAACGTGGCCAATCCGTTACGTATAGGTTTAACGGAGAAGGGTTGGGATACCCTGTCGTTACAAATGCCTGTGCTGGAAAAAGACGCGACTTATTATGACTATGTTCCTGTTTTTCCTTATGCCCACCCACGCATTGAAGCAGCAATACGGTTTTTAAGAGAAAAGGGTGTAAAGCGGGTCGTATTGATTGCACATAGCTGCAGTGTTCATATGTCGATGTCGTGGATAGATGATACCGGCGGCAAGGGCATTGATGCTTATGTGGGTATTGGCATGGGCGCCGTTGATTATAAACAGAAAATGAAAAAGCCTTTGCCGCTGGACAAACTCAAGGTACCCATTCTTGATATCTATGGCGCAAAGGACTTTCCAGCAGTTCACCGCTATGCATACCGACGACTTATGAGTAGTGAAAAGGGCGGTAACCCGTTGTCAAAGCAAGTTGTTGTGCCAGAGGCTGATCATTATTTTACAGAGATGGGAAAACCCCTGTTAGAAGAAATTAGCAAGTGGCTTGATACGCTATTGGTCACAGATAAATAGAATTGATGATATTAACTATCTGTTGCCATTATTGCTCCTGGCCTGTGCGGGGATAACCCGACAAATAAAGCAAGATAGATTGAGTCGTAGTTGATCATGATCAATGTAATTCCACCTTGTTTTGCTACTGTCAGCCGTAAGGAAGGTTGTTTTTCAAACTCGGTTTTCTGTTCACTTTTAGAGGAAATATCGTCATGAGAGTAACAACCACAGATCCAATCTCATTGCATGATGTCTCGCAACCAGAAGTGCATCCTTTTGTGATTGAAGGAAAGGGAGAATCGGCGCTTAAAATATATTTTGAAAATGAGAAAAATAAAAGAACCTATCTGGACAGGCATAAAAAACATTCCGGAAAAGATTTTAGGACCAACCTGAATAAACCGGTCTGACCCCGCGCGGCACGGAGAGGCTGCCATACTCCTCTGAAAATGCAGGTAGTGAAGGAACACTACCTGTAGAGGCGGTGCCCATCAAACAATTCTTTATGGAAATTAGACCAGATATCCATCCTGACGATTGAAGTTATCAACTGGTTTACCCTTATTTTTTAGTATAGTAAAGCATAATTGATTCATCTTAAGCGAGAATCATCAGAAAAGATTTGCTAGAATAGACCGGATATATAGGGGAAGGGGCTTGCTGAACATAAGAATCAGCAGGCAACCAAATCAATCAAGGGGATGAAAAATGCCGAAAGTAACATTTGAGGACTGGTTGGAGATGTCTGACGAGGAACGCGGGCAAGCCACTCAATCGTGGAATCTCGGGAATGGAGATGGCAAAGAGTTTGCCAATAAGGCAGCCGATTTACTGAAACGTGAATGCATCTATAACCTGTTGGAAATAGATACTGCTGAATGTGATGATAGCTGGTGTATTCAGGCCTACATGGATACATTTGATTATGAAAAGTTGAAAGACAGAGAGACAGAAAAGTTTCTTGGTTTCAAGATTTCATTTCACAATATCGAAGATTTTAATAAATAGAATATTCAGTCCACTACTTATAGACGAAAATATCCAGCAACAGATAAGTAACAAGCATTACTGATATCCACAATACCATACTGCCTGTTGGCCAACTCTCGGAAAGGTGGTATTTGGATATGTGCCACCTGAAGAATGAGTCGCGCGAATTGCGCATGGCGGCGACAGTATTTTTCAGAATCATATCTCTTGTATTTGACAAAAATATTAACCCGCGATGTGCACCGGCCGGAAGTAATTTCCTATAAAACCATTCAACATCCAGATTGGTTGAGCGTAGCTCCGGTGGGTGAATTCCCCGCACAGTCATCCAGACGAATGCCAGCGCTGCAAATATAAGCAGTTGCAACTGCGCAAGCACATGAGTCATATCGTATGGCCAGTATTCCATCTCCCAAGGCAACAGAGCATACAGGTATTGCGGTTGCACACCGATGAAAATGCAAATTGCTGCCGCCAATCCCATGGCAATTAACATATTGACGGGCGCCTCCTTGGGGCGGAGTCCCGAGTCATGAGCAAAAAATGCAAAGTAGGGTATTTTTATTCCGGCATGGTGCAATACACCTGCGGATGCAAACAGTGCAAGTAGCCAACCATAGCTGTAGCCTTCTTTTAGCAATGCAGTCATTACCATGGACTTGCTGATAAAGCCGCTGAACAGGGGAAATGCCGAGATTGAAAGAGCCCCTACGATACAGAATGTCGTGGTTTTTGGCATCGTCTTATATAGTCCGCCCAAATCGGAAGCTTTGATGTGACCAACGCGATACAGTACGGCACCCATGCTCATAAACAGTAAGGATTTGTAAATTACATGACTGAAAGCATGAGAAACGGCACCATTCAGCGCAAGCGCAGTCCCAATACCGATACCCGTAACCATAAATCCTAATTGGTTAATAAGGCTATAGGAGAGTGTTTTTCTGAGATCATTTTCAATAACCGCAAAGAAGATCGGAAAGCACATCATGGTGAGTCCGATATAGATCAGTATCTCTTCTCCCGCAAATCCCCGGGCTAATGCGTAGATCGCAAGCTTTGTCGTGAATACTGAAAGAAACACGGCGCCGGTTGGTGTCGCCTCTGGATAACTGTCGGTAAGCCAGGTATGCAAAAAAGGAAATGCGCACTTGATTCCAAAAGCGATGAAGATCAACCAGCTAGCAATTCCTGTAAGACCAATATGCTCGAATACCAGCGACCCCGTCGTCTGATAGTGTATCAATGCACCTGCCAGCAGGAACAGACCCGACAAAATCTGAAAAATCAGATAACGCATGCCTGCATCAATAGCTCTTTCTGTACCTCGTGCCCAGATAAATACAACTGAGCTTACGGACAGCAGCTCCCAGAAAATGAATAGCGTAATTAAATCCCCTGCAAATACCGCGCCCAGAGTACTCCCAACATAAATCAGTCCGGAAACTTCCTGTTTAATATCGTTCACTTGAAGTGCAAAAATTGTTGCGAGAAAACCGGCAAGACAAAACAGGTAGCCAAAAATCAAACTAAGCTTATCTACTCTTAACAGAGTTAATTCGATATTCAGTATTGAATAGGTAGAGAGAATGTTCGGATCAATATTAAGCCAGATATGCAAGGCCGCAATAACAGGGGTTGCTAACAGAATAATTTTACGGACAGGTCCCCGAATTCCAATCACTAAAATGGCTGCAAGGAAAAACAGAACAAAAGGTGGCATCTCACTCATCGTAATAGTTTTCCTTGCGCATAACCAGCTTGCGCAATATGTTTGAGAGAACAACTAGCAGGACGTAAGCCGCAAAGCCATAAATAGCATAAAATGCCGGCATTTCTTCCCACGCCATTGTTGTATGGCGATGGAGTATAAAGTCGGCTATTACTAATAGAAGACAGATACTGTAAAACACCCTTATTATCCACTTGATGTTTTCCGGTTTATCAAAGAAATATTTTTTTTCAGACATGTTAGTTATTTCCAATTGCCAGATTCGCCAGTTGATAAAAATGGTTTGAATAGAAAAACAATACTATACACATGACGGATGTGATAATCATCGCCAATAGAATTGTCTTTGGCGCTTCATTAATATGTGTATGAGCGATCCCGCCAGCCGGTTTACCAAAAAATGCACGTATTGGAATAGGCATTAAATAGGCAATATTCAGCAGGGAGCTGAGCATCAAAACACCGAGCAATAGCAGGTTGCCGGACTCAATTGTGCCCAGGCCGAGATACCATTTGCTCCACATTCCACCAAAGGGAGGGAGTCCGATAATACTTAAAGTGCCGATTAAAAAAGCACCGAATGTAACAGGCATTGCCCGGCCGAGCCCATCCAGCTCACTAACCAGTTTTTTATGCGTAACAACAAGGATCGCACCGGCGGCAAAGAATAATGTGATCTTTGAAAAGGCATGCATAACAATATGAATGGCAGATCCAATCAGGCTTGATTTCGTTGCCAACATCGTACCCAGCACAATATAACTCAATTGGCTTATTGTTGAATACGCCAGTCGCGCTTTAAGGTTATCCTTGGTCATGGCAATCATGGACGCTACCAGAATGGTTATTGCGGCTACCCAGACAAGGCCACCTGTAACATCATTAGCCAGAATAAAGTCACTACCAAAGATATAGATTGTCACTTTGAGCAATGTGAAGACACCGGCTTTAACAACGGCGACTGCGTGTAGCAGTGCACTGACTGGAGTGGGGGCAACCATTGCTGCCGGCAACCAACGGTGAAATGGCATTACTGCGGCTTTACCAATCCCGAATAAAAAGAGTGCGTATAAGATGCCTGCCCATGCCGGATCAAGTTTGCCCGATAAAATACCGTTTTCCTGAAAAGTAACGGTACCCGCGACATACCATGTAATAAGAATACCCAGCAGGAAGAAACCAATAGATGTACCTAACAATATGCCAAGATAGGTTCGTCCGGCATGTTTTGCCTTGTCTGTACCCGAATGTGTAACTAATGGATAGGTTGAAAGAGTTAAAAATTCGTAAAAAAGAAACAATGTAAACAGGTTGTCTGCGTAAGCTATTCCCAGAGTACAAGAAATAGCAACAGCAAATGCCGCATAGAATCTTGTCTGATTCTTTTCATGATGACCACGCATATATCCAATTGCATAAATTGAAGTTACAACCCATAACAAGCCCGCTACCAGTGAAAACAATACACCCAGTGATTCAATCCTGAAGGCAATTGCTATTCCGGGTAATGGCTCAGCAATAGTAAGAGAAAACTCCTCACCGTTAAGAAACCGGTTAGCGATCGTAAGAACCAGAAAAGCGACTATTACAGATGTGAGCAGGGTTATCCCTTCTCTTACGTTAGGGTTGTTCCGCGCAGAAATAATTCCAATGACACCTGCCAGAGGTAATAGCATTGTTGTTAGCATCAGTGTTTCCGCGCTCATTTCACTATTGCCTTTAATGCTTGTGCGGCTTGTTCTGAAACACCCACTGTCAACTCGGTATCCAGTCCAAAATAGATATTGGCAAAAACCAGCACCCATGTGGGTGCCAGCAATAATATTGGTGCTTCTTTCAGATTTTGTTGTGATTCTGTTGCCGGTTTGAAATAAAGCGCTTCAATTAATCTTCCAACATAGATAACGGCAAGCAAAGATCCTGTTAAAATAGCTGCAACCGATATCCATGCGCTTTGTTCTATTGCGGCAAGCACCAGATACCATTTGCTAATAAAGCCGGCTGTACCGGGAACGCCGATCAAACTCAAGCCGCCGATAACAATAGCACCAAATGTCCAGGGCATTTGTCTACCTAAACCATGTATATTATCCATGCGACATGATCCGATACGATAAATAATTGCGCCAACTGCCATAAATAAAGCACCTTTCATCAGCGCATGATTAAAAAGATGAATAATTGTTGCGGTTACACCTGCAGTAGAAGCCAGACCGATACCCAACACCATATAACCAATCTGGGCGACACTTGAATAAGCCAGTAAACGTTTAACATTTGATTGATAAATAGCGTAAACCGACATAATGATTATTCCGGCAATACCTAATAGAACAAAAAAATCACCAATAGGGATTGTTGCCATAAATCCACTGGGCATGACATAAAACAAAATACGAATAACCACATAAACAGCAACTTTCGTTGCAGTAGCGGAAAGAAATACAGTAATCACGGATGGTGCATAGGTATAGGCATTAGGCAGCCAGAGGTGTAGTGGAAACAATGCCAGCTTTAATGCAAGACCGATTAAAATGAATGCAAAACCGGTGTGTATGGTTTTAAGCTCAGTTACTTCTGGCAGTATCCTTGCCAGATCGGCCATGTTCAATGTGCCTGTTTGTGAGTAGATAAAACCTACACCTATCAAAAAGAAAGTTGCACCAAGGGTTCCCATAATCAGGTATTGATATGAGGATGTCAGAGCCTGTCTCTTACTGCCAAGACTAATCAATACGTAGGAGGACAGGGATGATATTTCCAGAAAAACGAATACATTAAAAATATCACCTGTTTGCGTAATGCCCAGCAGTCCGGTAAAGCAAAGTAAAAACGCACTATAGAATAGCGGGATTTGATGTGGCGGGATTTCCTTTTCTGCACTCAATAATGCATATGGAAGAGTGATTGCAGCAATACCGGAAACAATCAGCGCAACAAAGGCATTTAGTGTATCAATACGATATTCAATTCCCCAGGGTGGTTTCCATCCACCCAGCTCATAACTGATTACACCACCATTAATTACCTCCCATAATTGCATGCTGGCAAGTACTACACAGATAAAAGTGGCGACCAGAGTTGACGCCCATGGAAGTATGCCTCGCGGCAAAACAGCAACAATCAGAGCAGTGATAAGAGGAATTACAACAAGTAATAAACTAATATGTTCTTGCATCACAGGGAATGATCATGCTCGTGAATTTCATCTTCTTCGATAGTGCCATACGATTCTTTAATCCGAACAACCAGCGCCAGAGCCAGCGCTGTTGTGGCCACACCAACGACAATTGCGGTAAGGATTAATACGTGAGGCAATGGGTTAGAGTAGAGCTCAACGCCTTCAGTAATAATAGGTGCTGCACCTCCTTGCACTGCCCCAATACTGATATAAAGGAGAAATGCCGAGACCTGAAAAATATTCAACCCAATAATTTTTTTAATAAGATTGCCGCGACTAATTACAATGTAAAAGCCAACCATCATTAAAAATATGGTAATCCAGTAATTATAGTGACTGAAAATAAAATCCATTATGGTCTGGACCTGCCGACGAAAGAAAAAAAGATAATCAGCATAACAGCAGAAACAGTTATACCTACACCAAGCTCCACTAATAAAATACCCAGATGCTGGCCGGCGACTGGTGTGTCGGCCAATACAGAGTAGTTGAGATAGTTGCCGCCGGAAAAGATTGAAGCTATTCCAACACTGGCATAGATAAGAGCACCAAGACTGGCAAGTATGCGTAATATTGCAGTAGGAATAATTTTTTCAGCAGCATCAAGACCAAAAACAAGCGCATAGAGAATAATAGATGAGCTAAAAATGACGCCTGCCTGAAAGCCGCCGCCAGGACCAAAATCACCGTGGAACTGCACATAAAGCGCAAACAAGATAATGAGAGGGATCAGGAATTTTGAGATGACCCGAAGGATAAGGTTATGTGTCATCTTTTTCTCGTTCTTTTTTTATGGCACTTTGTTTTGTACGTTTACCACCAATTAATAACAATACCGCAATTCCGGCGGTAAAAACAACCACCACCTCACCCAGTGTATCGAAACCTCGATAACTGGCTAATACTGCTGTGACAACATTCGGAACCCCTGTGTCCGGGATAGATTGCTTAATATAATATGGTGCGACATGCTTTTGAGCCGGTGCTTCAGGATCACCAAATGCAGGGATATCCAAAGTACCATAAACCAGCGTAGCACCTGTAATAATAACCACGGCTAAAGGCAGCCAGGGGCGATGTTTTCCTGTGTGCTTTTCTTTTTGTACTTTTGTTAGTGCAATTGTGGCAATCATTAATACAGTCGAGATACCAGCACCTACTGCGGCCTCGGTAAAAGCAACATCAACAGCATCCATAACAACGAATAAACCGGCAGAGAGAAAACTGAAAATACCAAAGAGCATGATAATGGCAAAAAGATTTGTCATGCGCACTATGGCTATTGCAGTAATTGCAAGAAATGCTAACAAAACGATGTTAATGACAATGTCGATCAAGATTTATTCTCTTTGTTGAAGTTATCAAGCTCAGGTTTCAGACCACCATGCATTGCTGCGTTGGCCAAGGCATGGGATGCGGTTGGGCTGGTAAAAAAGAGAAATATAAAAATAAGTCCAAGTTTAAATGCGGCGAGAGTTACTCCTGCCTGCAATCCGAGTCCAAGCAGGATTAACATTGCACATAACGTATCGGTTATGCCTGCGGCATGTTGCCGGCTATAAAAATCAGGAAATCGATGGATGCCGATCGCGCCGATGATGCCCAACAGGGAGCCTGAGAGAAGACAAACCCAGCTCAGAATATCAATTATCATTTCCGGTCGCATTTAACTGTTTAGGGTTTTCTTTTTCTGACGAATATAAATTGCCGTAAACGACCAGTTTTAATACGGCGACAATCCCAATAAAATTGATTAACGCATAGACTAATGCGATATCCAGCAAGTCAGTTCTGTCAGACAAAAAAGATATAATAGCAATCAGCAATACGGTTTTAGTGCCAAACATATTAACTGCAGCAATACGATCATAAACAGTAGGTCCCATGAGTGCGCGCGCCAGAGCGAGCCCCATAGTAACCAGTATTGCCAGAATTGCAGCAGTAAACATTGTTTATAATTATCCTAATCGGGTATTAGTTTTGCCATGCTTCCGCCGGCCAGGCATTCGGCAGATTCTTTTGTTAGCGCGTGAACGATTATTTTATCATTAGTCAGTTCCACGCTTACAGTGCCTGGAGTCAGGGTAATGGAGTTTGCATAAATAACGCGACCCAGATCTGTTTTTTGCGGCACTGGTATTTCGATGAGTTGAGGGCTGATTGTTCTTTTCCCCGGTTTTATTATTCTTTTAACGACATCCATGTTTGCATACACGATTTCGCGCAAAATTTTAATAAAAAACAAAGGGAGTTGCTTGTAAAGATGGAGAGGGTAGCTTTCATGATCCACAACATCCATGCGTTTAACCAGAATAATAGTGAGCAAGACTGATGTTAGCCCAAGAATAAGCAATAAGGGCTCAGTATGCCCTGATAATAAAAACCAGAACATAAATAGAAATATGCTATAACTGAAAATCTTCATATCAATACGCCCTCTATATTTTATTATATTAGACATTATCTATGAGCGCATGTCTTTAATTGATGAATTGTTATTATATCAACCAGAGCTATCTGAATACAGAATACTGTATTCAGATAGCTTAATTGCTAGTTTTCCTGGTTTACTTCTACTGGTTTTTCTACTACAGGCTTATCATTAGTGGATGATGTGTTAACGCTTTCAGGTCTGTTATTGTTATCTGAAAACGCCTTATTTCCATTTGGTTCTTGATTTGGTGTCTGACTAGCCGGAGCAGGTGCTGAATTAGCAGATGGCACCGATGATTGAGATGCAGTCGCGACAGGTGCTACCGGCTGTGCCTGATTTCCCTGTGCGGTGCTATCATTTTCCTTGTTACGTGGATTGTTGCGTCGTCTGTTTCCACCCCGGCGGCTACGGTTGCGCTGTTGATTGCCAGAGGATTTTTTCTCGCCATTATTATCATTAGTGGCTTGTTGTGTCTGTTCCTGTCTTTGCCCCTGTTGGCGGCCGGACGTTTTCTTTTTGCGGTTACCCTGACTGCGGCGCTGTCCCTGACCCTGGCCCTGACGTTGCTGACCACCACGCCCACCTCTGTTATCAGAGGATGTAGATGAAGATGACGACGACGACGAAGATGAAGATGATGGCGATTTCTTCCTTGTTGTGGTGTTATCTTGTTGTCCAAATATACTTCCCCATAGACGCTTGATAAAACCTTCATTATTTGAGGAAGGTTCCTGTGTGCGTGCAGGAGGAATAATCTGTTTAACAGCAGGTTGTTCTGCCAATGATTGTGCACCTGCTACTGTTGCAGTTGGTACCGTTTTTTCAGGTTCAGTCACCATGGTATAACTTGACTGATTTCTGGCTTCGCCCTGAATTTCACTGTCGCGCAATCTTTCGACATGATAGTTTGGCGTTTCAAGATGTTCATTTGGCACAAGGACAATGGAAACCTTGTGTTTGGTTTCTATTTCGGCAACTTGCATACGCTTTTCATTGGACAGGAATGTGGCGACATCCAGAGGTAACTGGGCCACAATACGACCAGTGTTTTCTTTCAGGGCTTCTTCTTCAAGAATGCGTAAAATAGAAAGTGAAAGTGATTCAACACTGCGTACAGTACCCTGACCATTACAACGCGGACATACATCCTGAATAGCTTCACCCAGTGATGGACGCAGACGCTGACGTGACATTTCAAGCAAACCAAAACGGGAAATACGACCAACTTGAACACGTGCACGGTCCATTTTCAGTGCATCACGCAGACGGTTTTCGACTTCACGCTGGTTTTTGACCGGTGTCATGTCGATAAAATCAATAACAATCAGACCACCGATATCACGTAAACGCAGTTGACGTGCAATTTCATCAGCCGCTTCAAGATTATTACTCAATGCGGTTTCTTCAATATCACCACCCCCCGTAGAGCGGCCAGAGTTAATATCGATAGAAATCAATGCTTCTGTGTGGTCGATAACAATCGCGCCACCGGAAGGCAGGCGTACTTCACGCTGAAAAGCGGATTCAATCTGACTTTCAATCTGAAAACGACTGAACAAGGAAACATGATCGCTGTGCAGTTTAACCTTGTGCAGATTATGAGGCATGACCTGTTGCATGAATGTGCGGGCACGTTCAAACACTTCAGGGTTGTCTATCATGATTTCGCCTATGTCCTGACGGAAATAGTCGCGTATGGCACGAATAACAATATCACTGTCCTGATAAATCAGAAACGGTGCGGATTTTTCCTGATAGGCCTTGTCGATGGCTTCCCATAAATGAAGCAGGTAATCCAAATCCCATTGCAGTTCCTCCGAGCTTTTGCCAATGCCCGCTGTTCGTGCAATGACGCCCATGCCTTGTGGCATGGTGAGCTCAGCCATGGAATCACGTAATTCATTACGTTCTTCACCTTCAATACGACGGGAAATACCACCTGCACGAGGGTTGTTTGGCATGAGTACCAGATAGCGGCCTGCCAGACTGATAAATGTGGTCAGGGCAGCGCCCTTGTTGCCACGTTCTTCCTTTTCAACCTGAACGATGATTTCCTGACCTTCTGTCAGCGCATCTTTAATATTGACGCGCCCTTTACCAGGCTCTACATCAGATTTGAAATAGGCGCGGGAAATTTCCTTGAGCGGGAGGAAACCGTGGCGGTTACCACCATAGTCAACAAAGGCTGCCTCAAGACTGGGCTCGACGCGGGTAATCTTACCTTTATATACGTTGGATTTTTTCTGTTCTCTGGAAAGTATTTCGATATCCAGATCGTACAAATGTTGGCCATCTACCATGGCCACACGCAACTCTTCCGGCTGAGATGCGTTGATCAGCATTCTTTTCATTGTAAATAATTCTCATTGGCACTCGATCAGCTCCTTGCTTTGGCAATGTGGGCTGTAGGTAATAATGCGTGGGTGAACAATTTGGGACTTCACCGGGAAAAACGCCCTTATTACTGTTATCGCACCTGTCATGACCTGTTCCCGGGCATGCGAGTGCACCATTTTATTATTCATTACTCACGATATCGGGGTTGGAGCAATGTTAAAACCCCTGGCTCTGGATCCGCTCTTTAGCGGTCGAATCCATTAAAACCTGTCAACTTTTCCGAGGATAATAGCTTCTAATACTTTTTATTCCTCTCAGGATGCGGCAAATTTCCGTCATACCTGCAAATAACTATAACAGTGTTGGCCAAGTCCATCAATCTATTAGAATAAACTGGTATCATTGGAATCTATGAGTAAATCATCAGAAAATACCCCAACTTCGGTCCAACTTATTGATATAGGTGAAGGTTCTGATGGCCAGAGAATTGATAATTTTTTAGTCACATTACTTAAAGGGGTGCCCAAGAGCCGTATTTACCGGATTCTCCGCAAAGGGGAGGTTAGGGTGAATAAAGGGCGAATCAAGCCTGAATATCGGCTTAAAATCGGCGATCAGGTCAGGATCCCGCCCATTAGGCTGTCAGAATCAGGCCAAAACAAGATAACGCCATCAGGTCATGCGCTGGACTGGATTGATAATAGTATTCTGTATGAAGATGATCATTTGCTGATATTGAACAAACCCTCTGGTATTGCTGTACATGGCGGCAGCGGGATGAGTCATGGTGTGATTGAGGCTTTACGGGCCAAACGCCCGAAAGCACCCTACCTGGAACTGGTCCATCGCATAGATAGAGAGACCTCCGGCTGTTTAATGATCGCCAAGCGCCGCAGTATGTTGCGTCGGTTACATGAGTTGTTAAGGGAAGGTGGGATGGATAAATCCTATTTGACCTTGTTGCAAGGACAATGGCAAAAAGGTAAATGTAAAATTGACCTGTCCTTGCAGAAAAATGTACTGAGCTCTGGTGAGCGCATGGTCAAGGTAGATGAATCTGGCAAATCCTCCTTGAGTTTGTTCGAGCCTGTGACCATCTATAAGCATGCCAGTTTGATGCGGGTTGAAATCTTTACCGGCCGAACACATCAAATTCGTGTACATGCGGCACACAGTGGGCATCCGGTGGCGGGCGATAGCCGTTATGGAGATAAGGAATTCAACAAGGCAATGCGTAAAAAAGGGCTGAAAAGGCTTTTTCTACATGCTCATTCCTTGAGTTTTGTGCTGGAAGAGCCGAGAAAGGAAGTAGATATCAGTGCACCATTACCCGATGATTTACGTGCAGTGATTGATCAACTGGATAAAGAGAGTAAATGAAAAATTCCGGATTTAAATTAGTGATTTTCGATTGGGATGGTACCTTGATGGATTCCATCGATCATATTGTGAATAGTATGCAGGGCGCGATCCGTGATTTGCAGTATGAACACAGAGAGGCAGAGACTATTCGCAACATTATTGGTTTGGGAATGCATGAGGCAATTCTGGCTCTGTTCCCGGAATGTGAGCACGGTGAACGAATGAAGTTTATCGAAAGTTACCGTGATTACTTTTTCGAAACATCACACAATTCCGATTTTTATCCCGGTGCTCTGGATGTTGTCAATTCACTCAAGGAACAGGATTATCTGTTGGCGGTTGCAACCAGTAAAGGCAGGAACGGACTGAATCGTGCATTTAACAATTATGGTCTGATTGATACTTTTCATTCCAGTCGTTGTGCAGATGAAACCCAGTCCAAACCCCATCCTCAAATGCTTCTCGAATTACTGGAAGAACTGGAAACAAGGCCAGAGGAAGCCGTGATGGTAGGCGACACAGCCTATGATATGGAAATGGCACAGAATGCGGGTATTCAGCGGATTGCCTGTTGTTATGGTGTCCACGATCGCGAAAGGTTGATGTCTTACGAGCCTATGGCCTGTATGCAGAGCATAAATGAACTGGAAAATATTTTATCTACCAGATGTCAGGATGATGCAACAGCCGCTGGGTAACAGACTATAATAAAAAAATTATCAAGGAGACGGGTGGGCAAAATGAGTGATAATGACTGGACTGGAGGAAGGGAAGTGCCTGAACAAAAAAATGAAAACTGGGAACGTGAAGCACTGAGCAATCTGGCGCTTTCCGCTGTTACCGAGCAACGTCGTGCTCGTCGCTGGAGCATCTTTTTTAAATTACTAATGATGGGATATTTATTTCTTGTCCTTTTTATATTCGTGGCAGACAAGAAAGGGGAATCAGGACTTAAGCTGGGTAATCATACTGCCTTGATCGAGATTCAGGGTGTCATTGCTGATAGTGCTCCTGCAAACGCAGATACAATCATAACCGGATTACGGGCTGCGTTTAAGGATGATCGAACACAAGGAATTATTCTTCGCATTAACAGCCCGGGTGGTAGTCCGGTTCAGGCTGGCTATGTTAATGACGAAATCGGTCGGTTACGTAAAGAGTATCCTGATATACCGGTATATGCTGTTATCACGGATGTGTGTGCATCTGGTGGCTACTATATCGCCGTCGCTGCTGATGAAATCTACGCAGATAAGGCCAGCATTGTCGGCTCTATCGGTGTCTTGATGGATGGTTTTGGCTTTACCGGTGCAATGGAAAAACTTGGGGTTGAAAGAAGATTGCTGACAGCAGGAGAGAGCAAGGGTTTTCTTGATCCGTTCTCACCGCAAAAAGAAGAAGATGTAAAACATATTAAAGATATGCTGACTAATATTCATCAACAGTTTATTGATGTTGTTAAGAAAGGTCGCGGTGATCGATTGAAATACAATGATCGGTTATTCAGCGGTTTGATCTGGACCGGTGAGCAAGGTATTGAGCTGGGTCTTGTTGATGCACTGGGAAGTGCAAGCCATGTTGCACGTGAAATTATTGGTGAAGAGTCAATTAAGGACTTTACAGTACGTCCTGACTATTTTCAGCGTTTTGCAGACAGATTCGGAACCGCAATGGCTAATGCCTTTTCAACACAATTCGGAATAAATGGAACTGGCCTGAAATAATCTTTAAGCATTGTAATGAAGTCCTGCCCCAGAGAAATAGTGATACCTTTCAGACCTATCCCGCTTGACGTGCCGGATGGGATGAAACCAAATGAATTTTTCAACAGCACCGAAAATCTGAACGACCTTGTTCAAAATAATGGCCTGTTAAAAAATCCTGAAAACCTGTTGCTCTACAGAAAAGCACTGGGACACAGCAGTGAATTTGATACCTCGATTATCTATAACACTTCAAATGATATTCTTAATCCACTTGGCCGTCCTGTAAGGCGAACTCAGGTTCCGGATAACGTAAAGCATGTCTGGAACAGAATGAACCAGATTATTATTGAATATATGCTCGATGAATATCCTGATC
>JAOUJV010000051.1 GCA_029882995.1 Gammaproteobacteria bacterium | reverse complement strand
TACGCATTAAAAGCGACTATTATTTAATCCATATAATCGATACGGTTAGCAATACCACACTTTTACTACGTTGAATTACAAAATGAATAAAACGGTTTTTTATTTCTTACTATTGATGCTGTCAGGACTGTCCTTACCCTGTGGGGCTATTCAGGCACCCGATCCGGAACTGCGGGCATTACTATCCAAAGCAGTAAATGAGAGTGACAGTTTTCAGGATCGGTTTCATGCGGAAGTATGGCTGACGGATATGTCACAACGACTGGCCAATATTGTAAAAGATCCGGAACAGCGTTTGTTTTTACTCAAGAATATTCACTATGAAGCAACTCGCGCAAAATTACCCCCCGAACTGGTGCTGGCTGTTATTCAGGTAGAAAGCTATTTTGACCGCTGGGCGATATCCGTTTCCGGTGCTCAGGGACTGATGCAAGTCATGCCGTTTTGGCTGAAAGAAATCGGGCATCCTAATGACAACCTGTTTGATATCCGAACCAATCTGCGTATGGGCTGTACTATCCTGCGCTATTACATGGATAAATCCAAAGGCGATTTAACCCATGCACTGGCTCGCTATAATGGCAGTGCTCATAGCCGCCGCTACCCTGACAAGGTCTATAGGCTACTAGGCTCACATTGGTTTAAACAATAAAACTCATTCAACTTATTGTTTTAATTATTAATTCTGCAATATTCATTATGTTAGCATCCCAACTAACCCCATAGAAACCTTAATTTTTTACCGTTTTTACCGATACTACCCATAGGGCGATGTTATATCAGGGGTGGTCTGTCGTCACTCCTTCAAATCTCTCAAGGAACAGTGAGGTAAAAAATGAAAATCAAACAAAACCTTGGGCTTGTAGATCGTATTCTGCGCATTGGTATAAGCAGCTTTATGGTCTATCTCGGCTTTTTTGAGCAGGACATTGTTGTCGATGAAATTGCCACAATGATTTTGGCTGCTTTTGGTACCGGTATTTTAATTAGTGCCATTATCGGAAATTGTCCTCTTTATGAAGTCATTGGATTATCAACCTGCAAAGCTGATCAATACAACAATACAGAAAATAATAATCATTAATATTATTTTTATTTATGAACGTTAGAAAACGATTACTGACATCCCATATCGCGGTCATTCTTATCGTGATGATTCTCTTCGGCTTCTTTTCCTTCCAGATTGCAAAGCATGCTGTTATTGATAAGGAAATGGAAATAGCGGAAGAAATTACCAGTGCTAAGGCAGATTTACTGACCCGGGAATATCAAAAGGTTCCAGACATTGATTATCTTTCCAGATTTCTTAATTTATATGGGAATGATTCCGATTTGTTTATATTGCTTGATGATAATAACAATATTATTGCTCCAAAGGCAGTTGTTGATAATTCCGAAATTTTAATGTGGCTGAATTATCTAAAAAATAACATATACGACTCGTACGGAAAAAATCATACCGAACTAAACGATCTCACCTACATCTGGGCGCTCTACCCTGTCGAAAATACGCCTTATAAACTGGTCTACCTCTGTGCTGATATTGATAAGGAAACTTACCCTATCATTAAACAGCTTATGGCACGCATGTTAGCAACAGGTATTGTTATTCTCTGGATAGCAAGCTGGGTATCACTTGTGATGTCATCTGCAATCAGTCAACAACTGAATAAACAAAGACAAAAACTGGAGCGTCAGGCAACACAGGATTTTCTTACTGGCCTTGCCAATAGAGAATACTTACAGTCAACAGTTGATAAGGCATTAAAGGGATGTGATAGTAATAAAAAATTATTACTGATCCTAATGGATCTTGATCACTTCAAGCTGATTAACGACACGCTAGGACATAAAGTTGGCGACATGCTTTTAAAACAGCTTAGTGACCGGCTCAAAAAACATTTTCAGGATGCCATCGTTATCTCTCGCTTGGGTGGTGATGAATTCGCATTTGCATTTTTCATTGCCAACAATTATCAGGCTATGCAGAAAATTGATAAAATACTTTCTATTGTTGACAGGCCTTTTGCCATTGATAGTTTTTCACTCGATACAAAAGGCAGTATCGGTGCCGCCATTGCACCCGAACATGGGAATACAGCAATGTCTTTGATACGTCGGGCAGATATTGCCATGTATCAAGCCAAGGAGTCAGGTGGTGGATTTGGTATTTATGACCATGAAAAAGATCCTCACAGCGTTGCTCATCTGACATTAATGACAGATTTGCGGCATGTAATCGAGAACGATCAGCTTGATCTTTTTTATCAGCCCAAAATTGACATGAAATCCGGAAAAATAACGGGAGTGGAAGCACTATGCCGCTGGCGCCATCCGGAACAGGGGATGATACGACCAGATATATTTATTGGTTTAGCCGAGCAGATTGGCATGATAAAACCGATTACCCTTTGGGTATTGTATGTTGGAATAAACCAGTGTAAAAAATGGCATCGTGCCGGTATTCCTCTTGGTATTTCCATTAATCTGTCTGCCAATCTTTTACAGGACTCACAGTTACCCTCTCGTATTGCAGATGCTTTAAGAAATGAAGGACTGCCAGCAGAATATCTGACACTTGAAATCACAGAAACAGCTATCATGAAGGATCCTGCTCGTGCAATGGAAATTCTGAAGCAACTCGATGCAATGGGTATCCAGTTATCACTGGATGATTTTGGTACCGGTTATACCTCCCTCTCCTATCTCAAGCACTTGCCCGTTAATGAAATCAAGATAGACAAATCATTTGTTATGGACATGTTACGAGATTCAGATGATGCGACCATTGTCCTTTCCATTATTCAGCTTGCACATAGCATGCAACGTGAGATCGTGGCAGAAGGTATAGAAAGCAGTGAAATATGGGATGCACTTGTTACGCTTGGGTGCGACACTGCACAGGGTTTTTATATGGCCAAACCCATGCCAGCTGATGAACTGGAGCGATGGCTTAAGGAATCACAATGGGGGCTGGGCGAAGAAGCGATTGCCAAACTGGCCTGAATTGACTATCCGGTAGTAAAATTTGCCGGACATTTATCATCTGTCATTTCACATTCAACACTTTCTACTTTGGCATGCACCGATCCTCTCCACATCCAATCCTTGAACTCGGTTACTTTTTGTTCCTCGCCACAAACCAGCATTTCTACACGACCATCCGGTAAATTGTGTGCATATCCGGTAATCCCGAGATCATGTGCCTTGATTTGGGCTGAAGCCCGGTAAAAAACACCTTGCACACGACCGGAAATAAAACAACGTTTACAGACCATTAATCTATTACCACCTTTGCATTCTGGCCGGCACGTAATGTTTCTCCCAAATCACTAAAACTGACATCAACCGGATACAGAGTCGTGCTACCTGCAGGTTTGATTGGTTCAAGCCCGACAAAAAAAACCGAACCATTGAATGTCTTGCCATCAATTCTGACTTCTGCCTTCCTGCCTTCCTTTATTGCAGATAATTTTTCAGCACCAACTGTAATACGAGCCAGCATATGACCTGTTGATGCCAGAGTAATCATGGGCCTGGATTGCAGTGTTGAGATAATTGTCTGGCCCACGCTGGCGTTACGGGCAAGGACAACACCGTCAAATGGGGCATGAATAGCGCTGAACTTCAGTGCCGCTTTCTTCTTTACCAAAACCGCTTCCGCTTTCTTTTCATCTGCCAGTGCCCGTGTATGCCCAAGGTTGGCCTGTTCAAGTTCATGCTCGGATGAAACTGTCCGGTTATACAGTTCCTCAACCCTTGCGAGTTCGCGCTTTGCCTCGATTAGCAATTCCTGTGCCTTTTTCAAATCAGCTTCTGCATGAATCACATCTGCCAGGAATATACTCTCATCAAGTTTTAATAACAGTTGATCTTTTTTAACACGTTGTCCATCCGTAACAGGAACCTCTTTTACAACACCATTAACCAGAACACCCAGCTCAACACGCTCTGGCCATGCCAGTACGGCATCATATTCTGCTGCTGATAAACCTGTGCTTGTGATAGCCAGTAACACCGCCAATACAAAATTAATTTTCATCATGTATTCTCCCCGACAGGGCATCCAGTCTTGCCCATGCCAATTCAATCGCATAACGTGTCTGCGCCTCTTTCAGGCGCGCATCCGAAAATTTCACCATAGAATCACCCAGATTTGTTTTTACTTCCATTTCATACAATGCACGGCTTCTATCAAGATAGAGATCACGATAGTCAACCAATACATTGACCTCCTCAAGTTGTATATACAATGTATCGAGCTCTAACCACAGTTCGAGTATTTTCTGATCAATGTCACGCTCACCGGCAATTAACTCTGCCTGATAATGACGCACATTAGCCTGCTCACGCGCGCTTTCCGCCTTGATACTTCCTCCCTTTGTTAAAGGTATCTCAAGCACCAGTCCCGCCTGAACATCATCTCTGGAACCGAAGCGGCGTTCATACGCGCTGGCTTCAATCTCACCCCTGAGTACCGGCCTGCCACCGGCTTTTGCCGCTGTAACCCGTGTTTGCGCTGACTCAAGTTGTTTGCGCATGGCATGAATGACCGGATTTTTCTCGCGCGCCTCCTTCTGCAGTGATTCTAGCTCGGGCAATTTACGCTCAAGATTTTTCAGTTTAGGTAATTCAAGTGATGATGACAGGCTGTCAGGTCGATTTAGTGCCAGAGCAAGTCTTGCCCTTTGTAAACGCTGGTTTGTCTGACTTGCATAACGGATGCGTCTTGATTTCTGGTAGTCAGATTCCTTTTCCTTAAGAATAATATCTGACACCTGTCCAAGTGCATGTCGGTCTTTCAGTTTATCGAACTCAACGTAATCAACTGACATGGCTTCGTTATCACGAATATATTCCAGATCGGCAAGCAGGACATCAAAGTAACGCGCCATAATCTCGATACGACGTTTATTTGACAAATCCCTGATCAGGAATTCACGGTATTCTACATTTTGTTGTGCTGCTTTTAATAGAGCACTGCTGTAACCAAAATCATAAATTTGTTTCTGGATCAGGAGTGACACCTGATTATCATTGTGACTTTGATTGGTTGCAGTGTTGGATGGATCAATCCATTGCGCCCGTGCTTCAATGGAAGATGTTAGTCCGCTGATGGCATCAACGCCAAGTATGTCGGCCTGAGCCGAATCACGTTTTGCAATAAAACGTTCCATATCCGGGTGTGGTTCATCAACCAGCGACAACGCATATTCAAGCGTCAGCGGTTCCGGTAATTTGTTTTGTGCAAAAGATACCGGTGCTATCTGAACCATAGACAGCATGATCAGTGTCCTGATCAGACGCTTTGCTTCCCCGATATATTTAAAAGGCATTATTTATTGATGTCGTGACTGTTTTCTCTCACGCTTATATTTCGTGAAATTCATTTCTTTGTACAGCCCTTTTTCAACAAATTCCCCCAACCACATAAATTCTTCTACTCCTGCTGTAGCCCCGGTGTAACGCACAATAGGCTTGCCTTTCAGGTCAAAAAAGGCAAAAACAGGTGTTGCACGTACCCGATGCACCTTGAAGGAATAATCCTTGGCTGTCATGTGTTCTCCGTTAAACCCCGTTATTTCTGTACTGCCTTCAATATTGACCGAATACAGCATGAAGTGTTTACGGAAATATTCCTGCACTTCAGGCTGGTTTAAAACCGTTTCTTTCATGCGATGACAAAAAGGGCATTCTTCCATTTCGAAGAATATCAAAATGGCTTTTTTATTTTCATCACGCGCCAGTTCCAGCTCTTCAGGAAAGTCCCCCAGTGTTTCATGAAAAAAATGGGCATAGGGATCTCGAGGTACAGCAGACTGTGCTGCCAGGCTATACATCAACAGCAAGATAGAAAGCGTTTTTGCAATAAGACTCATTTAGCACTGACCTGTTGGACAGCTTTTTTTTTACTGGCTGTATTTTTCTTTTCAATAAATGCTTCGATCATGTCACCTGTCAGCGGACCCACATTACGTGCGATGAGTTTGCCTTCCGGCGAGATTAGATATGTCGTAGGTAAACCCGGTATTGCCCCAAGCAAAATAGAGTCTGGTTTGTCTTCCTTGCGCATCGGAATAATCGGGTAGGTAATCATGAACTCATCAACAAATTTATTCAGTCGTGTCATGGATACTTCTTCATAATTAATTCCAATTACAACAGCAACCTTGTCCTTGTTCTTCTCATGAAAATGGATCAGATCAGGAATTTCTTCAAGACATGGTGGACACCAGGTTGCCCAGTAATTTACAACAACCCATTTGCCTCGATAATCCGATAATTTGATTTGCTGTCCATTTATATCCGTCAGCGTGAGATCAACCGGCTTTTTCTCCTCCTCTGCCATCAAAGATGTCGAAAAGGACAAAAAGAATAGAAAGACGTACTTTACAAATATGTTGCTGACTGCCATGTTGTTTACCTGCCCAATAAATATTGCCTATTAACCTCGGGGTGTCTACGCATTATAGCGGTTTACGGAATCGCGCGATAAACCCCAAAAATGCATATAATGTCGGACAGAACACAATAAGGAAAGTTTCCCCCAAAACAAGGGCTCAGGCATGACGATTATTAAAAAACCGGATTTTATTCAAAGTATTGCAGATGCCCTGCAGTTTATTTCCTATTATCACCCGATAGACTATATCCATGCCCTGCATACGGCTTACCAGCATGAGGAATCAACGGCGGCCAAAGATGCCATGGCACAAATCCTGATTAACTCACGAATGTGTGCAGAGGGGCATCGACCGATATGTCAGGATACAGGTGCTGTCGTGGTGTTTTTACAAATAGGCATGGATGTGCAATGGAAAACCGATTCAAGTGTTGAGGCCATGGTCAATGTTGCAGTCCAGCAAGCATATACCCACCCTGACAATGTCCTGCGCGCTTCAATGGTTGAGGATCCGGCAGGAACACGTAAAAACACGGGTGATAACACACCAGCCATTATTCACACTGAAATTGTGCCTGGCGACAAGGTTGATATCGTGGTCATGGCCAAGGGTGGGGGCTCTGAAAACAAGGCGCGATTTGCTGTACTCAATCCAAGTGACAATCTGGTCGATTGGGTGGTTGAAACAGTCCCTCAGTTGGGTGCGGGCTGGTGTCCTCCCGGAATTCTCGGTATCGGCATCGGTGGTACCGCTGAAAAGGCCATGTTACTGGCCAAGCAATCACTCATGGATCCCGTTGATATACAGGCATTACGTACCAGAGGAGCCAAAACAACAATAGAGAAACTCAGGCTGGAGATTTTTGACAAGGTGAATGCCCTCGGGATTGGTGCACAAGGTCTGGGCGGATTGACCACAGTGCTGGATATTAAAATACGTGATTTTCCTACTCATGCCGCTTCCCTCCCGGTTGCCATGATTCCAAATTGTGCAGCAACACGTCATGTCCATTTCACTCTTGATGGCAGTGGTCCTGCCAGACTGGAACCACCTCGTCTGGAAGACTGGCCAGAAATCACATGGGATGCTGCCAGCGGCTCACGCGGTGTCAATCTGGACAACATTACCCGTGAAGACATTGCTCAATGGAAACCAGGTGACACCCTCCTTCTGACAGGAAAGTTACTGACGGGCAGAGATGCCGTACACAAGCGCATAGCTGATCTGATGGCAAGGGGCGAAGCATTACCAGAAGGGCTGGATTTCACTAATCGCTTCATTTATTACGTCGGCCCGGTCGATCCGGTCAGAGATGAAGTTGTTGGCCCTGCCGGGCCCACTACGGCCACGCGCATGGACAAATTTACCGACATGATGCTGGAAAAAACCGGTCTTTTAGGGATGATTGGCAAGGCAGAACGTGGGTCACAAGCTATTGATTCTATTAAGAAATTCAGCTCGTGCTATCTGGTTGCAACCGGAGGAGCGGCTTATCTTATCGCTCAGGCCATCAAATCCTCCCGAATCGTCGCCTTTGAGGAAATGGGAATGGAGGCTGTTTATGAGTTCGAAGTCGTGGATATGCCCGTTACAGTGGCTGTAGACAGCCAGGGTGAGTCAATACACCAAAGCGGTCCTTCTCTCTGGCGGGTGACAGTCCCTGAATAAACCCCAAAAATCTGTTTGGCTTAAGATCGCTTAATAAATCCCCGATTTATGCCGATAAAACAGCGTATAAACCAGATAATGGCGCTGAAAGATCATGGCAGCACTCAACCTGAAAACCCCAAGCCAGTTCGAGATCGATAATCCCGAGGTTGAAACCAACCCGAACGAGCTCAGGCACTGGATTTCGCACCTCCCGTACACAGACACCAATGCGGTAATTGAAGAAGTAACTCACGCCATCACCGACCTTAATAAACAAAAAGTGCCAGCACAGATCAGACTGACACTGCTTGATATCTATAACGAGCCAGTCAATTTCGTAATTAAGGCAATGGAAGAAGATTATTTGCGTGCCCACCGTCGTCCTACCGACAGAAAAGGATTGCGCGACAAGATGGCCATCACCATGTTCAATGCGCTCTCACTTGGTTACAAGATGGCCGTCATTGATACCATCAACCAAAAAAAGTTGTGGGGACAAGACAAACTACTTGCGCTTGCGATACAACGATCAATTCGTGCACTTAGCCAATTAACTATTATCCATTTCCTTACCTACACAGAAATCACTACCGGTGTCTGGAATGAAATATACCAGTTGTACACCTATGCAGAAGAGAAAAAGCTGACAGATATTCTGATTAAGGAAATTGATAATAAAGAAATCTCTCCAGCCATTTGTTTTAAACAAATAGTCCTGTCCGGCCTGATTGGTGCCTACGGATTCAGGCCTGCTGAAATTATTTCCATTTATCGTTATCTGGGAAATCATGCAAGATCAGCCAGATTGACTGCAGTAAAAAAGGCACCTGATCCTTATGGCCATTTTGTTGTGAATCTGCGCAGTGATGATCGTGCGTACCCGTATGCACAATTGCGTGAGTTTAGGGAAATGGAACACTGGCGAATGATTAATACGGAAGAGCTGCTTATAACCATTATTCACGATATCAAGTCTCTTCGTAAAGGCAAAAAACCATCCAGTATTGGTTTTACCACCATCCACTCTGTTAACCGCTGTATTGAGCTGTTAAAACACCTGCATGTCTCATGGGGTACAGCAGCAATGCGCCACTATCGACGTGAAGATGCCACTGGCAATGTTAATATCGTTAACGGACTCAAAGCCGTTTATTACTTTTTAAATGGTGAGAAGTCATTTAATCCTGAAAAATATGCTGAACCGGTTGATGATAATAAAATTGATCTCACCAATTATTCCAGTAGCTTTACACGCTGTAATGACACCACATTTCCCAAAAGCAATTTTAATTTATTAAATATCAGTGAAGGTGGTATTGCGATACAGACTCCAATAACTGAAAAATTGCCACTGCAAATCGGGCAACTGATTGGCATCGAGACATCTGCAAATAAATGGCATCTGGGTGTTGTTCGCTGGTTCCACAAAAAGGAACATCAGGGGCTCGAAGCCGGTATTCAATATCTAACAAAAGATGCCATGGCGGTAGCTGTACGTACCAGTGTCGGCGACAAGATTGAAACTGAATTCCGTGAAGGTGTGATGTTTACCAGAACTGATACCGAATCAAAAACAGAAACCAATGTTTTACTGGTACCAACAGGATTATACAAACCGGAAAGACAACTAAAGGTAGATCTGGGTAACAGGATTATTGATGTTGTTACACAAGGGCTGATTGAATCCAGCCATCATTTTGATCAAATCAGTGTAAGAATTAAATAACACCTTACATACAAAAATAAAAAAAGGGCCCATAGGGCCCTTTTTTAACAGCTATTAATTCTAGTCCAGATAGCTTCTATCAGAACTTTCAACTGAACCAATGCTCCATGAACCACGGGTCTTGGCATGGTGTACTGCCTGACCAGCTTCACTTGCTGAAACATTGTAATCAATTTCAAAACGCTGTCCTGGATAGATCAAATCAGCATCCTGAATTTTTGCACTGTTAGTCTTGTAAATCAGTGGCCACTGGAAAGGATTTCCATAAACACTGCTCTTGGAAGAAATATCCCAAAGGTTGTCACCACTTACCACACGATAAGATGACTGACGTCCACCTTGTTCTTCAGTTGCCCCACCAGTAGCATAATAATCACCACCGCTGGAAAAATTGGAACAACCTGCTGTCAGACCAACTGACAGTGCTGCCGCTGCTATTGCTGTAAATTTACCGAGTTTGAAGATCTTCATATTTTCAACTCCCATTCTACTGTTATTGGGTAGCCCACATTCCGGGGTACTATCCCTCTACTTCCGGTGTACTACCACAACCTGACACCAGCACCCTGAGGAGAATTTCCTTTAAATTCATGCTGTTACGCAAGAAACCTGCTCGGTACATCCTGTACGCTTTCCCCTGCCAATTAACTGATTTATCGGCTGTAGCCCGAAAATCTTTAGCTATAAAAGCAGTAATATATTAAATAAAAGACAGTAAAATCAAGTTATTAGACATAAATCACATATGTGGTATGGTTGTCACCTTAAAGTCCGGCGGGTAAAGTGAAGCCCGACCTCTGACTCAGGACAGAATAGCAATTATGAGCACGACCATTTTCCATAACCCACGTTGCAGTAAATCACGGGCCACACTAGAGCTCCTGACAAAAAATCAGCAGGAGCCGGAAATAATTGAATATCTGAAATCACCACCGAGTCGGGATCAATTGGTTACGATCCTTGATAAATTGTGTATGGAACCTCGAGATTTAATGCGCACACATGAAGCACCGTACAAGGAAAACAATATGGATAATCCTGCCCTGCAGCGGGATGAGTTGATTGATTTCATGATTCAATTTCCGGTACTGATAGAACGGCCCATTGTTATTCATCAGGATAAGGTTGCTATTGGACGTCCACCGGAAAATATATTGAAAATTCTCTAAGAGAAAATAATGGATATTCTTGTTTTATATTACAGTCGCCATGGTGCTGTTGCTGAAATGGCTAATCACATTGCACGCGGCATTGAAGAAATTGATGGGGCACAGGCGCGACTACGTACTGTGCCGGAGGTATCTACAGTATGTGAAGCAACTGAAGATACCATCCCTGAAAGTGGTGCTCCTTATGTCACTCTGGATGATATGAAGCAATGTGCCGGTCTTGCTCTCGGCAGTCCAACACGCTTTGGTAATATGGCTGCACCCCTTAAGTATTTTATAGATTCAACCAGCCCAATCTGGCTAACTGGCGCACTGACTGGGAAACCGGCTTCTGTTTTTACTTCCACATCCAGCATGCATGGCGGACAGGAAACGACTCTTATCAGTATGATGTTGCCATTACTTCATCACGGTATGCTAATTGCCGGTGTCCCTTATGGCGAAACAGATTTGATGCATACAACGACCGGTGGCACCCCCTATGGCACCAGCCACTATGCCGGACCTGATAATAAACTTGCCGTCAGCGAAGAAGAAAAACGCCTTTGCCGCATACAAGGGAAACGACTGGCTGAACTGGCCTTAAAACTGAAATCTGAATAATGTCTCCGGTAAAACTGTCATGGACAATAACGCTGACAGGTTATTTTGGCCTGCTTGTCCTGATAGCACTTTGGTATACCGTGCTGGCACCGTCTGTCCATGTCCCGGTTTTTGTTATGTTGATTGTTTTTGCTACCCCACTGCTGTTTCCCTTGCGTGGGTTATTGCATGGGCGCCGCTATACTTTTCAGTGGAGTAGTTATCTGGCGCTGTTTTACCTGATCCATGGCATTGTGGAAGCCTATAGCACGCCAGCAGAAAGAATGCTTGCCGGTTTAGAAATATTGTTTAGTCTACTATTATATACAGGGTGTATACTTTACGCGCGGCTGGCACACCAATAATTATTATAAATCAAGGGAATCTGTAAAGAGGCTCAAAATGTTTAATCAAAACCGTTTGTTTCGTTCCATCCTGTTTTTTATCACTATCACTGTTTCTGCTGGTGTTTCTGCTGATGAACTGAAAAATGGCATGATGGCATTCCAAAGTGGTGATTACCAACAGGCAATGAAAGTCTGGCGACCTCTGGCTGAAGATGGAAATATGATCGCCCAATTCAGTCTCGGGATGATGTATCACGATGGTTTTGGGATTGAAAAAAATGAAATTGAGGCCGCAGACTGGTTTTTAAAATCAGCTGAACAGGGCTTTGCACCCGCCCAATTTAATCTGGGTAATGCCTATAAGTTTGGACGCGGTCTGCAACAAAATACAGCACTGGCTATTCAATGGTGGCATAAGGCCGCTGATCAGGAATCTGCTTCAGCACAGTTTAATCTTGCTATTGCCTATTACTATGGTGATGGCGTTGTAAAAAACGAATCCGAAGGAATGAAATGGTTTCGCAAAGCGGCAGAAAACAATCATCCGGAAGCAAAAAGAAAACTGGAAGGAGAGCTAAGAGAAGCAAATGCAAGCATGCCAACCAGAATTGCAGTCAGTGCAGAACCTCCTCCCATGATCGAAGAACCGGTTAGCAGAGTCACTCTTATTGATAATGTGGAAGTCAAAACTCCAACAGAAGAACAGGTTAGTGAAGATGACAAAATGGAATCAGCACATTTTGAAAACATGACAACACCTATTGTTAAATTACCACCAATTGATAATGAAATATCTGAATCTGCAGTGAAAAAGACACCAGCTGTTGCATTATTAAAGCCTGAAATAGAAAGGCCGGTGCGCGCTACTATCAAAACAGAAAATGACATCATGCCGGAAACATGGATACTGTCACAAACACCGGATAAATTTACTATTCAGCTTATTTCCGGCTCTGATAAAAATGCTGTTGAAGCCTATGCAAGAAAAAATGGTTTAACCGGTACTCATGCAATCGGATCATATGAAGTCAAAGGGAAACGATGGTATGCATTGATATACAAGGTTTTTGACAGCGGTAGTGAAGCACGTCAGGCACTTGCAGAATTACCCGAAGAAATCAAAAAGCGTTCGCCATGGGTAAGAAGATTTCAGGAATTACAGTCTGCGATTACACGCAGTATGCCTGGTATGGATGCAGGAGAAAGTTAATCACCTCTTATCTCCTGATCACTCATGGCAATCTTGCGTAAATACAGGGCAAGCTCAGCTTCTGCATCATCTTTACTTTCAAATGGCCCCACATCTTTACCCTCTCTGGTCGCAAAGTACCATTCAGTGCCAACATTAAATACTCGTGCACTTCTGAAAGGACTATGACCTTCTTCTCCTTTTCGCCTTAAACCCATGCACTACTCCCGAATATAAAAAATAATTATTTTAATATAGGTGAATAATATAAAAATGATACTCCCATATTTTATTTATTTATTTTCAATAACTTATAACAACCAAAATATCGCCTGAAAATATTATACCCCTTTGGTAAAACTGGATAACGTTTAATTGATCTATATCAATGTAAAACTAAATGGCTTTGATAAAGTTGCAACCGTCACTGAGAAGTGGCACCGGTTGGTGGAAGATTCTGATGACCATTCAGCTTGTCTTTCAACCACAACACACTTGTAGCAATCTGGTCCCACATAACTAACCTTACCAAGGTTAGGGTCGTTGGAACCACCAACCGGAAAATTTACTTGTCTCACAAGCCCGACGCCAAGTAATGTAACCCCGCCTGCCCGG
Source organism: Gammaproteobacteria bacterium (assembly GCA_029882995.1). Lineage (GTDB taxonomy): Bacteria > Pseudomonadota > Gammaproteobacteria > DAOVJZ01 > DAOVJZ01 > DAOVJZ01. The sequence goes on along the minus strand of JAOUJV010000051.1, from coordinate 1,257 downwards.
CGGGGTTTTTTTTAGGATACTATTTTTCCAGTAAAACTGAAACAGCAGCATTAATTAGCTGTATTTGCTCCTTTTCCCCGCCTCTATCCGGATGATGCTCCATAACCAGTTGTCGGTATCGACTTTTGATAACGCTATCGTCTACCGGATCTTCCAGACCCAATTGAGCCAGCGCTTCTTCTCGGCCATCTTGTCTGGAAAGGCGCGTCCAGAATGAAGCCAGCATTTCATAAACATCCTGTTCGGTTGTCGCCTCCAGTTGTGAAATATCCAGGTAATAATCACGTAATGGATCGTGTTCAGTTAGTGCTTCGTTACCATTGAGATATGGTAATAACCGAATAGATAACGGCCCAATTTCCAAATGTCCCGCTTTGGTTTCATGCAACTGGTCGCGTAATTTATACAAGGTATGAAACAACAGAAAATGAAGATTGAACAATGCCTGTGCATCATCCAGCCGGTCAGGTACGTTTATCCCGCACCCACCGGCTTTCAGCTCCTGTATCAAATCAAACTCGCTGATGCCGTCAGGGTGACTATGTAATGTCTCCAGCAATATTTTTTGCGGAATCAGTGAATCAGATGTGGACATGCTTTCATTATAGTCACTACAAGCACCCATATCCGTTATTTAAACAATTGCAACAGGATCATGACCTCTCCAACAAGACCTGTAGTATAGGCAAGACTTCTTAACCACGGGATACCCAATGTATAGATAACCAGATATGCAATACGTGAATAAAAAAACAGGGTCACACCCATGACCGTCATTTCATTTGAAACACCGGTAATGTGAGCAATCAATACCAGTGGCACAAAATGAATCATATTCTCATTCATATTGTCGTGCGCAGCGCGGGCACGTTCCGCCCATTCTGGTAAAGCGGGTACATTTTCCCGGTTACCAAATACTGTATTAAATCCCCAGTATTTGAAATAGGCGACTACATAGGGAAAATAATAAAACATGGCCAGAATGATAATGTATATAAGCGTTTGCAGTTCAGTTGTCATTTTTATTCCTCCATTGACTTTGTGCCAAAATATATTGACATAAATATTTAGTTAGGTAAACTAACTTTATGGCAAAGATCGACTTGATGGGGCTTATGACTGCGATCCGAAGTTATGAACAGCGTCTTACGTTAGTACTACTCGATCCTGCTTTAACTGTGTCACAACTTCGCATGTTGATGACCATTAATGGTCACACGGATGTGACGTCATCTTATCTAAGCGAACAACTGAAAA
>JAOUJV010000050.1 GCA_029882995.1 Gammaproteobacteria bacterium | reverse complement strand
GATCCAGCTTAATGAAGCAACACAACAAACTGCCGATTCACTACGCCAATCTAATGATGCCATTGCCCGGCTTAACGATGCAGCTCAGGGATTGCAAGGTGGTATCTCCAGATTCAAGATCAAAACCTAACAGGCATGAAGGTGTCATTATGCTGTACCTGCGATTCAATCTTGATAACGAAGAATACGCTCTCGACACCAGTCATATTGTCGAGATAACTCCTCTCGTTGAACTCAAGTCAGTTCCTAAAAGTGAAGACTTTATTGCCGGCATCATGAATTACCGTGGCACTCCTGTGCCGGTAATTGACCTTACCCGCATTCTTCTGGAAAGGGAATTTACACGTAACATGAGCACCCGCATCATCATTACAAAAATGTCTGATGGTACAACTGTCGGACTGATAATAGAACATATAGAAGGAATGATTAAAAAGCCGGACAGCGATTTTGTTAATACCAATATAACCTCAAATCAAACTTCCTATCTCGGCAATATTGCAATTGACAGCAAAATAATGATTCAGGTTGTACAACTGGAAGAACTTGTTGCTGACAAATTGTCTCTGCTTACCAGTCTGCAAAAGAGCGCTGGAGCATAATATGTCACAGGCCGAGATTGAGTCACTGCTGAAAAAAACGATGGGGCTTAATTCCGTTTCAGTCGGCTCGGCCACCATCAGTCGTGCCGTACAAAAACGCATGAATTCCCGTGGTGAACCCGATATTAATGCCTATTATCATGAAATCATTCACTCCAGATCCGAACTGGACAAACTGATTGATGAAGTAATTATTCCTGAAACATGGTTTTTCCGTGATAACAAACCATTTCAGGCGCTAGATCAAATAGTCAAGGATAAATACAAAAAGGAAACCACCAAAGGTAAAAAAATCAGAATTTTAAGTGCACCCTGCTCTACCGGTGAAGAGCCCTATTCAATTGCAATGGTCATGCTGAATAACGGATTAAGAAGTGATCAATTTCAAATTGATGCCATCGATATTAGCTCAAGAAACATTGAATATGCTTCTATTGGTATTTACGGACTGAATTCTTTTCGTGGTGATGACATTCGATTCAGAGACAAGTATTTTATCGATTCGCCGGAAGGATACATACTTGACAACAGTGTTAAAAAAAGTATCAAGTTTGAGCGCGCCAATTTGCTTGACCCGTCATTCAAAATAAACAGATCAAACTATGACATTATTTTTTGCCGAAACCTGCTTATATATTTTGATCGTCAGACACAAAGCGATGTATTGACACGCCTGTCTGATCTTCTGAATAAGGATGGCACCCTGTTTGTTGGGCATGCTGAAGGTGGTGCCCTGATAGGATCATGGAGTCCTTCAAGAGAATTTCCCGGTGCATTTGCCTTCAGTAAACCGGATCCGCATGTGCTGGCGAATTCACTCAAGAACAAGAGCACCTCAACAGGAAGTATCGGAATAACAAGGAAGCAGATCGAAGAGAAACCTCTGGCCAGGCCATTCTCCTCAGTCACCAAACCAGTTATACCTGCCAATACTCAAGGCAAAGGCAAAGCCCATGACCTTGATACGGCTGCAAAACTGGCAAATGAAGGCCATCTTGTAGAAGCAGCAAAGATTTGTGAAGAACACCTGCGTGACAAAGGTCCTGATACACAGGCCTATTTTTTATTAGCGTTGGTACGTGAGGCAACAGGTAACAGACAACAGGCTGTCGACTACCTTAAAAAGGTTATTTATCTTAATCCTGAACATTATGAAGCTATGGTTCACTTGTCATCATTGCTTGAACTTCTTGGTGATATAAATGGTTCAAAGAATATAAATGAACGTGCATCAAGAATAAAAAACAAGGCCAGTTAACAAACAGATTGATATATGGATAATCAAATTAAAAGAAAATCTCTGGAGATTAATGATTGCTGGAACCATATCGGGGTCTGGGGCAAGGAAACGCCACGTTGTGAAAAACTGGATAATGTTATCCATTGCCGTAATTGTGAAATATTTTCACAGTCAGGACAACAGATTCTGGAGCAGCCTTTATCCGAAGAATATCTTAGTGATTGGGCAACAATATACAGTAATGAGAAAAAACAGCGTCGTGCAGGTTCAAAGTCGTCACTTGTTTTTCGTCTGGGCGATGAATGGTACTCCTTTCCAAACGATGCGATTGTCGAAGTCACCGAAATTAAAGCTATACATTCCATTCCACACAGCAAGTCACAGGCGTTACGTGGGCTTGTCAATATACGCGGCGAATTGAAAATATGTTTTTCAATTGGTCATCTGCTTGGCATACACAAGGGTAAAAAACTGATTGAACAAACAAGTAAATACAAATCCTATGAGAGGATGGTTGTTATCTCTCATGAAGATCAACAGTTTGTATTTCCGGTATCCGAAGTGCTTGGTTCAACACGCTATAACGATGATGATATCACTGCACCTCCGGCAACGATTGCCAATGCCAAGGCTACATTTACGACCGGCATGTTGAAGGTGAAAAACAATAATGTCGCATGTCTTGATTTGGGGCTTATTTTTAACTCTATTAAAAGGAGTTTGAAATGAGCGGAAAAAATGATTACGGTGATGTTTCAATGCTTGATCTTTTCAGAATTGAGGTTGAAGGACAGTCAAAAATCCTGTCTGATAGCCTGCTCGCGCTTGAAGACGACCCGGGTTCAGCTGAGCATATTGAACAATTAATGCGCGCGTCACATTCAATAAAAGGCGCTGCTCGCATGGTCGATGTTGATATTGCCGTCAGGGTTGCCCATGTCATGGAAGATTGTTTTGTTGCCGCACAGGAAGGAAAAATAACGCTTAATGACGATGATATCGACACCCTTCTTCACGGGGTTGATATCCTGTCGGAAATTTCCCAGCTATCACCTGAAATTTCTCCCGAGTGGTTCAGTGAGCATGCTTCAGATATAGAATCATTTGTAGATGATGTATCAAACATCATTAATCAAACGACTACTAAAAAAGCCTCAACTACTGTCAAAAAGCAAACTCCAGACATTGAAGATGCAAGCCCGGCTGAAACAGTCAATATAAATGATACTGGAATTATCACTGATAATGAATTAATGCTTGATTTATTCAAACAGGAAGCTAATACGCATATCAATGCCATCACTTTCGGTCTGGATGCGCTTGATTTGAATAATTTCACCAAAGAATCTTTTGAGTATCTTAGACAAGCGGCCTACTCACTACGAGGTGGTGCTGCCCTTGTAGAATTATATTCAATTATACAACTTGGCCGTCTAATGGAAGATTGTTTTTCTTCGGCCAGAGACAAGGCTATTCAGTTAACTCCTGATGACATTGCTGGTCTGATTAAATGCACAGAAATTGCTGGAGAAATTGTCAGCAATCTGAGTCCAGGCAAGCCCACATGGGAATCAAATGAAACTAATAGGCAGAATTTAACAACCGCAGTTAATGCATTAACTGCATCGCTTGGCCAGGATTTCGATTTCGACACACAGCAAGCTGAGCCTGCAACAACGCCTTCTGAACCAGTTGTTGAGTCTGGCAAGGCACAGGCAATCACTTCCGACAAAAAATCAACCAGTCGTAAAAAGACGGTAGTCACATCCAATCAGAAAGCAGACAAAATTAATACCGAGCCAGCTGATACTGCTGTCCGGGTTTCGAGTTCATCGTTGAACAGGCTTATGGGTCTTGCAGGTGAGTCAATTGTTGAATCAAGACGATTACGCCCTTATGCCGATTCATTGCTTGCATTAAAACGACGTCAAAGCGAATTGTTTTCAAAAATAGACAAGCTAAGTGAACTTGCCTATGACGAAAACACGAGTGATCTGTTATTACAGATGATGTCTGATATTCGTAAAAACGCCGTGGAATGTCGTAACACGCTTTCAGAAAGACTGGAAGAACTGGAAACATTTGATCGAAGCCTGAACAATCTTTCAGGTCGACTGAACCGGGAAGTGATTGCCAGCCGCATGCGTCCTTTTGCAGATGGTACTCATGGCTTTCAACGAATGGTGCGTGATGTTGGCCGCTCGCTAGAGAAAAAAGTAAAACTGGAAATACTGGGTCTCAATACCATGGTCGATCGTGACATTATGGAAAAAATCGAGGCACCGTTGAATCACCTGTTACGTAACTCCGTCGATCATGGCATTGAGTCTTCTGAAGAACGTGAAAAAGCGGGCAAACCGATAGAAGGGACAATAAAACTTCAAGCCATGCACAGCTCAGGCATGTTGTCCATTATTGTTGAGGATGATGGTAAAGGTGTTGATATTGATGCGCTGAAGAAAAAAATTATTAATAAGGGTATGGCTTCTGAACAAATGGTCAAAAAAATGTCCGAAGCTGAATTGCTTGATTTCATGTTCCTGCCGGGATTTTCGACACGAGATAATGTTACAGAAGTGTCCGGGCGCGGTGTCGGTCTTGATGTTGTACACAGCGTCATTCAGGAAATGCGTGGTGTCATTCGTACTACCTCAACACCTGGTCAGGGCATTCGTTTTCAGCTACAACTGCCACTGACACTTTCGGTAATCCGTGCGCTGCTAGTTGATATTTGTGGGGAACCATATGCATTCCCGCTTGCGCGAATTGATCGCACATTGAAGCTGAACAAGGAAAGCATTGAAGTGCTTGAGGGACGTCAGTATTTCACGCTTGATAATTCACATATCGGGATTGTTTCGGCGGAACAGGTACTTGAACTCAAGGGAGAAATCCCTGATCAAGGCGACGAGGTATCTATTGTCATTATTGGTGAAAAACTGAATCGTTATGCCATTGTCGTTGATCAATTCCTTGGGGAACGCAGCATGGTGGTTCAGAAAATTGATCCTATGATTGGCAAGATCCGCGATATCAGTACCGCAGCTATTCTCGATGACGGCACACCTGCAATGATTGTTGATGTTGATGACATGATTCGTTCTATCGATTTATTTATTTCAGGTGGACGTGTTGCCAATGTTCATAAACGTGAACATTTAAGCACCAGTAAGAAACGTGTACTGGTTGTAGATGATTCCATTACTGTACGTGAAGTAGAGCGCAATATGCTGGAAACTCGCGGTTACAGTGTTGATGTGGCTGTTGATGGCATGGATGGATGGAATGCCGTCCGTACCGGCGAATATGATTTGGTGATCAGTGATATTGATATGCCTCGAATGAACGGATTTGAATTTGTAGAGCATATAAAATCAGACAACACGCTAAACAAACTCCCCGTTATGATTGTTTCCTACAAGGATCGTGAAGAAGACCGTCTGCGTGGACTTGAGGTTGGTGCAGATTATTATCTCACCAAGGGCAGTTTTCAGGATGAGACCCTGCTTGATGCAGTAGAAGAACTCATCGGCAAGGCTAACTAAAGGAACCGACATGCGCATAGCCATCGTTAATGATACAAAAATGGCCATTGAGGTCCTGAAGAAGATCGTTTCTTCCTTTCAGCAGCATGAAATTGCCTGGATTGCCGAGAATGGTCAGGAAGCTGTCAAAATGTGCGCAGATGACACACCTGATCTGATTCTTATGGACATCATCATGCCGATCATGAATGGTGTCGAAGCGACACGTGCAATTATGAAAGAAAGCCCCTGCTCCATCTTATTGGTGACATCTACTGTTGATGGCAATGCCTCTCAGGTCTTCGAAGCCATGGGGGCTGGCGCACTGGATGCTGTAAACACACCTGTTGTTACTGTTACAGGAACACCAGATAATGCAAGCCAGTTTATCGAAAAAATAAATACTATTGAAAAACTGATTAATAGCGCCAAAAGACTGGATAAAAGCGCGCATTATATTCCATCCACTCATGCTGGTAATAATTACATCCTGGCTATAGGTGCTTCTACAGGTGGACCAGCTGCATTAGCAACTGTACTGTCAACATTACCGGCTGATTTCCCGGCGCCTGTCGTCATTGCACAGCACGTAGACAAGATGTTCACCGAAAACTTTGCTCAATGGTTAAACACACATACCCAATTGAATGTTCGTGTTGCCAAGGAAGGTGACCGGCTGGAAGTCGGTACTGTACTGGTTGCCGGAACCAGTGACAATATGATGGTGAACGATAAACTTCGGATCCAATATACATCCGAACCTATGGATTATCCATATCGGCCCTCAGCCAATGTCTTGTTTGAGAGTGTTGCCAGAAGCTGGCATGGTAATGCAATTGGTGTACTGCTTACCGGAATGGGTGATGATGGTGCTAATGGTTTATTACAGATGAAACAGAAAAACTGGCTGACTATCGCTCAGGATGCTGACACCTGTGCTGTTTATGGAATGCCGAAAGCTGCTGTCAAACTTGACGCTGTAACAGAAATTCTCCCGCTTGATCAGATTGGAAAGATGATTATTTCTATAATAAGAGCTCAATCCAGTAACAAGGCGGCATCATGAATAATCCGGCAGAAAAAAATGCTCAGGCAGAACATCCCATGAATAATTCAAATCAGGATTATAAAATTCATGTCTTGCTGGTTGATGATCAGGAAATGATCGCCAAAGGCATTGAACAAATGCTTAAAAGTGAACAGGACATAGAGCTTCACTATACCAGCGATCCTAAAACCGCGGTGCAGATGGCTATTGATGTCAAGGCAACGATTATTTTGCAGGATCTTGTCATGCCCAATGCCGACGGGATGATTTTATTGCGTTTTTATCGTGCACATGTCGCAACAAAAAACATTCCGGTAATTGTTCTTTCCAGCAAGGAAAATCCGAAAGTTAAAAGTAATGCTTTTTCCAATGGTGCTACCGACTATCTGGTTAAGTTGCCGGACAAGGTAGAGTTGATTGCTCGCATACGGGCGCACTCAAAAAGCTATATGGCACAACTTGAACGTGATGCCGCCTATTATGCATTGAGTGAAACACAAAAAGAGCTGGAGAAAAGCAATAAGGAACTTCAGCGACTTTCCTCAATGGACGGATTGACAAAAATACCCAATCGCCGCACCTTTGATGAATCACTTGATAAGGAATGGCGAAATGCAGCAAGAGGCCACAAGCAGTTATCACTTATCATGCTCGATATTGACCATTTCAAAAAATATAACGATGGCTACGGACATCAGGGGGGAGATGACTGTCTGGTGAAGGTTGCTCAGGCATTACACGCATCGACTGATCGCCCCATGGATATTGTTTGCCGTTATGGTGGTGAAGAATTTGCCGCTATTCTTCCTGATACTCCAATTGAAGGCGCCAGAATTGTCGCTGAAAAAATGCTGGAAAATGTTGCCAACCTGAAACTCAAACATGAGTTCTCGGATACTGCAGACATTGTCAGCGTGAGCATGGGAGCCGCTTCCTGCTTCCCAGGCGATGATATGAAACCGGAAGACCTGATAACAAAAGCGGATGCAGCCCTTTATGTTGCCAAGGAAAGTGGCCGAAACAGGGTGCACTGTCATGAACCCGATAAATAATTTTCCTGTCCTGTATATGTAACAATTCCCTTATTTGGTATAAAATCTCCTTTCATAAAAATAATCTGGAGATAAGGGATGACGTTTATTGTCCTTGAAGGCTGTATCAAGTGTAAATACACCGATTGTGTTGAAGTATGTCCGGTAGACTGCTTCCATGAAGGCCCCAATTTTCTTGTTATTGACCCGGACGAATGTATTGACTGTACATTATGTGAACCGGAATGTCCGATTGAAGCCATTGTCTCGGAGGACGATGTCCCTGATGATCAGCAGGATATGATTGCACTCAATGCCGAGCTTTCCCGTGATTGGCCGGTTATTACTGAAAAGATAGATGCCCTCCCGGATGCCGATGAATGGGCCACTAAAAAAGACAAACTTAAATATCTGGAAAAATAGTATCCAGACTATCCAAAAATCCAGGTGGCACAAAACAATAACAATCTTCTGCTACTGGAACTGTCTGATGATCCACTGCAACTGATCACGGATCATATAGTCAACAATTTTGTTGATGTTCTTCCCGACCTGAGCAAACTTGTTGTACTCCTTCCTGAATCAGGCAGTAACAGCCGATTCAGACAATGTCTCATCAATCAATGTCGCACCAGACAGATTCAAGCCTTGCTTGGTCCTGAGCTTTCCACACTCAAGAACTGGGTAAGCACGCATGTCCCTGTTCTTGAAAAAACAGCATCCGGTTACTCACGCGAACTTATTCTGCTCAATGCATTACTAAAATACCCGCATCTTTATAAAGAAAGCAGTCCCTGGGCACTGACTGACAGCCTGCTCCGGCTTTTTGATGAATTGACATTGAACAAGCTCGATCCCTTCTCGTCTGAACAGGAATTTACCCGGATTCTGCAAAATGCCTATGGCGTTTTTGAAACCTCACTTGAATCACTGAACAGGGAATCAAAACTGGTCTATTCACTGTGGAAAGCGTGGCATGAACAACTTGCGCAAGAGAAAATGATTGATAACGCCAGTGCATGGCTTACACAGCTCGGCAATACAGAAAGCATAGACAAGGACATACACTTTTATCTGGTCGCTGATAACCATATGCTGCCAGCAGAGAAAGAGTGGTTAAAAACATTGTATCATCGAAAACAACTGACTCTGGTATTGTATAAAAATCATGTCTCAGAGTTTGATTTTTTATCACCACCTGATGAATCCAGGACTACTTCCTTTTTATCCTGCACCTATGATCATGTCGGCGATACATTTCCAAACCGGGTCGAGCAGGCAAAATCACAGTTTGGAAAATCCGACGCTATAGAACATATATCAACCGCACTACTTAACAATGCCGAATCTGAAGCCATTGCAGTCGATATTCAGGTCAGGCAATGGTTGATCGAAGGAAAAAGAAACATCGGCATAGTGACTAATGATCGGCGTCTGGGTCGACGTGTTCGCGCCTTGCTTGAACGGGCCCATGTAAATGTACAAGACAATGCTGGCTGGGCACTATCAACTACACGTGCCGCGGCGGTACTTGAACGCTGGATACAGACAATAGAAGAAGACTTCAATCACGTCCCAATGCTGGATGTACTCAAATCGTCATTTATCCTGCCAGATCTGGAATATAAAAAACGAACAGAACTGGTATATCGATTGGAACAGGACATCGTCCGGCACGAAAACATCGGCAGCAATCTGGAGCGATTTAGAAAACATATCGATTTAAGAACAAAACGCCTGAATATAAAAACCAATGTTGCTGACGATCTCCACGAACTACTGAATACACTGGAACAGGCCGCCGCACCGCTGACCAAGGTAATTGCGAATACCAGTGACCGGCATCAGGCCAGTTATATTATAGATAGTCTGCTTGAAAGCCTGAAAAGGATCGGCATGTATGATCTTCTTGAAAAGGATATTGCAGGCTGTCGCCTGTTGCAGGAAATAATACTCATGCAGCAATCTGCCCGTCAGACCGGTATCCGGCTTAACTGGATACAATGGCGTGAGTGGCTGGGGAAAACACTGGAACAATATAATTTTGTTCCACCTTCCAGCGGGTGTTTTGTTCAATTAACCAGTATTGAACAAAGTGGTCTGGTCAATTTTGATGCTGTCATTATCGCAGGTGCCGACAGTCGTCATTTACCCGGCAGTGCTGATCACACTCCGTTCTTTAACGAAAATGTGTATATACAATTAGGGCTTCCCTCCCGTTATCGGGTTTTTGATAAACGCTTCTTTTTATTTCGTCGTCTTATTGAATCATCTTCTCTGGTACTAGTTACCAGTCATGTTGAAGAAAACAATGAAACGCTTCAGTTGTGTCCATGGGTAGAGGTGTTGGAGCATTTTCATCAAATGGTGTTTGAACAATCTCTTCGGAATAATGATCTCATTACCATGGTCAATAACCCGCAGACCCAGATTTTTGACCGCACTCTTTCACAGATGCCAATGCCTGCCAGACGACCTTCTGTTTCAGTGCCGGAATCCATTATCCCGGATACAATCAGTGTTTCTGCACACCAGCACTTAATCGATTGCCCGTACAAATTCTTTGTTCATTATTGTCTGCATCTGAAACCATCCGATGAAGTGCGTGAAGCACTGGAAAAGAGTGATTATGGAAGTCGTGTGCACTTATGTTTGCAGGCATTTCATTCCAGTATTGATCATCTACCGGGGCCTTTTATCGGAAAAATAACAGATGACAACATGAATTCCGCAATCACAATGCTGGAAGATATTTCGCTGGCCGTTTTCAAGCAGGATATCGAAGACAGCTTTGAACACCGCGGATGGTATAACCAATGGCGCTCACTTATCCCTGTCTATATTGATTGGCAAAAGATGCATAACCATGACTGGACTGTGCTTGATACCGAGAAAAAAATTGAATCTATTTTGTCTGAAAACATAAAACTGAAGGGCTGTCTTGATCGTATTGATCAAAAAGACAATACAACAGCTATTCTGGACTACAAGACCGGACAGATCGCTGCCAGACATGAACTCGAGTCCGGGGAATCAATCCAGCTCCCCTCCTACAAACTGCTATCAGGTGAAAACACAAAACAGGTGGCCTTTCTTGCTATTGATAAAAACAAAATAAGCAAAAAAAATCCTGTCTCCGATGACGAACTGGAATCACTGGCAAATCAGGTCAATCAACGCCTTGTCAGCATGTTTGCAGAAATTCACCAGCAACAACCGGTACCTGCCTGGCGACATGAAAGCACGTGTCGTCGATGTGAGGCCAACGGGATTTGCCGTGTTGGAGGCTGGTCTGATGAATAAAGCCATCAATCCTGATTTAAATATTGCTGTATCTGCCTCAGCAGGTACCGGCAAGACATGGCTGCTGGTTTCCCGCATTGTTCGTCTGCTGCTCGAAGGAGCAAAACCGGACAGCATTCTGGCCATTACCTTTACACGCAAGGCAGCGGCTGAAATGCAGTCACGACTCAATGAGTCGCTATTAAAAATGGCTGTATCTGATCAGGACAGTCTTGATGAAATCCTGCAATCCATTGATGTAACACCTGATGACGATATCAGAGCAAAGGCAGTTAATCTGTATGAAACCATGCTTTACAGCTATCGTCCCGTCAAGACAACCACATTTCACGCATTTTGTCAGTCACTGTTACAGCGTTTTCCTCTCGAGTCCAGTATTCCGGTTGGTTTTGAACTGGCTGAAAGCGGTACTGCGCTTTATCAGGAGGCGTGGAACGCACTGTTTAATGAGGCCACTCGATGTCCCGATGACGAGCTCGCTCGTTCCCTTGAAATTATTTTTTCAAAATGTGGCTCTGTCAGCAGTAGTCGTAAGGCCTTGTTTGGTTTTCTGGAACATAGTAATGACTGGCTTGCCTTCACACTTGGTCAGGACAAGCCGGTTGAATATGCCGGCTCTGTTCTTGAAGAGTTACTCGATATAAATCAAAAACCGACTGAATATTTAGCAGCCACCCTCATAGATAATCTGAACACATATGCAGAGTTATTAAAACTCAATACGAAAACCGATTTCGCTTTTGGGGAACTGATTCTGGGTGTAATAAAAAATAATCCCGGACAGGATATCCTGATAAAACAGATAATACCTGTTTTTTTGAAATCAGATGGAGACCCTCGCGCCAGAGAATCAAAACCTGCTCAAGTAAAACGTATGGGCGCAGAAAAGGAAGAGCTGTTTCTATCCCTGCATGATAGCCTGCAGAAAACAATACTGGATGCAATTGATTACCAAAAGCGATTGTCCAATTTCGAATTTATCTCTGCCTGGTATTTTGCCGGACAGCGCCTGCTGGAGTGGCACCAACACATCAAACGTGAGCAACGCATTCTCGATTTCTCTGATTTGGAATGGCAAACATGCCTGTTACTGAACCACAGCGATAATGCACATTGGGTGCAATATAAGCTGGATCAACGTATTGACCATTTTCTGATTGATGAATTTCAGGATACCAACCCAACCCAGTGGCAATTATTACTGCCACTGTTAGAGGAGCTGGCTGCCGGCAAACAGGAACGACAACGTAGTGCCTTTATTGTTGGTGATGCCAAACAGTCTATTTATGGCTTCCGTCGTGCTGATGCCAGACTGTTAAACTCTGCGACCAGATGGCTGGAAAAACATCTTTCTGCCCAATCGCAACCGCTCAACCAGTCATGGCGTTCTGCTCAGGCGATCATGGATTGTGTTAACACTATTTTTACCCATCCGAATATCAACCACCGTATTCATGAATTTCATACGCATGCCACCCATTTCCCTGATATTCCGGGTCATGTTGAGGTATTGCCTTTAGTCATGCGTGAAAAATCTAATAAGGATAAATCCGTTCCATCAGAATTGCGTAACCCGTTACACACAGCACGCCCTGACAAAGAGGCGGTAGCGCAATATCAGGAAGCCTGTTTGATCGCTGAGCAGATAACATCATTAATCAAAAACCGAACTGTCATTAACCAGCATAAAACACCTTCCGTCATTACGTATGGTGATATTCTGATACTACTCAGAAACAGATCTCATCTTGCCGCATTTGAACAGGCGCTTAAGGAACACAATATTCCCTTTTCCAGTTCCAGCAAATCCACATTACTCGACAATCTGGAAATTGCTGATATGGAAGCCCTGCTGACCGTTCTGGTGACACCCTATGACAATATGGCACTGGCACGTGTGCTGCGATCTCCAATATTCTCCGCCACAGATCAGGATCTGATCAAACTTTCTCAACAGAGTGAAGATAACTGGATGCAGGCTTTGAGCAAGATTGCGGGCAGTGAACCGAAGAATTCGCCTCTGCAACGTGCTGATATGTTATTAAACAAATGGCAAAAACTTGCGAATCAGTTGCCCGTTCATGATTTACTCGATCGTATTTATTGTGATGGTAATATTCCTGCGCACTATGAATCTGCATTGCCAGATAGTCTCCGGTTTACTGCACGCACCAATTTAACTGCCTTTATTGAACTTGCGCTGGAGATTGACAGCGGTCGCTACTCCAGCCTGCCTCATTTTATAAATCGATTGCGTGACATCAGAAAAAACAGTGAAGGCAGTAATAATGAAACAGTCGCCGCACTGGATGATGACTATGTGCGTATCATGACTATTCATGGATCAAAGGGCCTTGAAGCACCGGTTGTATTTCTGGCTGACTGTGCTTCTACTCCGGACAGCAAGGATTTCTATAAGGCCATGATTGACTGGCCAACAGAGCACCCCTCTCCTGCCGCATTTTTTATTGCTGTCACCAAAACCGAACTGGATAAAAAATCACATCAATTAATAAGCCAGCTCAAGTTTAAGGAAGAATTTGAGGATGCAAACCTGCTCTATGTCGCACTGACCCGCGCCCGTCAGATGCTCTTTATCAGTGGCAGTGAACCGGCACGGTCCAGTGGTAAATCATGGTATCAGCTTATTCATGAAAGCCTGTCAGAAAAACTCAATGCCGGTGAAAATGAACCATTGATATTCAGCTCAGGAAAGGAAGCGTTCTCTGCCGGGAAAACCAGCACAATAGAAAATCAAAATCCATCGATAGTTGATCCACGATTATCCGTGCCTCTTGACCTACCAAATCAGGGGATAAATGAAGTACACCCGTCAGAGTCCGGCGATCAGGTACATGGTCTTGCTGTTAAAACAGAATATGATGCACGGTTGCGCGGTGAAATCATTCATCGCATGCTTGAGCTTTTATCATCTGATATAGATAGCACGATAATTACAAATCAGGTAGCCAGTGAGTTTTCGATACGGGAAAATACAGAAATCTTTAAGGACTACTGGCAGGAAGCCATTACTGTCTTTAAAAAGAAAGAATTGAATTATTTGTTTTCCCCTGAGCATTATATGAAATCATGGAATGAAGTACCTGTCTGTTATCAGCTAAATGATCAGGTTGTTTACGGCATTATCGATCGATTGGTAGTAACAGATGCTGAAGTTATTATTGTGGATTACAAAACCCACCACTACGCATCAAAGGAAAACGCCCATAAACTGGCAATACCTTATCAGTCACAATTACAATTTTATTCTGATGGTGTAAAAATGCTGTGGCCTGATAAATCAGTCAGGCCACAGTTATTGTTTACGGCATGTGGTGAAGTAGTTGATATGACAAAATAATCTTCTTGGCAAAGATTATTTCTGTTCCAGAAGATGAATCAGTTTGTCTGGCGGCACAAAACCCGGATACATTTTACCGTCATCCAGTATTATGAGTGGTGTTCCTTGCAGGCCAATCTTTTCAGCTGCAGCAATATGCTGCTTAACGGGATCCTTGCATTCTGATGATGGAATAGCCTTGCCACCTTTTGCTTCCGTAATCGCCTTTTTGCGATCTTCCGAGCACCAGACTGATACTGCTTTCTTATAGGATGGGGTGTCAATACCGGCGCGAGGGTATGATAAATAACGCACCTTGATACCAAACTCATTATATTTGGACATATTCTGGTGCAGTTTACGGCAATAGCCGCAATCGATATCAGTAAACACAGAAATGGTGTGTTTGGGCTTTTCGGGTGAAAACACGATCATGTCTTTTTCATCCAGACCCGCCAATACATTCAAACGCGCATTGCGGCGTGAATCTTCACTGATATTCTTGCCTTGTTTCAAATCCAGAATGTCGCCACGAATGACAAAACGACCATCATCGCTGACATACGCAACCTGTGCGCCATAAACAACTTCATACATACCTGGCATAACAGACTCTCCAACACTGTCAGGTTTGGTGCCGGGAAATAACATCGCCAAAACTCTATCAATTGTTGCCGTACTACTGTTTTCTGGCTTTTCTTCGGCCTGAACCAGAGAGCTCAAGGAAAAAACACATATCAGTAACATCAAAAACTTCTTCATAACCAGTACCTTTAAATTTTCACCCGCGTGGGTGATGTTCATCATGTAATCGTTTTAATCGCTCACGTGCCACATGAGTATAAATCTGTGTCGTCGACAAATCCGAGTGTCCTAACAACATCTGTACTGCACGTAAATCTGCTCCATTATTTATCAAGTGAGTCGCAAAGGAGTGTCGCAATGTGTGTGGTGACAGCTCTTTCTTTACCTCTGAATGTTGTGC
>JAOUJV010000049.1 GCA_029882995.1 Gammaproteobacteria bacterium | reverse complement strand
TTGCCACGCACGTTTTCCATGACCTCGACCATGACTTCACCATCACTGAAACGACCTAGCGTGATTTTGCCCAATGGTATTTGCAGATAACCGGAAATATCCTGCGCCAGACGCGGATTGGCATTACCTGTAAATACAATCATGTTGCCTTCGGACACGCTCTCACTCCGTTTTAAAATTCAGTACTGAATTTTGAGTTACCAGTGTTCAGTTAATGTTTATTGCACTTACCTCAATACACCGCTCAACACTATATAAATATGGCTGGGGTGCCAGGATTCGAACCTGGGAATGCGGAGATCAAAACCCCGTGCCTTACCACTTGGCGACACCCCAATAATTTCAGTCGAAAGTCTCAAGTTGAAAGTAAAGGTGACTTATTCAACCCTGTCGCGACGATCCCCTGCCAGTCATCAGGTACCTTTTGTGCGATATCTCGAGCCTGCTCTTCATTTGGGAAGGCGGCGAACACACTACTTCCGGTGCCTGACATCCTCGCTGGCGCATATTGCGAGAGCCATTCTAGCGCATCTGCAACCTGTGGATAACGCTTACAAACCACTGACTCACAGACATTAATTCCCTGTCCTGCGAGAAAGTCGCGTATTGTGAGGGGAGGACAATCCCGTGTCAAATCAGAGGCATTGAAAATTTCAGGGGTCGATACATGACACGGCGGGATAATGACCACATACCATGGTTCAGGCGGTGAAATTGGCTCAAATTGCTCCCCGACCCCTTCGGCCCAGGCTGCCTGCCCATAGATAAAAACCGGGATATCCGCTCCCAACGTCAGACCCAGCTCGGCCAGCCTTTCCCGTGACCACCCTAGCTCCCAGAGCTGGTTCAGGGCCACCAACGTGGTCGCAGCATCCGAACTGCCACCTCCCAGTCCAGCCCCCATCGGAATATGTTTGTTGAGCTCGATATCCACCCCCTGACTGACTCCAGCCTTCTCCTGCAGAAGTCGGGCGGCACGCACGACCAAATCAGATTCGGGCGGAACATCAACCGAACCACTCACCCTGTTAACTACCCCATCCTCTCGCACCTTAAAACGCAGTTCATCACAAAAATCGATAAACTGAAAAGCCGTCTGTAACAAGTGATAACCATCCTCTCGCCGTCCGGTGATATGGAGAAACAGATTCAGCTTTGCTGGCGCTGGCCAGCTTGTGGATGGACTGGAATTGTCGGTCATGAGTCTTGTGTCTGGGGTTTGGTTCAGGCTGATGATTATATCTGTATTTGCCTTCTATAATCGACTCATCACGATGTAAGCTCAGAAATCAGGGATCAATAAAATTCCCACTTGTCGATCACTATCTTTACCTTGAGGTCTGCCGTATTCATAAACACCTTGCCTGGCAGGACATGACCCTTGACGCGATGGTAACGCATAAATTCAATCAACCAGTCTGACTGATTCAGTTCCGCCAGATGGCCGCTTTCATTCAGCTTTTCTATTCCGGGACGATCAGGCTCAGGCAACCCTCTTGCCCAGAACCGCATCCCTTCCAGAGGGACCCGCATACCGGTATGACGCGTCAGCAATTCTTCCGCAGTATTCGCTTCAAATATTTTGCCCTCATCCGAACGCAGGGTGACATGTTTATTGTTCCCTTTGATATGCGCGCCACCTTGTCCCATGGGGGCGATAATATTGATGGTGTATTGTTTGGGCTGTTCAATCCACTGCAAAGTGGCATGCCATGAATCGGTTTCACTGGACACAGCAATGCGACCAGTCATTTTCCATGTATCCAGTTTTGCAAGTTGTCCTCGATGCACGAGCCATGCCGCATTAATATCATCAGCTGGTGGTAATACAGGCGTGCTGGAACAGGCGGATAAAAACAGGATTATGAATAAAGGAAAAAGGTTTTTCACTTTTTGAATCGTTTAATAACTTCCAGCAATAATTTGTCTTGCGGCGCTTTCTTTAGTGCACTGTCCCATATTTCACGTGCACCATTCTGGTCACCCTTGACCCAAAGTACTTCTCCCAGATGTGCAGCAATTTCAGGATCCCACTGTATATTCATTGCTCTCTGCAAATACTTGATGGCTTCTTCATAATTACCCATTCGATAATAAACCCACCCCATACTATCGAGAATAAAATAGGAAGTCGGTTCCAGTTCCAGAGCACGTTTGACGTAATTCAGTGCTTCCTGATAACGGGTCGTGCGATCTGCCAGCGTATATCCCAGGGCATTTAGTGCCTGTGCGTTTTCCGGATCAGTTTCCATGATTTTACGTAAATCCCTTTCCAGCAGTTCCAGCTGATCCATTTTTTCTGCCAGCATGGCACGTGCATACAACAGATCATTGTTTCCCGGCATTTTAATCAATGCTGCGTTAAACACTTCCATCGCCTCTTGATGGCGATCGGCTGTTGTCAGTATTTCACCTTCCACAATATAAAGACGTGTCTGCTCTTTTTCCTTGCTGGTTTCAATTGACCTTAGGTACTTCAGCGCCTTCTCCAGCCCTGCCTTTTTTACCATCAGGTAACTGATGCGTACCTGCGCATTCAGATGATTAAGCTGGCCCGTGGTGATACGTGAGTAATAATCAATGGCCAAATCCGGCTCATGTTGACGTTCTGCAATCTGACCAAGATAAAAATAAACCTCGCTTCCCTTTTCGGGATCATCAGCCAGGGTCAAAAAATGTTCTTTGGCTTCATCAAGGTGATCTGTCTGCAATGAAAGCGCTGCCAATGTATAAATGATATCTTCATTTTCAGGCAGGTTTTCAGCCAGCCACTGGAACTGTTCACGCGCCAGTTCCGGTTTATTAAGGTCAATCAGTAAACGACCATAAGATAATCTCAATACCACATTGTCAGAGTTATCATCGACGGCATCTTCCAGATATTTCCGCGCTGTTGTCTTCTGCCCTCTGGCAACATAAATGCGGGCACGGATAATAATCGCATCAACCCATCCTGGCCTTAGTGTCAGTACCTTATCAATATTTTTTTCTGCCAATTCCAGCTTGTCGGCCTGCATGGCCAGAAAACCATAGGCGTATAATGCATCTGCATTGTCCTTACGTGACTCGAGCAATTTTTCCATTGCCTTGAGTGCCACATCCTTGTCTTTCTGTTTACTCAGCAGGTTGCTGATCATCAGTAAACGCTTGGCCGTTTCTTCGTCCTTGTAAGTGAGCAATTTTTCCAGATGAGGAATGGCCCCCATAGGATCACCATGGCGCATATACAAGCCGCTCAAGACCTGATGCGCCTGAAGATTTTCCGGATCCGTTTCCACCCAGATGCGCCCCGCCTTGAGTGCCTCATCCTGCATACGGGAATAAATAGCGATTCGGGTGGCACGCTCGGCTATGCGCGGGTCGCGGGTCTCCACTGCTGCCTGCAAGTAATGCCGGACTGACAATACCAGTTCCCCACGTTGACCGGCCATTTCTCCCACCAGCAAGTCATACAGGGTCTCTCCTTCCAGAGGAATATTGGGCAATACTGCCTGAGATTCCTGATGAGGAGACCAGGTCCTTTCTATAGTCAGATTTTTATCTTGCTGTGAGGCGTTCATGGCACAGCCACTGAACTGGACTGCCACCACTATCAGGGCTAATATGTGCGAAATTTGTCTCATTATTAACATGTTAGCTGAATAACAACCCTTTGTATTCACGAAAAATAACGGTACTTCCTATACCATGCGATTTCTTTAGCTATTTTCAAGCAAAAACTGGAAAATACGTAAAAATAAACGTACTTTTCTTGCTTATCGTCGCTCCAGACGCAATTATTTAACTGTATTTTGTAATCTTTGGACCTTTATCACGTATTTCAGACCCTTTTATGTCATTACTGGCCTTTAGCATCAATCACAATACCGCCCCGGTAGAGATCCGGGAAAGGGTGAATTTTGCGCCGGAAAAAATGGATCAGGCGCTAACCGGTTTACGCGCCTGCCCGGATGTCAATGAGGCCGCCATCCTGTCGACCTGTAATCGCACCGAGATCTATTGCGATATTGATAATGGTAACCAGGACTCACTGGTAAAGTGGTTCAGCCAGTATCACCAGATTGATGAACGTGAAATTGAGCCTTATGTATTTGTACATCCGGATCAGGAGGCCGTCAGGCATATTCTGCGTGTTGCCTGTGGACTGGACTCCATGGTGCTGGGTGAACCCCAGATTCTGGGCCAACTCAAGGACGCCTACTCCATCGCTAACAAGGCAGGCACGCTGGGTATTTTTTTAAATCGCCTGTTTCAATATTCATTTTCAGTTGCAAAACGTATTCGTACTAATACTGCAATTGGTGGCAGTCCGGTATCCGTTGCCTTTGCCGCGGTCAGTCTGGCCAAACAGATTTTCAGTGATATGAGTAATCACACTGCCTTGTTGATTGGTGCCGGTGACACGATTGAATTAACAGCCCGTCACCTGAAAGAAAATGGTATTCAACGAATGATTGTGGCGAATCGCACAATAGAACGTGCCGGGTTACTGGCAGAAGAGTTTAATGCCAAGGCCATTGCACTCAGTGAAATGCCGGATCATCTTGCTGAAGCAGATATTGTGATTTCATCTACCGCCAGCCAGTTACCCATTCTGGGCAAAGGTACTGTCGAACGTGCTATCAAACAACGCAAGCATCGCCCGATTTTCATGGTCGATATAGCGGTCCCGCGTGATATTGAACCGGAAGTTGGAAACATGCAGGACGTGTATCTCTATAGTGTTGATGACTTGAAAGAAATCATTGATGAAGGCATGAAATCACGACAGGAAGCCGCCAGACAGGCTGAGGAAATTATTGATACCGAGGTTCTGCATTTTATGAACTGGCTGCAATCACTGGAAGCGGTATCACTGGTGAAAAACTATCGTGAGAATGCCGAGGCCATTTGTCAGGAAACACTCGACAAGGCCAAAAGAAAACTGGCTAATGGTGAAAATCCTGAAGAGGTACTGGAAGAACTGGCCAATCTGTTAACTAATAAACTGGTACATCAACCCAGTGTTCAGATGAAACAGGCCAGTTATGAAGGCCGCCATGATCTTCTGGAAGCTGCCCGCATTTTACTGAATATCGATAACGACTAATCTGAATTCCGCAGTTATGAAAAGCTCTGTTTTAAATAAACTTGAAACAATTAATGAACGCATGGAAGAACTGAATGCATTACTGGCAGATGCCGGTATTATCAATGATCAAAATCGCTATCGCGATCTGTCGCGTGAATATGCCCAGATAAAACCGGTTGTTGAAAGCTTTCAGCAATATCAGAAAACTCTGGATAATATCGAGTCAGCACAACAAATGCTGCAAGATGATGATGCTGATATGCGCGCCATGGCAGAAGATGAGCTGAAACAGGCTAAAAAAAGGAAAGAAGAGCAGGAACTGGAACTGAACAAGCTCCTGCTGCCGAAAGATCCCAATGATGATAAAAATATTTTTCTTGAAATACGTGCCGGTACCGGTGGTGATGAAGCCGCCATTTTTGCCGGTGATCTATTCCGCATGTATTCCCGTTATGCTGAATTGAAAAGATGGCAGGTTGAAATTATCAGTGCCAGTGAAGGTGAACATGGCGGCTATAAGGAAATCATTGTCCGCATTGATGGTGCCGGCGCCTATTCCAGACTCAAGTTTGAATCGGGTGCCCATCGTGTTCAGCGCGTACCGGAAACTGAGTCTCAGGGTCGCATTCATACTTCTGCATGTACTGTTGCCATCTTGCCTGAGGCAGACGAGATTGATGAAATCGAAGTCAATCCGGCTGATCTGAAAATTGATACCTTCCGCGCTTCCGGTGCCGGTGGTCAGCATGTCAATAAAACCGATTCTGCTATACGAATGACACACTTGCCTACCGGTATTGTGATCGAATGTCAGGATGAACGTTCACAACATAAAAACCGTGCACGTGCGATGTCCCTGCTTAAAGCCAAACTGCTGGCTGAAGAGCAGGAAAAACAAAGCAGTGAACAGGCAGAAACGCGTCGTAATCTTGTCGGTAGTGGTGATCGATCGGAACGTATTCGCACCTATAATTTCCCGCAAGGTCGGATGACCGATCACCGTATTAATCTGACCCTGTATAAACTGGATGAAATCATGCATGGCAATCTTGATCAGGTTATCGAACCACTGGTTAATGAATATCAGGCTGATTTACTTGCTGCATTGGGTGAATAACCCGTTGTTAAAGCAATCTTTCTGACCACGAAGATACAGGTTAAAGATGGAACCATTATCTGCATCAGAAAATAAATCAAAAACAATTGAAGAACTCATTCAGTCTGCCATTCAATATCTGAATAATTCTGGCAGTGCTCGTCTTGATACTGAAGTATTGTTGACACACGTCCTGAAAGCTAATCGCGCTTATCTTTTTGCACATCCTGAAAAAGTTGTTCCTGATAATGTGCGAAAAGAATTTCTACAACTCATTGAACAACGAAAAGACGGCAGACCTGTTGCCCATCTTACAGGTCACAGGGAATTCTGGTCACTGCAATTAAATGTTACTCCGGATACGTTAATTCCAAGACCGGAAACAGAATTACTAGTTGAAAAAATACTCGAACTGATCCCGAAAAATACGGCATGGCAGATTCTCGATCTGGGAACAGGCAGTGGTGCCATTGCGCTGGCAATTGCACATGAACGAGCAGGCTGTTCTGTTACCGCCACGGATATTTCCGGGGAAGCGCTTAATGTTGCAAAATCCAATGCACAGCAACTCAACATACATAATATCCAGTTTTTATCAGGACACTGGCTTGAACCGCTTGCAGATAAACGTTTTAACGTAATCGTATCCAATCCGCCCTACATAAGTAAGCTTGATCCGCATCTCCGGCAAGGCGATGTACGATTTGAACCTGAGTCCGCACTGGTTGCAGAAAACAATGGACTAGCCTGTATTGAGCAGATTACCGCCAATGCTGGCAGGCACCTTTACCCCGGAGGCATACTGGCATTTGAACACGGCTATAAACAAGGCACCGCTGTCAGGGAAATATTACAAAAACAAGGGTTTGCCGATATTCAAACCAGTATTGATCTGTCCGGTCATGAACGTATCACCTTGGGCAAATTACCCGATTAATTATTACTGCTTCCGGCACGGTTGAAACAACTTGATAATTTCTGTACAGGCAGTAGCATAAAAACATGGGGACACAACAACAGGATATTCTCAAGACACGGAATATTTATTTCTGCAACCTGCATCCAGACAAGGATCAGGCCAGAACAGCGGTTTTATTGCTCAACAATATAAAAGGGATTGAAGCTGTTTCCCTGATCTCCCCGGTGCATATCCAGCTTTCATATAACGTACTTAACATCACCCTTAAACTGATTGAGGACACCCTGCATGAACTGGGTTTCCATCTGGATAACAGTCTGCTTGTTAAAATGAGGCGCGCTCTTTATTACTACACTGAAGAAACGCAACGTGCCAACATGGGCTGTAATGCTGATCAGGGGAAATGTACCCGTGATATATTTATAAACCGTTACCAACAACTCAAACACGGTTGCCGTGATGAACGTCCACGCTATTGGCGAGAATATCTGTAAGCCATTTAATATATTAAATCTTTCAAATTGATTCCTATTATGAATGACGAACAACTCCTGCGCTATAGCCGACAAATCATGCTGCCGGAAATCGACGTCATCGGTCAGCAAAAATTACTCGATTCACATGTGTTGATAATTGGAATGGGTGGACTTGGTTCCCCCGTTGCCATGTATCTCGCATCAGCTGGTATTGGGAACCTGACTCTTGTTGATGATGACAAGGTTGAATTATCCAATCTACAACGCCAGATTGCACATACCCAGAATGATATTGGCAAATACAAGACTGATTCAGCAAAAGAAACCCTGCTTTCACTCAATCCTGATATCAATGTAACTACCATTAATCATCGAATGAATGAAAATGAACTGATTAATGAAATACAAAAATCTGACGTTGTCATTGATGCAACCGATAACTTTACTACCCGTTTTTCTATCAACAAAGCCTGCGTAAAAACCGGAACACCGCTCGTTTCCGGTGCAGCTATCAGGATGGAAGCACAGATTACCGTTTTTAATAACGATAAAAAGGATTCACCCTGTTACCACTGCCTTTACAAGGAAGGTGATGAGCTGGATGAGTCATGTACAGAAACCGGTGTACTTGCACCACTGGTTGGTATTATTGGCAGTATTCAGGCACTGGAAACTATAAAAATTTTACTTGGGTTTGGTGAAACACTGACCGGTAAACTGTTATTGCTTGATGCAAAAACCATGGAATGGCGCAGTATAAAACTCGGTAAAGATCCGGCTTGTCCTGTCTGTGCATGACAAAAATGGCCTGTGGAAACCGGCTCGATATCAGTCATTGTTAAGTACCTGACTATTCCCTTATTCTCAAGAATATGCTCGGAATACCGATAACATATGTGTGAAAATTCGTTATTTTTGAATTGCTTATTACATTAATAATTTCAGGTGGTTATATGAAAACATATTTTAGACTCGTTCTAGGCTTGATGCTTTTTTGCCCTATTTTTGTCAATGCCGACCACCCAGAGAATAATGGATTTATCACAGGGGCCGGTGCCCATTTTTCATGGGTAGTTATGGATGCATTGCAGCCCATTCTGGAAGAAGCATCAGGACACCAACTCAAATTATATGGGCAAGCATCCATGTTGGGTTCCGGTTGTAACGCGGGTATTAAGCTGGCATTGGAAAACAAGCCAGATGATGAGACCTTTGGTTTTGTTTGCTGCCCGTTGAGTGACGAGGAAATCTCAAAGAAAAAGTTACGAGTGTTCCCGTTAGCAATAGAACCCATTCTTATTATCGTAAATCGCAACAACCCAATAACCAATCTGTCCATCCAGCAAGTCAGGCACATTTTTAAGGGTGAAATAACCAACTGGAAAGAAGTGGGTGGTCTTGATCAACCCATTGTTACTGTTAACCGTTTACATTGCAGTGACCGACCTGGTCACTGGAAAACTATTTTACCTTCAAAAAAGGATTTCAGTGAGAAACGATTAAATGTAAAAAGTGCCGAAGCAATGGTTAAACGTGTAAATGATTTTCCAAGTGCAATCGGTCATACCGGCTCTGCGTGGGCATTTAAACCGGGTGATAAGGTAAAAAGCATTACAGTTAATAACATAAAGGCCTCTGCTGAAACGTTGAAAAACGGCAAATACCCATTTCATCGTCAGCTATCTATTGTTACTAATCAGAAACCGTCACATTCCATCCTGAAGATTATCTCAACAGCACAAGAGGAGCTGGCTACACATCCGGTTGCAAAGAAATATAATCTACTTCCTTCCGGAGTTGGTGAGTATAAACTGCAATAATTGTTTATTTTTGAAATGAAGTTCCCTGCTACTTATAAAACACGTCTTATCGTTTACATGGTCCTTTTAATGGGATTTTTGTCCGGTATTCTGCTGTATTCAAACAAAATACTACAGGACGCATTATTAAACGAAGCAGATAACCATCTTGCCAGAGTAGTGCAACTCATCACATCTCATATTGAATCAAAACAGGATGAGCTCATGCACTATGCAGCTATGGTCAGGGAGAATTCAACCCTGCAGGAATATATGTTTGTTGTTGTCCGTGTTAACAGCGATGTGGAACCATTAAAAACCTTCTATAAAAAGAGCTTTGGATGGCTTCCGGTTGAATACAACATGATCCTGACAAAAGAAGGTAAGCTCCTTGCCGGGAAAGGATCAAAAACAATAACTAAAAATAACAACTCTATAATTCATAGCAGTCTGAGCACTTCCTTTGCCATGAAATGTGAGGATGGTATCGAGATAGTAGCCTATTCCCCTATCAGCTATCTTGATGAACAAATTGGAAGTATTGTTATTTCAGATGACATAAACAATAGCTCGCTGAGTCAATTAAAAAACACAAGCGGGAGCGAACTGTTTATTGTTGATAATGGTAATATATTTACATCGACAATTAATAATATAAACGGAATGAATTTTCAGTCTGATGGCAATATCTTCGAGGTTAATGGGCATCGTTATCATATTAAAAAAATCACCATTCCCCGTTTAATCGACAGAAATATAGAAATGTGGCTGGGTATCAGGGAAGAAATACTCATGCAAAATCTGGCATCCTATCAGCAAACCATTTTTGGTCTGGCTATAACTGGCAGTATTCTTGTACTTGCAGTCGGGCTTGTTCTTATCCGTGATTTTGCAACCCCTCTTAGAATGATGATGGCAATGACAGCAGAAATTGTGTCCGGAAAAATCCCGAAAATGAGTAAAACAAAGGCACGCAATGAAATCGAAGGTCTGGCAAACCAGTTTGCTGATATGCTGCAGGCATTAAGGGAAAAAGAGGACGAGGTTCAACAGGCCCACAAGGAACTTGAGAAACTTGCCATCACTGATACTCTGACAAAACTGCATAATCGCCGTCATCTGGCCGAAATATTCCCAAAATTGATGGCACAAACCAGACGTGATAAAAAATTTATCAATGTTATTATTTTCGACCTTGATCATTTCAAGCATATTAATGATCAGTATGGTCATCCATGTGGCGATCAATGCCTGATCCATTTTGCCAATATTCTTCGCAGGCACTCACGCTCTAATGATTATCTGTTTCGTACCGGTGGTGAAGAATTTTTGCTCCTTGGAGTCAGTGATGATAGAACCGGGGGAGTCCAGTTAGCAGAGAAAATTCGGATTGCTACTCAGGAAATTCCATTTATTCATAGTGGCAAAACCATACATATCACTGTAAGTTGCGGTGTAAATTGTGCAGAACCCGACAAGCAATCGCATGTTGATTTTGAGTTTATGCTAAACCATGCGGACAAGGCACTTTACACCGCCAAGGACAACGGGCGTAATCGTGTTGAAATGTTCTGTGAATGTGATGATGACAGTGTGACAGAAGAGCCCGATTTTTTCAGGAACTGAGTTTTTCCTTCAATAAATTGTTCACAATGGCCGGATTGGCCTTGCCCTGCGATTGTTTCATAACCTGACCAACAAAGAATCCCAGCATTTTTTCCTTGCCTGCTCTGTACTGCTCTACCTGTGCGGTATTGGCAGCCAGAATTTCATCAATGATCTTTTCAATAGCACCGGTATCAGTAACCTGTTTCAGGCCCTTGTTTTCAATGACAGCATCGGCATCACCTTCCCCATTCCACATGGCCTCAAACACCTGTTTGGCGATCTTGCCGGAAATGGTATTGTCATTAATACGTTGAATTAAACCACCCAACATTTCTGCACTAACCGGACTTTCTGAAATTGACATGTCTGATTTATTCAATGCACCAGACAGTTCTCCCATAACCCAATTAGCACATATCTTTGGCTTACTATTACTGGCCTTGATCACTGTTTCAAAATAATCACCGGTTTCACGACTTGAGGTCAGGATATTCGCCTCTTCCATATTTAATTCATAATCAGCCATAAAACGATCCCGTTTCTGATCCGGCAATTCAGGTAATTCGCCACGTACTCTTTCGATATCATCGGCTGTAACTTCAACTGGCAGCAAATCCGGATCAGGAAAATAACGATAGTCATGTGATTCTTCTTTTGATCGCATGGAACGGGTTTCAT
The DNA here is from genome assembly GCA_029882995.1 of Gammaproteobacteria bacterium. Classification (GTDB taxonomy): domain Bacteria; phylum Pseudomonadota; class Gammaproteobacteria; order DAOVJZ01; family DAOVJZ01; genus DAOVJZ01. The sequence goes on along the minus strand of JAOUJV010000049.1, from coordinate 3,429 downwards.
CCTTGTCCGCATCATACAAACGGGTTTCCTGCACGACTTGTCCACCCGATTCAATCACATCAATCTGACGCTCAACTTCAAAGTTAATCGCACGTTCAACAAAACGGAATGAATTAATATTTTTCAGTTCTGCACGCGTACCAAATTCCTTTTGGCCTTTGGGGCGCACAGAGACATTGGCATCACAACGGAACGAACCCTCCTGCATGTTGCCGTCACAAATTCCAATATATTGCACCAGTGAATGCAGTTTTTTCATGTATGCAACCGCTTCTTCGGCTGAACGCATATCCGGTTCAGATACAATTTCCAGTAAAGGCGTGCCTGCACGATTAAGATCAATTCCGGTCATACCCTGAAAATCCTCATGCAGGGATTTACCGGCATCCTCTTCCAGATGGGCACGGGTAATCCCAATCGTTTTTACACTGCCATCGGCCAGTGTGATCTCCAGCTCACCCTTGCCAACGATCGGTAATTCAAACTGACTAATCTGGTAACCTTTTGGCAAATCCGGATAGAAATAGTTTTTACGCGCAAAAATGGAACGCGGCGTTATTTCGGCATTGACTGCCACACCGAATTTGACAGCCATATGTACGGCTTCCTTGTTCAGGACAGGCAACACACCAGGCAAACCCAGATCAACTGCACACGCCTGTGTATTAGGCTCGGCACCATAGGCCGTCGATGCGCCGGAAAAAATTTTACTCTTTGTTCGTAACTGGGTATGTATTTCCAGTCCGATGACTGTTTCCCATTCCATTATTCAAAACCCTTTGGTACACGCCTGTGCCAGTCAGTGACCTTCTGATACTGGTGCGATACATTCAGCAAACGCGCTTCTTCAAAATAATTACCAATGATCTGTAACCCGACCGGACGATCCTTGGCAAAACCGGCAGGTATGGAAATACCGGGTAAACCAGCCAGATTGACCGCAATAGTATAGATATCAGATAAATACATAGTGACCGGATCTTCGGTACGCTCACCGATATTAAATGCAACATCCGGTGCTGTTGGCCCCATGATGACATCCACTTTTTCAAATGCCTGTTTGAAATCGTTGCTAATCAACTGGCGTATTTTTTGTGCCTTCAGATAATAGGCATCGTAATAACCGGCTGACAATGCATAGGCACCAATCATGATACGGCGTTTGACTTCTTCACCAAAACCTTCACTGCGGGAACGCGTATAAAGGTCCATTAAATCTTTTGGATTATCACAGCGATGACCAAAACGTACGCCATCAAAACGCGACAGATTGGATGAACATTCTGCCGGTGCAATCACGTAATAAGTTGGTACTGCAAAATGAGTATTGGGTAAACTGATTTCCTGAACAGTAGCACCCATTTTTTCATATTCTTTAATCGCAACCTGCACTGCATCACCTACAGCCGGATCCAGCCCTTCACCAAAATATTCTTTTGGCAAACCAATCTTTAATCCTTTAACAGAATCTTCCAGTGTACTTGTGTAATCAGGTACCGGCTTGTTCACACTGGTGGAATCACGTTGATCAAATCCGGCCATGACGTTCAACATAATGGCGGCATCTTCAGCGGTTTGTGTCATCGGTCCGCCCTGATCAAGACTGGATGCAAATGCGATCATGCCATAGCGCGAAACCCGGCCATAAGTAGGTTTTAACCCTGTAATTCCGCATAAAGCCGCTGGCTGACGAATGGAACCACCGGTATCAGTACCGGTTGCAGCAGGTACCAGACGTGCAGCCACACTGGCAGCAGAGCCACCGGAAGAACCACCTGGTACAGCATTGGTATCCCATGGATTTTTTACTGCACCATAAAAACTGGTTTCATTGGACGAACCCATTGCAAATTCATCCATGTTGGTTTTGCCTGCAAGTACTGCACCTACATCATTAAATTTTTGCACAGTCGTTGCGTTATAGGGCGCAATAAAATTATCCAGCATTTTTGAACCACAAGTCGTCTTTATCCCCTGAGTACAAAAAATATCTTTTTGCGCAATCGGAATACCCGTTAGAGATTCTGCATTGCCATCCGCGATCTTTTTATCTGCATCGCGTGCATTTTTAAGTGCAACATCTGCATCAACCGTAATAAAACTGTTCAGCGTTTTATCATGTTGCTTGATTCTATCAAGATACGCCTTCGTCAATTCTTCACTTGAGAATTGCTTGTTACGTAATCCTTCGATAATTTCGGCAATGGTTTTTGTGTGCATCTGATCTGATCCGGCTGTGCCATTTTTAAACTGGCAATTTCCAGCCTGTGAATTCTCTATTTATTCGATAACTTTAGGAACCAGATACAATCCTGATTCCACCTGCGGGGCTATATTCTGAAAATGTTCGCGCTGATTCTCTTCGGTGACCTCGTCTTCACGCAGGCGTTGAGCCATATCCAGCGGATGCGCCATCGGCTCTACATTGGCGGTATCTGCCGCGTCCATTTGTTCGACCAGTTTCAGAATATTTGACAAGTCATCCGCATATCCGGGCAACTCGCTTTCCTCTGTGGCCAGACGTGCCAGATGAGCAATTTTTTCAACATCTGTTCTGTCCAATGCCATGTTTGTAATCTCCACAAAAATGCGAGGTCGTAACTTATCACAGATAGCATCTTGCCCAAAGTCGAATGCATTGATAGAGTAAGCAAAATAATTACTATAAAGGGAGTAAGCCCCAACAATGTTCAACCGCCTGCGTGGAATTTTTTCAAATGACCTTTCCATCGATCTGGGTACTGCCAATACCCTGATCTATGTCCGTGGCCAGGGTATTGTCCTGGATGAGCCCTCCGTCGTTGCCATCCGTCAGGATTTGGGTGGACGTGGTGCCAAAACCGTTGCTGCAGTTGGTGCTGAAGCCAAGATGATGCTGGGTCGTACACCCGGAAATATCGTTGCAATTCGGCCACTTAAGGATGGTGTGATCGCTGATTTCACTGTTACTGAGAAGATGTTGCAACACTTTATACATAAGGTGCATCAGACCCGTTATTTTCGACCTAGCCCACGCGTATTGGTCTGCGTTCCGTGTGGATCAACTCAGGTTGAACGCCGTGCCATCAAGGAATCTGCTGCTGGAGCAGGTGCCCGGGAAGTCTATTTAATAGAAGAACCCATGGCTGCAGCCATCGGCGCCGGTATGCCCGTCAGTGAAGCCAAGGGCTCCATGGTCGTGGATATTGGTGGTGGCACTACCGAAGTGGCGGTTATTTCGCTGAGCGGCATCGTCTATTCAGCCTCCGTCAGGATTGGGGGAGACCGCTTTGATGAGGCGATTATTAGCTATGTACGCAGAAATTACGGCACATTGATTGGTGAATCCACCGCAGAACGCATCAAGCTGGAAGTGGCCTCGGCCTATCCTGCTTCAGAAGTAAAGGAAATCGAGGTTAAAGGCCGTAATCTGGCAGAAGGTGTACCACG
>JAOUJV010000005.1 GCA_029882995.1 Gammaproteobacteria bacterium | reverse complement strand
ACTGGCCGGCATTGGTGAGATCAAAGTGCCTGTCGCTGACAGCACCACTATTGGCTCAGCTGATTTTGATGTGTTGATTGATTTTACCCGTCCCAATGTGACACTGGAAAATCTGGCGATATGCCGTACCAGCAAGCGCCGCATGGTGATTGGTACCACTGGCTTTTCCGAGGATGAGCGCCAGAAGATTGTGGATGCCTCCAAAGAGATTGCGATCGTGTTTGCACCGAATATGAGTGTGGGTGTGAACCTGTGCTTTAAATTACTGGATTTGGCTGCCCGGGTGATGGGTAATGAGGTCGATATTGAAGTGATTGAAGCTCACCATCGCCACAAGGTCGATGCCCCATCGGGTACAGCGCTGCGCATGGGCGAAGTGGTAGCTGATGCACTGGGTCGGGATTTGTCTGAATGTGCGGTTTATGGTCGTGAGGGCAATACTGGCGAACGTGATCGTGGCACTATTGGTTTTGAGACCATTCGTGCAGGGGATATCGTTGGTGAACATACCGTGATGTTTGCTGATATCGGCGAGCGTGTCGAAATAACCCATAAGGCCTCCAGCCGTATGACCTTTGCTTCCGGGGCGGTTCGGGCCGCACAATGGCTCATGAATCAGGATACGGGTCTGTATGATATGCAGGATGTACTTGGTTTAAAATAGAACCAAACCAAAAAGTTTCTCATTGGATCTGAGTCTTGTTCTGGACTCATCAAACTATAAATAAAACAGTTAGTTATTATTACTGTGTCAGTTTTATTTACACTGCTAAATTTACAAGATAATAGATTGAAAACATATGCTTAGGTGAAAATAGTGTTTTAAAAGCAAAAATGACAAGCGATAAGGTATCAGAATTTTTTACATTTTCAATAAGTTTAGACACAATCAAAAAATAAAAAATTTTCTAATTGTATGTAATTAAAATAAAAATCAGGAAACGGCATGAAACTTGCTCTTATTGTAAGAATTCTATATTAAAAATTTCAGTATCTTTAAGGATTGGGGGTATAACATGGATCGTTGTTGTTTTTTTTCTCGTCATGTGTTTTCAGTGATTTTTTGTTTTCTTGTTTCGATTTTTCCTGCACAAGCAGCAGTTAATAATCCAGGCTGGATTACTGAAACAGCCGAACTTGTTGCACCTGAAAAATCGAAAAAAACACTGGCTCTATCCAAAGCTGCGACAAAAGCAAGTGCACAAAGTGCCATTGTTGATGAGCAAACGGTTTCCCTCCAGGCAGTATCTTCAATTTCAGACTTCACACAGTTAGCCGAAGCATTAGAAAACGATCCAGTTCGTATTTATCAGTTTATCCGTAACAATTTTGAATATGTACCTTACTATGGTGCACTTAAAGGCGCACATCTAACCTTATTAGAACGCAGTGGTAATGATTTTGATCAGGCTGCTGTTCTGGTTGAGCTATTACGTGCTGCTGGTTATACCGCTGACTACCAATACGGCACCATGAGTATTCCAGTAACTTCAGGCGATGGCTTCAATCTAGCCAGTTGGTTAGGTACTGATGCGGACAGCACAATTATCGGTGGCATTATCGCCAGTGGTGGGATTCCTGCATTAAATTATGGTACCAGTTTTACCATGGATCGTGTCTGGGTGGTGGTGGATATTGCAGGTACGCCATACAACCTTGACCCTGCCTTCAAACCGAATACCAAAACAGATGGTATCGATTTAACAACAGCAACTGGATACAGTCAGGCAGGCTTATTGGCTGCTGCTGGAGGTACGTTGGGTACAGATTCAATCAGCAATCTTAATGAAGCTGCCGTTGACACCTATCTGAACAACCTGACCAATACATTAACAACCTACCTGAAACAAAATCATGCCAAAGATTATGTGCGTGATATTGTAGGTGGTCTTGTTATTGTGCCAGATAACAGTACTGCATTACCTGCATCAATGCCTTTTACAGGAACACCTACGGAACCAGTGTGGACAGCGATTCCGGCAAGCTATGTACATACTGTGCAATTTCAACATGGTGGGATCAATGCGACGTATGATATTCCTTACATTGCGGGTAAAAAGCTCAGCATTACTTATGTACGAGATAATACCCCAGTTGATCCCGCACCACCGGGAGCAACGGATTTCGGTACTGTTGGCAACGAGGATGGGCCAACCATCACCTATACAAACACCAACCCAGATACCAATCCTACTATTCAATTAACAGCGATATTAACCGGTAGCGATGCATTCAGTTTTGTCAGCGGTGGCGGGCTTAATAATCTGGCACCGGGTGCAAGTCTGGATACTAAGGTGAAGTTCTCTGGAGTTGGTCAAACAGCTGGGCGAAAAAATGCAACACTAACATTTGAATGGTCATATGCAGGGAGTGTCTTTGGTACTCAAGTTGTGGACTTAACAGGCGTTGTTGAAGTCACGCCGACTGCAGAAATCTATCTTGATGACATACTTTTGGTAGCAGAAAGTACACCGTCAGGTAGTCTCACTGATTTTGTGGTTACAGTCGATCATCCCTATGCCGCTAGCAGTGGTGCCTATGCTGATCAAAGTGTCACATTCACACTCAATCGTTCCGTGGGGACTTATGTATTAGCATCCGCCTTTGGTGGTGATCGCAATAGCAAGCTGCTGGCAGAACGTCAGCGCCAGCTCAATTCCATGACACTGCAAGGTCTGGCGAATGATTCCAATGAAGTCATAACGGAAACACTCAATGTAATCGGGCAGACCTGGATGCAACAAACCCAGTTGAATACAGATCTTATTACTAAACTCAGTGATTATCGTTTTATCAACCACCATCGCTTTGGCATTATCGGGCAGGAAGAAGGCTACTTTGTTGATGTGAAGGCACAACAGGGGTCTATGCTACCGGAAACAGCAACGGCGGTTGCCGGTGCTTTTCAGGCGGGTAGTTTTGTTGCCAGTGCCATGGAACACAGTGTGCTGGAACAACTACAAGGTATTAGTAATCCAGGCATATCCACCATTAAAATCTTTGCGCTCAACAACCAGAATGGCGGTAAGTTCTTCCTCGCTAATCAAGCCAATTTTGGCACTATTCAACCCCAGTTAACGTTAACGTATACTGCCAATGATCTAAGTCAGTTCCAAACGGCAGTAAATAATGGTTCAACTCTTGTGTTACCCGAGAATGGTCAGGTAACACTGAATAGTTGGACAGGCAAAGGTTATGTTGATTACAGGGTCAGTGGTAGCGCACGTAGTCTGGGTATGATTATCGGTGGTGGATTAAATGGTGGTTTTTCCAGTCAACCAGCGATCCTGAATACGCCTTATGTACAGTTTGATAACTACATTAAAAATATTCCATCATCAATAATTCCTAAAACCCCTGCAGCTGATCCAGTGGATCTAAACACGGGTGCTTATTTTTCAAAAATGACCGACATTAGTATTGCCGGTGCAGGACCACGTGGTTTGAGTTTCACCCGTTTTCACAACAGCCAGCAGGTGAGTCAGGATACAACGGGACTGGGTCGAGGCTGGACACATAACTATAATATTTATCTTTCTGAAAATAGTGATGTTGTGAAGGCACTTGGAAAGCGTACCCCGATTGATGCAGCTTCATTGATAGTGGCTGCTTTTGTGACACGTGATTTGATGGAAGCGACCCAGCCCACAATCAAGTCATGGATTACCGGTGCACTGGTAGCCGATTGGGCAACAGACAATTTATTGAATAATGCCGTTACGGTTCATATGGGTGATCAAGGTCTTACCTATATCAAACTACCGGATGGTAGTTATGCACCACCGCCTGGCGTGACAACAGAGCTGGTAAAACTGGGTGGGGGTACTTATGAACTGCGCGAACGTTTCGGTACGGTGATTGCCTTTAATGCAGACAACAAGATAGCCACCCTGACTGATGTAGATGGCAATGTGCTTACCTTTATCTATGATGGTGTGACTGGAAAACTCTCTCAAGTCAAAGACACCTACAATCGCACCCTGACAGTAGGCTACACAGGTGATCTACTCACCAGTGTGAGCGATCAAAACGGTCGATCTGTGGTTTATACACAGATTGCCGAAGAGCTGAGAAATGTCGCCGGTCTTGAAAATGCCAACTGGCAATACACCTACGACACATTGCATCGCCTGAAAACTGTGATCGATCCCGTAAATGCCACTATCGTTGATAATACCTATGATGACAGTGATCGTGTAATCACCCAGCTTGCACCACGTAAAGTCGGCACAGCCACCTACAAGATGCATTACACCGGACTGACTTCATCAGAGGAAGACCCACTGGGTAACCGGACAACCTATTATTATGATTTCACTGGCCGCAAAGTTGCAGTTGAGAATTCGCTTGGAGAGAAGTCATATACCGAATACGATGGCCAGAACCAGCCGGTGAGATCTATTGACCCACGTAGTAATGAATTCCGCTATGTTTATGACAATAATAATAACCTGCGCTTTATCTACGATCCGGATAATAACGAAACTGAAAATGTTTATGATGTCCAGTTCAGGTTAATCGATACCTACGATCCATTCCGTAACAACACACATTACGGTTATGATGCCGAGCACCATCTGGAATTGACACGAGATGGTGAGTTAAATGAAACCTCAGCCATTTATTACCCCAATGGATTGATCGATACCAGTACCGATGGCCGCACAACAGTAACCGATTATGTCTTTGATACTAATGGTTACCCGGATACCACAAAGGTAGGTACCCGTCCTGTCGTGGATTACACCTACAATGCAAAAGGGGAGATGACCGATCTCATCGATCAGGAAGGGGCACATACTAATTTCATTTATTATGAAAACGGCCTGCTCAAGGAAAGCACAGATCCGTTACTGAAAAAGAGTTTTTATACTTATTATGATACCGGGCGCATCCATACTTATACTGATCGTAATTCAGATGTTATTACTACAGATTACACACCAACCGGCAAGCTAGACACCATCACTTATCAGGATCTCTCCACAGTACAATACACTTATGACAGCCGAGATAATCTGGAAACCATGATCGATTCATTAGGCACCACAGTTAACACCTTCGATGCCGTTAACCGCCTTGATATCATCACCGATGCACAGGGTTTTGATGTGGATTATGATTATGACGAAGCGGGTAATGTTACTCGCATTACCTATCCGGGCAACAAATCCGTCAGTTATATTTATGACAACCAGAACCGCCTTGAAACGGTCACAATAGATTGGCTAACTAACCAGGTGGCTACTTACCACTACGACATCGCAGGCCGCCTTGACTGGGTAGACAACTTCAACGGCAGTATCACTGATTATGATTATGACAACGCCAACCGCCTCACTGGTCTTATCAATAAAAAGGCTGATGGCACTATTATCGCTAGCTACCAGTTCCCGGTACTCGATGGCAATGGCAACCGCAAACAGGAAGTCAGACAAGAACCCTTGCCTCCGAGCAACCTGCCTACAGAAAGTGTTACCTTTAACTACAACATCCCACGTAACCGGCTCGACAGTACCACCAATGCCACCTTCAATTACGATTTTGAAGGCCAGCTCAGTGACAAGAGCGGTACGCCGTTTACATTTGACTATGCGCACCGGCTAACTGGAATAGGCGCTAATATCCAGTTTAATTATGATGGCGCGGGTAACCGTCTCAAGGCCACCCGCAGTGGTATTGTCACCAAATACATTTACGATGCCGCCGGCAACCTGTTAGCCGAAGCCGACAACGCTGGAACCATCACCAAATACTACATCCACGGTGCCGGACTGTTAGCCATGGTCGAAGGCAGCAATGTTTACACCTACCACTACAATGCCATCGGCAGTACTGTTGCCATGACCGATAACAACGAAAATACCATCAATGCTTATAGCTATGGCCCTTACGGTAGAGTCCTCAACGAACTTGAAACCATCAACCAACCGTTTAAATACGTAGGCCAGTACGGTGTCATGTATGAACCAGGTGTTGAGTTCTACTACATGCGGGCGCGTTACTACGATCCGGATATCGGCAGATTCATCTCCGAAGATCCGATTGGGTTTGAGGGGGGACTCAACCTTTATGCCTATGTGGGGGGGAATCCTGTTAATGCGATTGATCCAATTGGAACTTGGTCATTTAGCTTGGAGGCATATCTTGGAGTAGGAGGTGGAATTAATATTTCGTATCTTGATGGAACACTTGAAGCGACTGGCAGACTTGGTGTTGGTTTAGGTGGAGGTGTTTCCTATGATCCATTAGGGGAGCCATCACCTCATTCAAAAACAACTGGTTCTGGATATATTGCAAGAACATCTGCCTCAGGTGGAATAGGTCTTGGTGTTGGACCTGTATCTCTTGATGCAACTGGTCAGATTGCGAGTGGAAACGCGGTCACCACACCAGTTGGAGGTAACTTTGCATCAGGTTCTTTGTCTACGCTTTCTACAGATGGGAAATGGGCTTTTGGAATAAAGGCTGGAGCTTCAATGGGTGTTGATATAGGCAGCTATTCGAATTGGGGTAAATAGAAAAAATAGTTTTATTATGAAAAAATTTATTGGATATTCTTTTTTTGTTGGTGCTCTTGTTGCTATTGGTATTTATTTTAGCGGAGGCATGAATTTAAGTGATGAGAGACGTAATTTGATTGAAGCAGCACTATCAAACAATGTTGAAATAAGAAACTCTATTGGAGCATTTGAAAAATTTGAAGTTAAAAAAGCAACTAAATATTCTGGCTCGCCAAATGAACAGCCATACATGAAATATACTTTGCATGTTAAAAATGGGGAAGAAGGTGTTTGGGTTAGGGTTATAATAAATAATCCTAATTCTGATGAAGAAGTAGTTTCAATTATTGGTATAGAAAAATGACTGCCACAAATAAAACGAGAGCAATTTATCTGATTGCTTTTGTGATTATGGGCATTATTTTATTGTTTGCAATAAATCATAAAGGAATATTTATTCCAATATTATTTATTTTGACGCCATTACTACTTATTATAGCGTTAGTTATTACCGCATCATTAAAATGCCCAAATTGCGGTGATTCCATGTATAGCCCAAAACCCGGCGAATCAAACATGAATCCATATTACAAGATTTTAATATTTGGCAAATGTAGTAATTGTGGGAAAAAAGTATAGTGGCAAATGAAGGTTCTATATAATTTTGTCTTTCTAATGGTGTCGTTGGTTTTTTTGTCATCATGTGGCGAGAATTTTGGAAGATTTGAGCTGGTTAATATGTCTGGCGAGATTATTTCATCAGCAGTTGTGAAAGTTTGTGACCAAGAATTTGAATTTAGAAATATAGATCCAGAAAAAACTGTTATTGGTGATTTTATAATTACATCTGATAGTCATTACACGATAAAAATTAGATTCTTATCAGGAAGTTCGATTCAAAATGAGATTGGTTATGTTACTAATGGGTTTGACTTTAACGATAAAATAATTGTTTCTAAATCAGCAATAGAGATTAAGACTATTAAAGTAGACTAAATAAAACAAAGAAAAACATTGTCAACAAATGAGAATATTAAGGAATAATTGAAATAAATCAATAGGGTCAGACTCGATTGATTAATTAAAAGCACATGATAGCTTAAGGGTGCCAAACAAAGACCACACGAACAAGGTAAACAAAGTTAAGGAATAGAAAAATGGACAAACTCAAAACAAAATCAAGGATAGCTAAAATTGCCTGTTCAGTTTTATTTGTTACAGGGATGAGTATCTACCAACCGGTCATGTCTGCTACCACCATCGATTATGTCTACGATGATCTAAACCGTGTTGAAACAGTCACCCGTTCCGATGGCCCACTATTAAGTTATACCTACGATGAAGTAGGTAACATCACCGTAATAACCACCAGCAACCCCGACAGCGATGGTGATGGCCTGAACGATGTTGATGAAGCTGCGTTAGGTACCGATCCCAATCTGCCAGATACTGATTTTGACGGGCTTTCCGATGGTGCTGAAGTCCTGACTCATGACACCAACCCCTTATTGCCAGATACCGATGGAGATGGTGTTAATGATGGTGATGAAATCCTTGCAGGAACAGATCCACTGGATGACCTCTCATTCCCCATTTTTGCTGATGGCGATTTTAATGGTGACGGGCAGGTAAATATGGCTGACGTTATATTTGGCAGGAAGATCATATTTGGCGAAATCACCCCAACGGCAGAACAGCTCCAGCACGGTGATGTAGCCCCTCTTATTGGTGGTGTTCCAAGTCCCAATGGTGTGTTTAATTTCGCGGATGTTCTTCTCATCGAACGCAAGGTATTAGGTGAGATAGATTATTGATATTTTTTCAAAAAAGATATTGTTATGTACCCAAATATTACTCAATATAGAATTTACAGGAGTATACAAATGAACAATTATTTAAAAATTTTGACTTTAATGATTTTTGCTATTGCCCTGAACCTTACAGGTTGTACAGGATCAAAAAGTTTTGGTATTGCAGCTCGTGCAGGAGACACTATTGCTGTTATGCCTGGTAGGCATCCTGATTTATCACGTGCCGATATCAGCCTCAATATAATAGATAGTGAAGGGACACTTATTGTTGTTCCTGGAAATGATCCGTCAATAAGAGCATATTTTCATGCTTTTCCTGATCCGTTATCAAAGGTAATTGTTGGTTATGAAACAAATCAGGATATTGATGGTGGTGAAATCTCATCGGGACAATATATTCAAGGTGCGACTCTTTATGATAAGGAATGGATGCAAGACACATTGATTCTGGATTTGCCTACCTCTCTTGCAACAGGAATGGCTGTTATTCAAGTCAATATTTATAATGCAGATACAGCCAGTTGGGAAACCATTGCTTCCCCATTGTTTGAGATACTGCCTGGTACAGGGGAACAAAATACTTTCCAGAACACACAAATAGGTGCTCTCACAGAACAAGAACTCAGGGCAATGGAACGTGCAAATCACTACACAGTTTCGTTCAGTGGAACTACTATTCCATATGCGGTTGAAATCAATATGACCCATAATGCTGATGTTGATAATGGAGGTGCAGGGCGTGCCTATGTGGTTAATCCTAGAGGTGATATAAAAAATATTAGTTGGTCAGATGACGGTTCTAATCTGACAGCTTTAGTTTCACCGGCGCGTAATCAGATATTGAGTGAGATGAAAGACTTTAAGTTTTATGTGGCTGGCGAAATTACTGGTTTAGCATTGGTTAACGCACAGGGGTATGATATTGATGGGAACCAAATTGCTGTTACGGTTACAGTTGAATAATTGTTGCTATGAGTCCAAATTTGTACGCTATATACAAATGATTTCAATTTAGTTTTAAGTTGGATGTGACCGGTTTTAACCAAAGATAACTATGTAAGCGATTGATTTTAAAAAATATTCATATCCTCGGTTGAATAGTATACAGTCAGGTTGCATTACAGCTAATAGTGGGAACAGGTATATTTACTTCTGTATCCGGGGCGGTTCGGGCCGCTTGTTGGCTCATGAATCAGGATACGGGCCTGTATGATATGCAGGATGTGTTGGGACTAAAAGCAGATACAAGATAAAAGTTACAAGATTCAAGGGAAAAACAGGGAGATTCAGGGTGAATTCTGCATTAGCTTGTATCTTTATTCTTGTATCTTGAATCTTTCCCCTTGCATCTGTTTTTATGTATAATCCCCTCGGTCAGATTCAGTAATCCGGCCAGTTAATAACCCAGTTTTTTGATTGAAATATGAGCGGAAGCCACGAAAAAGTGTCTCCCGCTTTTTTGTACGCCTAGCGCTGGAGGATTTTTTGAGAAAACCGGCACTACTTGCCCTTGAAGATGGCTCTCTGTTTTGGGGAGAAGCGATTGGTATTGAGGGACAAACGACAGGTGAGGTGGTGTTCAATACCGCCATGACCGGTTATCAAGAGATCCTCACTGATCCTTCCTATTGTAAACAAATTGTCACACTGACTTATCCCCATATCGGTAATGTAGGCACTAATGATGAAGATGCCGAGTCATCCCATGTCTGGGCGGCCGGTTTAATTATTCGTGACCTGCCGATGATCACCAGTAACTGGCGTTCACAAGAATCCCTGACTGATTACCTGAACAGAAATAAAGTCGTTGCGATCGCAGATATTGATACTCGTCGATTGACGCGCATTCTCAGAGAAAAGGGTGCGCAAAACGGTTGTATCGTTGCCGGTAACAAAATAGATGAAAAGGTGGCCATTAAAGCGGCACAGGGTTTTGGTGGGTTGAAAGGGATGGATCTGGCCAAAGAAGTGACGACCAAAACACAATACGAATGGTCACAGGGTACATGGACTCTGGAAGAAGGACTGCCGAAAGGCAGTAAAGATTTACCTTACCATGTGGTTGCTTATGATTACGGTGTAAAAAGAAACATATTACGCATGTTGGTTGATCGTGGATGTGAATTGACGGTTGTACCGGCACAGACACCAGCTAAAGATGTATTGGCGATGAAGCCGGATGGTATTTTCCTTTCCAACGGTCCCGGTGATCCGGAACCCTGTGATTACGCGATTAAGGCCATTAAGGAAGTGCTGGAAACCGGTATCCCGGTATTTGGAATTTGTCTTGGTCACCAGTTGTTATCACTGGCCAGTGGTGCGAAGACGGTTAAAATGAAATTTGGTCATCACGGTGCCAATCATCCGGTACAGGATCTCGATAACAAACAGGTTTTAATCACCAGCCAGAATCATGGCTTCGCTGTTGACGAATCATCATTACCTAAAAACATAAAGGCAACACATAAATCCTTATTTGACGGTTCTTTACAAGGGATTGAAAGAACAGATACACCGGCATTCAGTTTTCAGGGACACCCTGAAGCCAGTCCAGGTCCACATGATGTTGCACCATTATTTAATCGTTTTATTGAAATGATTAAAGACAGGAAATAAATACCGGCATGCCAAAAAGAACAGACATCAAAAGTGTTTTAATCATCGGTGCAGGACCGATTGTAATCGGTCAGGCATGTGAGTTTGATTATTCCGGCGCACAGGCCTGTAAGGCACTGCGTGAGGAAGGTTATCGCGTCATTCTGGTAAATTCGAATCCTGCTACAATCATGACTGATCCGAATATGGCGGATGCAATCTATATTGAGCCAATCAACTGGCGAACAGTTGAAAAGATCATTGAAAAAGAAAAACCGGATGTGTTGCTCCCGACAATGGGTGGTCAGACAGCCTTGAACTGTGCACTCGATCTGGCACGTGAAGGGGTACTGGAAAAACACAAGGTGGAAATGATCGGCGCTACTCGCGATGCGATCGACAAGGCTGAAGATCGCGAGCGTTTCCGTGTTGCAATGAACAAGATTGGACTGGATACGCCGAATGCGGCGATTGCACACAGCATGGAAGAAGCGTTGCAGGTACAGGTTGGTATCGGTTATCCCACGATTATTCGTCCTTCATTTACTATGGGCGGTAGCGGTGGTGGTATTGCCTATAACAAGGAAGAGTTTGTCGAGATTTGTGAACGTGGACTGGATTTATCACCAACCAATGAGCTGTTGATTGAAGAATCTGTACTTGGCTGGAAAGAATATGAAATGGAAGTGGTGCGTGATCACAAAGACAACTGCATCATTATCTGTTCGATTGAAAATCTGGACCCGATGGGTGTGCATACCGGTGACTCCATTACAGTGGCACCGGCACAAACACTGACCGATAAGGAATACCAGATCATGCGTAATGCCTCACTCGCGGTTTTACGCGAGATTGGTGTGGACACCGGTGGTTCCAATGTCCAGTTTGCAATCAATCCTGAAAACGGTCGCATGATTATTATTGAAATGAATCCACGCGTATCTCGCTCTTCTGCACTGGCTTCGAAGGCAACCGGTTTCCCAATTGCCAAGGTAGCGGCAAAGCTGGCGGTAGGTTACACGCTGGATGAATTGAAAAACGAAATTACCGGCGGTGCGACACCGGCCTCATTTGAACCTTCTATTGATTATGTTGTTACCAAGGTGCCGCGTTTTACATTTGAAAAATTCCCGCAGGCGCAACCGCGTTTGACCACACAAATGAAATCGGTTGGTGAAGTCATGGCAATTGGTCGTACCTTTCAGGAATCCATGCAAAAGGCACTGCGTGGTCTGGAAACCGGCATGTGTGGTCTGGATGAAATGGTTGACATCAATGCTGAAGGTACAGAAGAAATTTTACGCAAGGAACTCAAGTCGCCTGGTCCGGAACGACTTTGGTATGTCGCTGATGCATTTCGTGCCGGAGCCACGCTGGAAGAAATATTTGAACTTTCGGCTATTGATCCCTGGTTCCTGATCCAGATTGAAGACATTGTGAAAATTGAAAACGGGTTAAAGAAAAAGAAACTGGCCAAAATTGATGCTGATGAAATGCGTCAATTAAAGCGCAAGGGCTTTTCAGATGCACGTATTGCAAAAATGCTTTCTGTTTCTGAAAAGGAAGTGCGGGAGCATCGTTATAGTCTGAACATACATCCTGTTTACAAGCGTGTTGATTCCTGTGCCGCAGAATTTGCATCAAACACGGCCTATATGTATTCCACTTATGAAGAAGAGTGTGAATCAAACCCGACTGATCGGAAAAAGATCATGGTATTGGGTGGCGGACCTAACCGTATCGGGCAGGGTATTGAATTTGATTACTGTTGTGTCCATGCTGCTTTCGCAATGCGCGAAGACGGTTATGAAACCATTATGGTGAATTGTAATCCGGAAACAGTATCAACTGATTACGACACATCGGATCGATTGTATTTCGAGCCGCTGACCCTGGAAGATGTGCTGGAAATTGTACATCTTGAAAAACCTTATGGATTAATTGTGCAATACGGCGGACAGACACCATTAAAACTGGCGCGTGATCTGGAAGCGGCCGGTGCACCGATTGTGGGTACGACACCGGATTCCATCGACTTGTCAGAAGATCGTGAACGATTCCAGAAAAAAATTGAACAACTGGGATTATTGCAGCCACCTAATCGCACAGCACGCAGTTCGGAAGAGGCGGTGAAACTGGCAGAAGAAATCGGTTATCCATTAGTGGTGCGTCCATCCTATGTGCTGGGTGGCCGTGCGATGGAAATTGTTTACAACAAGGAAGACTTGTCACGTTATATGCGTGAGGCTGTCAGTGTTTCCAACGATTCACCTGTGTTACTCGACAGATTCCTTAACGATGCCATTGAAGTGGATGTCGATGCTATTTGTGATGGCAAGGATGTATTGATTGGCGGCATCATGGAACATATCGAACAGGCCGGCGTACATTCCGGTGACTCTGCCTGTTCATTACCTCCTTTTAGTCTGAGTAAACAGATTCAGGATGAATTACGCAAACAGGCCAAGAGTCTGGCTATGGCGCTGAATGTGGTCGGATTGATGAACATCCAGTTTGCAATTCAGGGGAAAAAGATTTTTATTCTTGAAGTGAATCCACGTGCATCACGTACTGTTCCGTTTGTTTCCAAGGCAACCGGTCGTCCGCTTGCCAAGATTGCAGCGCGTTGCATGGTCGGTAAATCACTGGAAGAACAAAACAGTCGTCGTGAAACTATCCCGCCTTATTTTTCAGTGAAAGAAGCCGTGTTTCCATTTGCCAAATTCCAGGGCGTTGATCCATTACTGGGGCCGGAAATGAAATCAACCGGTGAAGTCATGGGCGTAGGCCGCAGTTTTGGTGAAGCCTATGCCAAGGCACAATTGGGTGCCGGTAATTCATTGCCAACAAGTGGTCGTGCTTTTATCAGTGTACGTGAGCAGGATCGTCCTGCTGCAGTCGAAATAGCACGTGACTTATCTGAACACGGTTTTACTATTGTTGCTACGCGCGGCACAGGTTCTGTTATTCAGAAAGCAGGCATTGAATGTCAGATCGTCAACAAGGTAACAGAAGGCCGCCCGCATATCGTTGATATGATTAAAAATGATGAAATTAGTCTGGTTATTAACACCACCGAGGGTGCGCAGGCGATTGCCGATTCATATACAATCCGCAGTAATGCCCTTCATCACAAGGTAACCTATACTACTACCTTGGCCGGTGGACAGGCATTTTGTATGGCCATCAGGGAACTGGATACTTCCGGTGTTAATAGTTTGCAGAAATTACATGAGGAACTGGTGTAATGACTCAAGAGCCAATCACAGCAAAAGGCGCTAAAAAATTGAGAGAAGAACTGACTCATCTCAAGAGTGAGGCACGTCCTCGTGTTATTCAGGCGATTGCTGAAGCACGTGAACACGGTGATCTGAAAGAAAACGCAGAATACCATGCTGCACGTGAAGAGCAAGGCTTTATTGAAGGTCGGATAAAAGAGCTTGAAGGGGCTCTGTCCAATGCACAGATAATCGATGTTACCGAACTGAATCCAGGCGGAAAAATTGTTTTCGGAACCACAGTTGAACTGGTAGATGAAGAAAGCGGTGATGAAGTTACATATCAGATTGTCGGTGATCTGGAATCTGATATTAAACAAAACAAGATTTCTGTTTCATCGCCTATTGCTCGCGCCTTAATTGGTAAGGAAGAGGGTGACATTGCGGTGGTGAAGGCGCCAGGCGGGGATAAGGAGTATGAAATTCTGGCGGTTAAATATATTTAAACAAGGCCAGAGAATTTAAAAGCTGGAATATTAATAACAAGGTCGAATTTTTTCGGCCTTTTTTGTGTATATGGATAATTTAAAATTATTTTCAATAACTGAGCGTATTTTTCTGACCCTGTGGGTCGGGGGAATGTGGATCACAGGCTATATGATGGCGCCGCTTTTGTTCCAGTATCTGGATAAACAAACGGCGGGGAATGTGGCCGGTCACATGTTTACAGCCATGAGTTATGTCGGGCTGTTTTGCGGTGTGTTGCTATTGGCAGGGATAGCCTATCGGTATGGACAGCAATCATTTAGGCAATGGCGTAGCTGGTTATTGGTGGCCATGTTAATTCTGGTTTGTCTTGGTGAATTTATCCTCCAGCCAATGATGGCAGAACTAAAGGTAACCGGGATGTTGGAAGGTTCCGAAAATCACAAAAAATTCAGTATGTTACACGGGATTGCTGCAGTTATTTTTCTGATTAACAGTATTGCGGGTCTGGTACTAGTTATCAAATCCGGACATGAAAATTAAGCCAATCTTGCAAGAAAACTTACAATTTTAGTATGAAAATTATTTAATAATAATATATAGACTCAATTTAATATCCTGATGTAAAATCAGTCTAAATAAAAATAATAATCGGTTTGAATTTGTTGTTTTATTAATAATTGTGAGGGGGGTAAGTCGTGAGAAGTTTACTTCAGGCTGTAGCAGGCATTCTGTTTTTATCATTCTTTTCCCAGGTCCATGCTTATTCAGTGAATTTTAGCTGCGTGCCAAACATGGACAGTATTGATGCGACTGATTGTACGATAGGTGAAGCACAATTTTCAGTCGATGTGATTGACTACGGTAGTAGTCAGGTACTGTTCAACATTAATAACAGCGGACCTGAACAATCTTCAATTCGTGGTGTTTATTTTGATGACGGCACTTTACTTGGAATTTCTACCATTATTGACACACAAAATGGTGGCAGTGCCGGCGTGGATTTTATGCAGGACATGTCATCACCTAATATGCCGGGTTGGAATCAGGTAATACCAACATTTGAAGCGACAGCTTCTTTTACATCGGTGGCTGTAAATCCATCGGCCCATAACGGGATAAATGAATTCGAGACACTGGGTATTGTTTTTGATTTGCAGGCTGGCTTAAGTTTCTTTGATGTAATAAATGATCTGGAAACAGGTGCCTTGCGTATTGGTTTGCATGCAATTGATTTTGCAGATACAGGTAGCGAAAGCTTTGTTAATACAAGTCCGGTACCGGTACCCGCTGCAGTCTGGTTATTTTGCTCAGGATTGATTGGATTACTTGGTCTTGCTAAAAGACGAAAATAATTGATTTTACATATGGTTTTATACAGCCCCCGATTCGGGGGCTTTTTGTTTTAAGGATTAACGCGGCAGCTTTATAACCGGTTTTTTTGCCTTCCGATAAATGATCGCGGTGTGACCGATTATCTGTACCAGTTCACTGTTTGTCTTTTCACTGATTTGTTCTGCAATTTCCTTTAGTTCATCCCGATCACCGGCATTGATTTTTATCTTGATCAGCTCGTGATGTTCCACCGTATTTTCAATTTCATTCAGTACGCCTTCGGTTAATCCGGCTGAACCGAGAATCACCAGAGGTTTGAGATGATGCGCTTTCGAGCGTAAATAGCTGTTTTGTTTTGAAGTCAGAGGCATAGGAAGTTTATTCGAGTATAATTAAGTCAGGTTTGAAAACGCGTATTCTATCATGGCACGGTCCAAAACAAGCAAAAGCTGGCTCAAGGAGCATTTTGATGATCATTACGTCAAAATGGCACAAAAAGACGGTGCCCGTTCGCGCGCTGTCTACAAACTGAAAGAGATTCAGGAAAAAGACCGGCTGTTGAAGCCAGGAATGAAAATAGTGGATCTGGGCGCTGCTCCCGGAGGCTGGTCACAATATGCCTCATCGGTTATAGGTGAAAAGGGCAAGATTGTTGCTCTCGATATACTGGAAATGGCGCCCTTGGTGGATGTCACCTTTATTCAAGGTGATTTCACCGAAGAGCAGGCTTTGGCGCAATTGAGAGATGCGGTAAAAGGAGAGTGCATAGACCTTGTAATGTCGGATATGGCACCCAATATCACAGGAATAGAATCAGTAGATCAGCCCCGCTCAATGTATCTTGTTGAATTGGCACTGGATTTTGCAAAAGAGGCTCTGTGTGAGGGAGGGGATTTGCTGATGAAGGTTTTTCAAGGTGAGGGCTATGATGCCTTTTACCGCAGTTTACGTAATGATTTCAGTAAGGTAACGACGCGTAAACCCAAAGCTTCCAGACCCAGAAGTCGTGAGGTTTATGTGCTGGCAAGAGGCTACAATGTGTAGTAGCTTATTGATTTACGGGGAATCTGTTGGTTTTTCCCCTCCTGCCGATACACCTCGGGTAGCGGTATGGAAAGCTGAACCAGCCAAAATCTTATAACAGAAAGAGGTAATGGAAGTTGAACGATCTCGCTAAAAATCTGGTACTTTGGATCATTATCGCGGTAGTGCTGATGTCCGTTTTCAATAACTTCGGCCCACGCCAGCGTGCAGTATCTCAGGTTGAATATTCCCAATTCATTGATGAAGTCAAAAAAGGCCAGGTTCAACGCGTCACCATTGAAGGGCGCTCTATTCATGGTGTTCGTCAAAGCGGTGAAGAATTTTATACCTACAGCCCGGGTGATCCGGGGCTGGTAAGTGACCTGATTCAACATGGCGTGCAGTTCAGTGCCAAGCCGCCTGAACAGCAGTCTGTTCTGATGCAAATATTTATTTCCTGGTTCCCGATGTTGTTGCTTATTGGTGTGTGGATATTTTTCATGCGCCAGATGCAAGGTGGCGGCGGTGGCCGTGGCGCGATGTCATTCGGCAAGAGCAAGGCACGCATGCTGGGCGAAGATCAGGTCAAGGTGACATTTGCTGATGTTGCCGGTGTCGAGGAAGCCAAGGAAGAAGTGGCAGAGCTGGTTGAGTTTCTGCGCGATCCGGGCAAGTTTCAGAAACTCGGCGGCAAGATTCCAAGCGGTGTCCTGATGGTAGGTAGTCCCGGTACCGGTAAAACATTACTTGCCAAAGCCATTGCCGGTGAAGCCAAGGTACCTTTCTTTACTATTTCCGGTTCTGACTTTGTTGAAATGTTTGTTGGTGTTGGTGCATCACGCGTACGTGACATGTTTGAACAAGCCAAGAAACATTCGCCGTGCATTATCTTTATAGATGAAATTGATGCGGTGGGTCGTCACCGTGGTGCCGGTCTGGGCGGCGGTCATGATGAACGTGAACAAACACTGAACCAGTTGCTGGTTGAGATGGATGGTTTCGAAGGTAACGAAGGTGTGATCGTGATTGCGGCAACCAACCGACCTGATGTACTTGATCCTGCCTTGTTACGTCCCGGTCGTTTTGATCGTCAGGTGGTTGTGCCACTGCCGGATGTACGTGGCCGTGAACAAATACTGAAAGTACATATGCGTAAAGTACCATTAGGTGATGGTGTGAATCCCTCAATTATTGCACGTGGTACTCCCGGTTTTTCAGGTGCTGATTTAGCCAACCTGGTGAATGAAGCAGCGCTGTTTGCAGCGCGTGCCAACAAGCGCACAGTCGGCATGGATGAACTTGAAAAGGCAAAAGATAAAATCATGATGGGTGCAGAACGTCGTTCCATGGTCATGAGTGATGATGAGAAAAAACTCACTGCCTACCATGAAGCCGGTCATGCCATTGTTGGACGTAACGTACCGGAACACGATCCGGTTTATAAGGTAAGTATTATTCCACGTGGTCGTGCATTGGGTGTGACCATGTTTCTGCCGGAAGAAGATCGCCACAGTTACAGCAAGAAACGACTGGAAAGCCAGATATCCAGTTTGTTTGGTGGTCGTATTGCAGAGGAACTGATTTTTGGTCCCGAGGCAGTGACAACCGGTGCCTCCAATGATATTCAGCGTACCACTGAACTGGCGCGCAATATGGTGACCAAGTGGGGCTTGTCCAATCGCCTTGGACCAATGACCTACACAGAGGAAGAGGGTGAAGTATTCCTTGGACGTTCTGTTACCAAACATAAAGAAGTATCGGATGAAACTTCACATATTATTGATGAAGAAATCCGTTCTATTGTTGATCGTAACTATAAACGTGCCGAGCAGATCCTGACTGACAACGTGGACAAGCTGCACAAGATGGCAGAGGCACTGATTAAATACGAAACTATCGATAATGAACAGATTACTGACATAATGAACGGCAAGGAGCCGCGTCCACCGAGTGACTGGACAGACAGTGATACACCGGATGGCACATCTTCATCCTCATCGGAGAAAAAGGAATCCAAGGGTGACGGGAAAATAGGCGGCCCGGCTGGCATCCACTAAATAAAAAAGCCCCGCTTAAGCGGGGCTTTTTTATTTAATGCCATGTTCATTCATAAACGGGGTGTATTCCCTATCAGTGCCCTGAATATGTTTAATCAACCAGTCCTGTAGAAAATAATGTAGCTCCTTTGCGACCAGCGTATTACCCCGGTTAAATTGATCCTGAAAATGAATGACTCGCTCAATCAGCTTTTCATGTTTTTGTTTGTGTTCGTCGTATCCCGGATATTTAAAGATACGCATCAAACTTTCTTCAACAGCAAAATGGGCTTTAGTGTAATCAATCAGCTCACTCAGAACATGCGCCAGCTTTTCATGTTCTTCGGATGCGTGTGCTGCTTCATCAACCTCGTTAATCAGGCCGATAATGATTTTGTGCTGATCATCTATTTCGCTGATGGAAACACTAAAATCGTCACTCCATTCCATCCCTAATCCCCTTTTTTTTCTCCGTGTATATTAATAATATCATTCTGGATTATGATGTCTACTTAATGTGTCTATCGGATGCTCTGGAATATTTTTAAACAGAATAAAGATAAGGATAATGTGTAATAACCAAGTAGTTAACTAAGGTTGATTTAATGAACAAGAAATATACCACCATTGATACCAGCCAGCCTGTTGTAATGGGAATTTTAAATGTCACCCCGGATTCATTCTCAGATGGTGGCAAGTTTGACGCTGTGAACAAGGCAGTTGATCATGCCTGTCAGATGAATGCAGAAGGAGCTGGGATTATTGATATTGGTGGTGAATCAACACGACCCGGTGCCGAGCCGGTTAGCGTGCAGCAGGAAATAGATCGCGTCATACCGGTGATTGAATCCTTAAGCAAGGAACTCAATACACCCATTTCAATTGATACCAGTAAACCGGAAGTAATGCGTGAAGCGATAAAAGCCGGTGCCAGCATGGTAAATGATGTCTATGCATTACGGGCGGAGGGTGCAATTGAGGCCGTGGCTGAAACAGCTGTCCCTGTTTGTTTGATGCATATGCAGGGTGAGCCAAGAACCATGCAAAAAGAGCCGCACTATAAAAATGTGATTACCGAGATTAAGGCATTTTTACTCAAACGGACCGAGGCATGTATACAGGCAGGTATAGCAAGAGACAGAATCATGATTGATCCGGGTTTTGGTTTTGGCAAAACCCTGCAGCACAATCTGTTGTTACTGAAACACATGGAAGCACTGGTCGATACCGGGTTTCCCGTCCTCGTGGGGGTTTCTCGAAAATCCATGTTTGGGCAATTACTGGGTCTGGGGGTTGATGAACGTCTCCACGCCGGTCTGGCCGCAGCCACAGTGGCGGTAATGAAAGGCGCACGGATAATCCGGACTCATGATATAAAACCCACCGTTGAAGCACTAAAACTTTGCTATAGTATACAAAGTGTTACAGATGATATCTGAACATTATTCAAGATATTACAGGTGTGTAATGGCCACACATTGTATATACTTAATCCAGTTGGGACTCAGAGGGTAGTAACAGATGCAAAAGAAGTTTTTCGGAACGGATGGTATCCGAGGCAAGGTAGGTGAAGAACCAATCACACCGGAGTTTATGCTCAAGCTGGGCTGGGCTGTTGGGCAGGTACTAGCCAAGGAAGGAGACGGCAAGGTGCTTATTGGCAAGGACACCCGCATCTCTGGTTATATGTTTGAATCCGCACTGGAAGCCGGTTTGTCCGCCGCTGGTGTTGATATCCATTTATTAGGTCCAATGCCGACACCGGCAATCGCTTATCTGACACGTACATTTCATGCACAAGCCGGTATTGTGATCAGCGCATCACATAACCCATTTTATGATAACGGTATCAAGTTCTTTTCAGCTGAAGGGACAAAATTACCTGATGAAATAGAATTGGCGATTGAGGCTGAACTGGATAAACCAATGAAGACCGTTGATTCTGCACATTTGGGCAAGGCGGTGCGCGTAGCGGATGCGCGTGGTCGTTATATTGAATTCTGTAAAAGCACCATTCCATCCAGCATGAATTTCAAAGGCATGACCATCGTGATGGACTGTGCAAATGGCGCGACATACCACGTTGCACCGGATGTGTTTACCGAAATGGGTGCCAAGGTCATTGAGCTGGGTACAGATCCGGATGGGCTGAATATTAATCAAGGTGTTGGTTCTACTTCACCTGAAATCATGCAAAAGGTTGTGCTTGAGCATAATGCCGATCTTGGTATTGCGTTTGATGGTGATGGCGATCGCGTCATCATGGTGGATCATAAGGGTGAGATAGTCGATGGTGATGAACTGCTTTATATCATTGCCGAATCACGCAATGAAAAAGAAAGAGCCTGCTGCAATGTGGTGGTTGGCACACTGATGACCAATCTTGGTGCAGAGCATGCGCTGAAAAAAATCGGTATCGAACTGCGTCGCGCCAATGTCGGCGATCGTTATGTGATGGAAATGCTCAAGGAAGGCGGCTGGTGTCTGGGTGGTGAAGGCTCAGGTCATATTATTTGTCTGGATCGAACCACCACAGGTGATGGCATTGTTTCAGCATTACAGGTCATGGCAGCGCTTGTTAAATCCGGCAAGACATTGCATGAACTGAAATCTGCCATGAGCAAATATCCGCAACATATGATTAATGTTCGCATCAGCAAAAAGACCGATGTGTTTGCTTCAAAAGTAATTCAGGATGCAGTCAAAAAAGCAGAGAAAGAATTGGCAGACAAGGGGCGCGTATTATTACGTCCTTCCGGTACCGAACCGGTTGTCAGGGTGATGGTTGAAGGTGAGGATTATGATCAAGTGGTCAGAATCACCAACCAGTTAGCGTCGATTGTAGATGAGGCGATAGCAGCGGCTTAAGTAAAAAGAGATATATAAAGAGACATTAATAAAAAACCCGCTTTAGCGGGTTTTTTATTACAAAAGCCTAGTAAAAAAAAGATTTTACTCTTTCACCTGATTAATCACGATATCCACGGTCGGGTTGCTATCCGTTTTGAGAGTAGCGGACTGGCCCATCAGGTCTCCAGACTGCGGTGTCGCCAGTCCTGATTTTGAGATACGGGCATTAATAATAACTTCAGGGAAATTCACCAGGCTCATTTGTGGTGTCATGGCCATGGTTTCATCCAATACTACGGTCAGCGGCAGTTCATCAGCTCTTTTGCGCACAATGGCCAGCGGCATGCGCGGACCATTTGCAGCATAGGCATAAACAAAGACCACATCATCAGATGAAACCTTGCTAATCAATGCATCATCCAGATCCACATTAACCTTGATTTGAATTTTAGCCGTGTCCTGTTTTGGTTTTGTTGAAGGGCTGATGCCGCCGCGTTCTTCCGCCTGTGCGATATAGGCGATCAGTGTTTCATGGTCAGGACTGTCAGATGGCAAGAGTGTTTGCAGGTATTTCCAATGCTTGATTGCAGCAGAATAATGTTCTTCCTGATAACGGGCAAACCCGGACAACCAGATCGCCTTTTCATAACGAGGATTAATCTTCAGTGCACGCGCCAATAGATCAGAGGGTTCACCGCTAAGTTTTAATTGATTGCCCAGCGCAATGGCTTCTGCGTAATCAGTCAGTAGTGTGGCGGTTGGGGGGTTAGTCAGTTGCATTGCCTTTTCAAAAGCCTGCCTGCCTTCGGCAAACTTTTTAAGATGCAGATAACTGCGGCCAAGTAATTGCCAGCCTTCGGCGTTATTGGGATCCTGTTCAAGACGTGCCTCAAGTGCCTGCACCATCTCGTCTACGGAAGGCATGTTTTTCTTTTCTTCCGGTGTTTGCACAATACCGGCACGCTGCATGTCATTCATGTTGTGCCAGCTGCCCAATGCAAAATACATTACCAATGCCACTATGGGCACAGCAACACCACTGATAATAGCGAGTAGTTTCGGTGTAACACTGTCTGTCGATGTCGTGTTGTTCTGATTCTCGATATCGTTCAGCAGGTCACGTTCAATTTCTTCACGTGCGGTGTTATAGCGTTCTTCATCTATGTTGCCATTCTTGAAATCCGTTTCCAGTTCAGCCAGGCGTTTTTTATGAATGGTAATATTCAGTGCATTTGATTCAGTCGTGTTATCAGCCGGCTTGCGTAATAACGGCAGGATAACAAAGGTCAGTGCCAACAGGGTGAGCAGGGCAACGATGATCCAGAACATCATGAGTTGTTTTCCTCGCTAATGGTATCAAGCAGGCGTTTTGCCTTTTCATGCTGCTCTTCACTGAGTGACGCGGTTGCCCGTTTCTTTTTGTTGTTCTTAATTAACACAATTGCACCGATCACAAGCAGAATAAGCGGGCCAAACCAGAGCAGGACAGTGGTGGCATTGACGGGCGGACGATAACGCACAAAGTCACCGTAACGTTCCACCAGAAAATCCACGATTTCCTGATTGGCCTGACCGGAAACTACTTTCTTGTGCACCTCGTTACGCATGTCGACTGCAAGCTCGGCATTGGAATCGGCCAGCGACTGGTTCATACAAACAAGACAACGTAATTCCGCAATCAACTGGCGATAACGCTTTTCCTGTTCAGGTGTCATGTCGTCCAGTGTTTCTACCGGTGCGGCAAAGGCAAGTGATGAAAACAAAAACAGGGTCAGGACCAGAAGCTTTTTCATCCGGCTTCTCCACGCAGTTGTTTAACCAGCGGCAGAATTTTTTCCTTTAAATCCTGTGTTGTGATCGGCCCAATTTTTTTATAACGAATAATGCCCTTCTTATCGATCAAAAAGGTTTCCGGCACACCGTATACACCCCAGTTAAAACCGGCCTTGCCTTCAATATCAGAAGCACTGTCGATATACGGATTGCCCAGCGTTTTGAGCCAGCGTTTGGCATCAGCGATCTTGTCCTTGTAGTTAAGACCATAAATCGGAATGTCACTGGTTTTTGATAACTCAACCAGCAACGGATGTTCTTCACGACAGGCGACACACCATGATGCCCAGACATTAAACAGTGAAACCTTTCCTTTGAATTCTTCATGCGAAAATTGTTTATTTGTATCATGCACCGTTGGCAGAACAAAGGCCGGTGCCGGCTTGCCAATAAACGGGGAAGGGACTTCACGCGGATTTAGTGTCAGACCAACACCCAGTAAAATCACGAGTGCGATAAAAATACCAAGCGGCCACAAATAACGGTTCATGCAGTTGCTCCCTGCGCAGCCAACTTGTCACTGATTTTATTTTGCACACGAATACGATAGCGACGATCCGAAACAGCAATGAAGCCGCCAATGGCCATTACCAGACAGCCCAGCCAGATCCAGCGGATAAACGGTTTGTAATAAACACGTAATGACCATGCGCCGTTGTCGAGCGGTTCACCCAGTGCAACAAACAGATCACGGAACAAACCCGGATCAATACCGGCTTCAGTCATGGGGCTACGTTGTGCATGATAAATACGCTTTTCGGGATAAAGCGTGGCAATAACATTATTATCCAGTAATACCTGCACATTGCCGCGCTCAGCCGAGTAATTGGGACCGTCAACATGCGAGGTACCGAGGAATTTAAATTCATACTCACCCATCATGATGCTTTCATTCATTTCCAGCTTCACGTCTTTTTCAATATGGTAGGTTTCCACCAGCGTGACACCAATAATGAACATGCCAATACCGATATGTGCCATCACCATACCGAGAAACGCCGGCGTTACTGATTTACGCTGACCGGCATTGCGTTGTTTGTACCAGGCAAAACCGGTCGTGATCATCACCCATGCCGCAACAAACACAGCCAGTAATACCATGGGTTTGATTTCCGCGACATACAGGAACAGGAAGGCGACAGCAATAATGAATGCCGCAATCAAAAAACGCCACATCAGTTTAACAACGCGTTCCGGCTGATCCTGCTTCCAGCGTGTTAATGGTCCAATGCCTAGAAGGAAACACAATGGCAGCATCAACGGCACAAACACCATGTTGAAATAGGGTGGGCCAACAGAAATCTTGCCGAAACCAAGTGCGTCCATAATTAACGGATACAGTGTGCCGAGTAATACCGTGATGGCGGTCACCACCAGCAACAGGTTATTGACCAGCAACAATGTCTCACGTGAAAAACTGCCGAACTGACCACCGCCCACTACCTTGGGACCGCGCCATGCATACAGCGCCAGTGAACTGCCCACCACCACGACAAGGAAGGCAAGGATAAAAGTACCGCGTGCCGGATCGGTTGCAAACGCATGTACCGATACCAGTACACCGGAACGCACAAGGAAGGTACCCAGTAAACTTAATGAGAACGCAAAAATGGCAAGCAATACCGTCCATGCCTTTAATGCACTGCGTTTTTCCGTAACGGCCTGTGAATGTATTAATGCAGTACCGACCAGCCATGGCATGAACGAGGCATTTTCCACCGGATCCCAGAACCACCAGCCACCCCAACCGAGTTCGTAATAGGCCCACCAGCTGCCGAGTGCAATACCCAGTGTTAAAAATGACCACGCTACCGTTGTCCACGGACGTGACCAGCGTGCCCATGTTGCATCAAGGTTGCCACCGATTAATGCGGCGATAGAAAACGCAAACGCGACAGAAAAACCAACATAACCCATGTACAACATGGGCGGATGTATTACCAGTCCGGGATCCTGTAACAATGGATTCAGATCACGGCCTTCCAGTGCGGCCGGGAATAAACGATCAAACGGATTGGACGTCAGTATCATGAATAATAAAAAGCCGATACTGACCATACCCATGATACTGATCACACGTGCCACCATGACTTGCGGCAAACTGCGACTGAAAAAGGCAACGGCAATAGTCCATCCAGCGAGCAAGTAGGCCCACAATAATAACGAACCTTCGTGCGCACCCCAGACAGCGGAGATACGATAGGCAATCGGTAATGCGGTGTTGGAATTCTTCGCAACATACAGAACAGAAAAATCATTTTGTATAAAAGAATAAGTCAGACAAAAGAAGGCAATGGATAAAAACACAAATTGCCCGGTAGCAGAAGGGCGTGTAAGCGCCATCCATTGTGCATTGCCGCGTTGCGCACCAACTAACGGCACAATGCTTTGCACAATGGCAAGGCACAGCGCCATGATTAAGGCATAATGACCAATTTCAGGAATCATGTTTTATTTGGCTTCCGGTTTATGTGGGGATTTGGCACCTGATTTTTCGAGTGCTTCCATTACTTCAGGTGGCATGTAGTTTTCATCATGCTTGGCCAGCACTTCATCAGCCACAAAAAGATTATCCGCAGTGACCTTGCCAATGGCAATGATCCCCTGACCCTCTCTGAATAGATCGGGCAAGATGCCCTTGTAGCGTACTGGTACTTCGTTGGCATTGTCCGTCACTTTAAAATGAACGGTCAGTCCGTCGTTTTCACGTCGCAAACTGCCTTCCGATACAACACCACCCAGACGAATACTGCGTCCTTGCTGAACAGCACCGGCCGCGATTTCAGTGGGTGTAATAAAGTACATCATGTTTTGCTGGAATGCGGTCACCATCAACGCCGCTGCCGCACCAACACCAGCCACGATCAGCACAACATAGATTAATCGTTTCTTTCTTTTTGGATTCATGAATTCTCCATGCGTTTCAACTTGCCGAGCAATTCCCGTTTCTGTTTTCGTGCGCTAAGCAGCGGGATAACGACATTGGCCACAAGTACAACCAGCGCAATACCGTAAGAGCTCCACACATAGGAGCCGTAACCACCCATATCAATAAATTCTGCAAAGGTCATTTGGATAATTCCTTTCTGGCCCAGCTACTGCGAAACTCCCTGACCAGCAATTCAGTACGAGTACGCACCAACAGCACACTCACGAAATAGGTTTTAAACGCAAATGCCATCAGCAATAACGGGATCAACATGGAAGTGTGAATGGAAGGTTTATCAAACTTGGTCACCGTCGGGCCCTGATGCAGTGTGTTCCACCATTCAACCGAATAATGGATGATCGGAATATTCACGACACCGACCAGCGCGAGTACCGCCGCAGCACGTGATGCATTGGTCTTGTCTTCAATGGAAGCACGCAATGCCATGTAACCGAGATACAAAAACAATAAAATCAATTCCGATGTCAGGCGCGCATCCCATACCCACCATGTTCCCCACATCGGTTTGCCCCAGATAGAGCCGGTTACCAGTGCAAGAAACGTAAACGAAGCACCGAGTGGTGCACAACTCATGGAAATAATATCCGCCAGCTTGATGCGCCAGATCAGATTAATCGCACCGGTGATCGCCATCACCATATAAACAAACATGGACATCCATGCTGCCGGCACATGAATAAACATGATGCGATAGCTGTCTTTCTGTTGATAATCCGGTGGCGCTTCAACCAGTCCCATGTACAAGCCGCTAGCCATCAGTATGATTGTCACGATGGCAAGCCAGAAGATTAAACGGCTAGAGAAATCATAGAAAAATTTGGGTGATGCCAGCTTGTGAAAAAATTGCCACATACTCAAAAGTAGTTATGTTATCAGGAACTTGTCATTATACCGGAAATTATCAAGAGATTGCCCTAAGATTTTGCTTCTCAAGGTAAATATGGAAAATAGCCCAAAATAACGCACATTCTGTATAAAAATAATCAGGAATTCTTGATCTAGCTCAAAATTGACCCCCTCCATTTACTAGCGTTAGTACCCCATGCTGATATACTGAGCCGAGCGATTAGTCTCCAGAGAAATAGCATGATATTTATCAACAAAAGAACAATTGGTTTTCTGGCTGCTTCTGTATTGGCCATATCTGTTTCCAGTGTTGTGTTGGCAGAAGAAGAAGTATTCAGACCTTATATAAATACAATGAACAAGGCGGGTGTTGATTATAGTGCGGCTGTGAGCAGTATCCGTGACGCGCTTCAAGCAAGTGGTTTTGAAGTAGTAGGTGAATATTCCCCCTATAAAGGTGCTCATATTATTGTAGTTACGAATGACGCACTGAAAAGCAATGCAGCTAATTCTGACATGGGTGGTTTTGGTGCTGTACAACGCATTGCAATTACCAGGGCAGGAAACAATACACAGGTTTCCACTACCAATCCGCGTTATATGGCCAATATCTATCGCATGAAAAGCGACTTACGAGATGTTTACGAACAGCTTGTGTCTGCATTGGGTGGTAAGGGTACTGAATATGGCTCCAAGTATGGTTTTACTTCCAGTAAATTGCGTAAATACCAGTACAAGGATGTAATGCCTTATTTTGATGACGTATATAAACTGGCCAAGTTTGACAGTCAGGAGAAAGCAATAAACGCAGTTGAGGCAGGATTTGAGTCAAGGCGTGGGGGTGTTTCCAAAGTATATCGTGTTGATATTCCTGATAAGGATGAAGTTGTATTTGGTGTTGCTATGACAGCTGGATGTAGTAATGACAAGTACATCATGGATCGTATTGATGGTGAGTATCTGCGCGGCACGCCCCACCTGCCTTATGAAATACTGATCAGCAAAGGTGACGTGTTGGCACTGCATCCCAAATTCCGTATTGCACAAAGCTTCCCTGATCTGAATATGATGCAGGGTAGCCACACCTTCTTTAATATCATGTGTGCGCCCGGCGCGATTGAAGATGTTTTGCTGGGGATAGCAGGAGGAGAATAGTCTGATATATTGCGAAGTTTTTGGCTTTAAACCCTGCAGCAATGGCGGGGTTTTTTGTGTTTAACCCCAGACTAACGTGTATGTCTATGTACCGCCAATATGGTGTTCATAATAAAACTCTAATTGATTTAAATCATGTCCAGCATGTTTTTTATAGCTAACCGTATAAAAACATAGCCTTTTTTTTTCGGATAAAAAAATATCATATCGGTATAAGAGTGTTTATAATGAATTCAATGAGTTAATTAAGCGTTGCACGTTGCTGATATAGATGAGATTTTTGGTGTAGCAATGGCAAGGATGGCTAGCAGGAAAAGCACCTGATGTTTTTACTGTTTATAAAATTAGTCAGGGAGGGCTGGTTTTTTGAAAGGTCAGTTATGTTTGTTAAATCAATATTCAGATTAGTTGTATTTCTAGCCGTATGTGTTCTACCTATCGAAGGCAAGACAGAGTACGGAGATGTTGTACTCAACAATTTTGCTGATGAGGCCGGTGTCAGGCCTGTCATTTTCCCCCACTGGTTCCATCGAATACGTTATACCTGCAAGGTTTGTCATGATGATCTTGAATTCAAGTTCAAGGCGGGCGAGAACAAGATGAAAATGTCTGACATCATCAATGGTCGTTACTGTGGTGCCTGTCATGATGGAAAAATTGCGTGGGATATCGAAAATTGTGATTTATGCCATTCGGCAGAGATGGGCACTAAAACCAAGGTACACAATAGTACCCAGCAGAGGATTATGGATGTACGGGGTCATAAACCAAAAATAACAACAACGCCTGTACCCGAGAAACAAAAAAAGTAAGCTAAAAGTGAATATGCTATGAATAATCGAAGTGCATTAACATATATATTTACAATTCTATTTTCAGCACTGGTAGTTAATTGCACATCGGTAGATAGCAAGGCGGATGTTAATCTAAGCCCCTCAAAGCCAATAGTTCAAAAGTCTGACTCACCAACAGTGGTGGCAGAAGTAAAAGATATGAGCAACACCCAAAAAGATACCATTGTAAAAAAGAAAAGTGTTGAAAAACCAGATGTAAACAGGTTTAACAGATTATTGAAAAAGGGTGGTGAAGTGCATCTTGCCCCCATAGAAGACGGTATTCATGATCCCACAAACAGGGCAGCCCGTATGTTACAAAACCCCAAGGAAGCGCTTTTTGGTTTTCCGGAGGCAAAGGCTGGAAATGAGGTGGATTGGGTCAAGGCAATGGATTCAGGCAAGATTAAGCCACTTAACAGTTATGATGGCAAGGAGGTAATGCCAATTGTTATGGATCTGAATATTGTTATGGAGGTGAAGGGTTCAATGCCAAATGTTGTTTTTCCTCATAAACAACATACCACCATACTTGATTGCGCTAATTGTCACCCGGCTATTTTTACTCCGCTTAGTGGTTCAAACAACATAACAATGGCGGAAAACCTGATGGGGAAAAAATGCGGTGTCTGCCACGGGAAGGTTGCATTTCCTTTATCAAAATGTTCTTCATGTCATAGTGGCGAAAAGTAGATATGAATATAGAAATTAAAACAAACCAGGGAAGTTGTTGTGACCCAATATGGAGAAGATTATGAACAAGAAATTTAAAATTCTGGTTTTTATAGCAGCCATATTATCAGCCAATAGTGCGTTGTTTGCCCAATCTAATAAAGACTTCGAGAGAAGAGTGAACTCAATTGCAAGTTTATTAAGTGAGTCATCGGTTAGCAGGCAAATCAGAAACAGTGGCAGTGATGTGGCTAAACAGTATTTTAAATATGCTCAGGTCTCATTTGATAATGCGGTTGGGGAATACCGCAAGGGTGATCTGAAACAGGCCGATTTTCATCTAAAGAACTCAAAGAAGGCCATTTTTGAAGCGATTATGTATGCCAACCTGAAAGGAACGGGCAATGAACAGGATAGACATGATTATGAGACAAAGAGAAGAAGTGTTAATGCGCTTACAGACGCATTAAGGCGGGTAAGTGCAACCAAAGACAAGACTGAAGAAACCCAGATTATAATAAACAAGGTCACCGAACTCACCAAACAGGCTGATCAGGAATATTTCAAAAAACACTATAAAAAGGCCATTGCTATTGTTCACAGGGCATTGGAGCTTGTAGAAGCGACCATTGTTACAATGAGAACAGGCGATACTTTGGTTAATACTCTTAGTTTTGATAGTGCCGAGGATGAGTACAATTATGAGCTCGACAGGAATGATACCCATTTTATGTTGTTAAGTATGTTCTTGTCAGAATTTCCTGATGATGACTCTCTGAATAAAATTGTTGCAGTATACAAATCTGCTGCCACGGAACACAGGAACAAGGCAGAAGAACTTGCTTCTCATAGTAAATATAAAAAAGCAATCAAGGAACTTGAGATATCCACAATGAAAATTATCCGGGCTATTAAAAGTACGGGTAGTTATATTCCTGGTTAAGTTGCGGCATGTTGTTTTTCAAAGCTCAATAATGAAATCTGCAACTTATACAGGACTATGTATCACTTTTTTTGTTATTTCCCTTAATGTTACTGGCGCAGAAAAATTGTCAGAGGGTGACAAAATGGCACGCCTGTGTTTTGAGTGCCATACGGCAGATAATAATAATCCGGATCCCTTGATCCCCAAGCTGATCGGGCAGGATGTAGATTACCTCGTTAACCAGACTCTGGATTATAAATCAGGCCGCAGGATCAGCACCCTGATGGCTGATGTGCTTGAAAACGTGAAAACAAAAGACATCAGAGCCATTTCTGAATACTTCGCAAGCCGCCCGGCCATGACAGGAACAAAAAAAGAAACCGAACTTGGCAAGAAGGGGAAAGATGTATACCTGAGTCGCAATTGTCATTTTTGTCACGGGTTAGATGCCGATCCGGCCACAGCCTATATTGATGGAGCACCGTTGATAAAAGGGCAGAATAAGGAATATATGTATAAAACAATGAAGGATATGCAAACAGGAAAGCGTCCGGTAGATATATTCAACCTGATGCAAATAGTGCTTTTAAAACTAACTGATGATGAGATTGAAGCGTTATCAGAATACATCAGTTCGTTATAGCAGAGGAGTTATTGTCACACACCCATTTTGATTTCATCAATTCCAGAATGCGTGTCATGGAACGTGAATAAGCTAAATCATTCGAATGAGGATATATTTATACATATTAAAATCTGATACAGGTGTATAAATACAATTTCTGGATTCACATGACGTGACACGACATACATAGACTGGTTTGATCATGACCTGTTGCCAGTTCTTTGGTTGAGGTGCAGTCTGGAGTGTTTACAGCAACCGATTCAGTTGTTTTTGCTTGATGACAACTAACGCAACCAACCTGACCATTTTCCAGTTGAATACGATGATTCAGTGAAGCAGGGCGCACGTAGGTTGCAGGACTCTTGTTGGCATGCTGGGCGTATGACATGCCTACCGGGTGATTGGTGCTGGCATTGCCTTGAAATTGCATGGGGGTTCCGGCACGTTTGAGGTGAATGCTGTCGTGGCATTGCATGCATTTGCCACTTTGACTGTTGGTGCCAAAATCAGCCGGTGTTATGGTGCGAGCCTGAGCTTCTGATCCCAGCACGAAGTCTCTGAATGAATCAGCAAAACTTTCAGCATTTGCGGTATTGATGGTAAACAGGACACCGACCATACAGGCGGCAAGCCGTTGTAATAACTCCCAGGTTTTCATCATGCTTCTCCGGTAAGTCCCTCTGCCATAGCCATTGGCCACAGGTAGGTAACTTTGCGTCCCAGCCTTTCGACTGGTTTGCCTTTGTCACGAAACAAGTATCTATATAGATATATATCGAACAGGGAGCAGGAACCTTGAGAGCGTAGTGAGCAGGGTACAGAAAGGGGGGATAATTATAAATTATATAAAAAACAATAGGTTACGTATGTAACCTAATAATAATTATGGGTTTGGCAACCGGTTTTTAGCGTGTCAGCTTGTGTTTTTCATGAGATTTACTGGAGTGGAAGTACTTGTAGCGATACAGGGAATCCAGGCCGTGGCAGTCGGCGCACAGGAATAATTCAGTGTTGGACAGGCGCAGAAAGCTGGACGAGGTGTCGCCCTCGGTATTCTTGCCGGGCTGTTTTTCCTGTGTGATCGACCACTTGTGAGGATTGTGACAGGTTGGGCAACTGATGATACCCGTGGTGTCGGGTTTGCCTTGCTTATTAAAGATGGGTAAATGAGTTTTTGCATCAGGCCGCAGTTGTGCGCGCACGGGACCTGACCATGCACGTACTTTATCCGGGTGTTTTGTTTCCGGTGGTATTTTGGCTTTTGCACTTTTGCCTTCGGCATGGCAGCCCAGGCAGAGTTGTTCATTAATGTTATTGCCCTTGCCCGGAGCCTGTGCAAACAAACGCACGGGTGAGGTGGCATTGTGCGGTGTATGGCATTGGCCGCAGGTGCCGGATACAGCGGGTGTTTGTTTATGTTGGTTAACAGCATTTTTTGCTGTTATGTTTAAATCGTGATCAGTTTTTTGTACTGATGCCTGGGTCTTGTGACAAGTGATACACAAGGCGCTGTCCCCGCTTGCATGAATACGCAGGAAACTGTTGGCGGGTGTGCCTTCAACATTGGCTTTTTTGCCCGCGATACTCTTGAAATTGTCCGGGTTCCACTGATGGGGATCATGACAGGTGGCACAATCTATTTTCCCATCGTGTTCTGTTTTTTCTCCCTTTGCAGTGTAAAGCGGTAATTTTGATGCGGGCATGTCTTTGGTTAATGCTATGCCGGTCGGGTGTGTATTTTTTCCCGTTTGTTTATTTTTTGCATGCCCATCATCCCGGTGACAGCTGGTACACAAAGTTGTGATCGCTGTTTTCCCTTCGCCGGGCTTGCGTGCCCAAAGATAGGGTTCCTTGCTGTTGTGGGGTTGATGACAGGCGCTGCATGGTCCGGTTGCAGAATGCTCATTGCTAGGTGACTGCGCCAGTTTTTTCTCGCCATGTGGGGACAGGACTACACTGGCCTTGTTGCGATGGCAGTTCATGCAAAGAGCACTTTCTCCCTTGTCTGCCATGCGCAGAAAGCTGTTGCTGGCATCACCTTCAACATTGGTGTCCTTGTTGCTGGCATTTTCCGGATCCCAGCGATGTGGATCATGGCAACTGCCGCAACTGATATTGCCGCCAGCATTGGCATAATGCCCATCCTCATCATACAGGGGCAGCGGTACAGGTGATTTCAGTTTCAGGATATCAGGGATCGCAGTTTGCCAGCTTTTGAAGGTGGCCTTGATACCGAGTTTTTCCAACGGGGAGTTAACTGGATGATTATGTTTGCCAATGGCCTTATCGCTTGCAAGACCATCTGTGTTGTGACAACTCAGGCATGGGGCAGACGGGCCTGTGGTGCCTGCCGGAATATTACGTGCCCACATGCGCGGACCTTTACCATTATGCACCAGGTGACAACTACTGCAGGTACCACCTTGTTCGGGTGTTTGCTTGAGCACATTAACGGCATTGGGTGCTATTTCTGACAAGTCATGTTCAGTGCCATTGATACTCCACTTTTCCTTGTGACAGGTATTACATAATGCACTGTCAGGTTTGTTTACCTTGCGCAGGAACTTGTTGCTGGCATCACCGGCTTGCCCGGGTTTGGCCGTTTTCTGCGGGTGCTTTGGATCCCATTGATGTACATCGTGACATGAAGCACAAGTAACATTGCCGCTGGCGGCGTTGATGGATTTTACGCCTGTATTTGAGAAGGTCGGCAGACTGACCTTGTTCCCGGTCTTGGCAATATCCACACCGACCGGATGACTGAAATTCCCAACCTGGTGTTTCCTGGCCAGCCCGTCTGTCTGGTGGCAACTCAGGCAGGTTGAAGCCATTGGGTCTTTACTGTTTCCCGGTGTACGTGCCCACATTTTTGGAGCCTTGCCATCGTGTGCGGTATGACAGGCACTACACACACCGGCTTTGTCCACGACCTGTTTTTTAACATTGCTGTTATTAGCATCAACCAGTCGCATGTCGTGCTTGCCGCCAGCCACCTTGCGTTGTTTTATGTGGCATTGCTGGCACAGGGAGGAGTCCTGATTGCTGTCAACAAGAATGCTTTTTTGGGTTTTGGAGCCGTGCGGGGTATGGCAGGTCTGACAGATAATTTTTCCGTCATTACCCAGTTTTGCACCTTTATCAATCAGGTCCTGGGGGATTTTTGCATGTTCAGGAACAAGGTTGACCGGATGTGTATGTGAGCGTGCTGCCTCTTTCATGGAGAAGGTATAGCGGTCAGCATGACAACTGCCGCAGATCTCGGAATTGTTGTTATCGTTAACCAGCAGTTTTTTGTTGGCGGCCTTGTGTGCAGTATGACAACTCTGGCAACTGACTTCCTTCTCATCAGTTAGCCGAACCGGTTTTGCACCTATGTTAGCAAGTTTGCCCTTCACCTTTTTATTGACAGGATGATTGCCCGTGGCTGGCCCGGTCATTTTTTGCTTATGGCAATTCTGGCAAAAATTTCCGTCACGACTACTGACGCGCATAAATACGGTCGATTCCTTTTCGCCCCATTTGATGCCGTGAGCAGTGTGACAGGTGCCGCAATATACCTTGCCATCACTGTTAAGTGGAAAAAGGTTCTTGCCTTCAACAATCGGGATTGTGATCTTGTCAGACGGTTTTACTCCGACCGGGTGTTGTTTGTGGCCTTCCTTCCAGAGTTCTCTGGAATCCAGTACAAACCCGTCATGACAGGAAATGCACATTCTTTTTGTACTAACAATATCCTGACGACCGGTTGTTTCCTGCGGGGTCGGATCATATTTTATTAGCGGGATAATATCAGTGCGTTTGAATTCATTGAGCCACATGATGTGGCAGGTTGCACACTCACGTTGTTCACCTACATCACGTGCTGCCCATACATATTCTGAAACTGACAGGGCAGCAGTCATGAATAACAGGGCGGTAATAATCATTCGTGAAAACAGTTTCATGATCATCGTCCCAGCTTGTAAACAGAGATTTTATTTTCGATCATTTCCGCCACATACAAGTGACCATTCCTGCTGATGGCCATGCCGAGCGGGGTATCAAACCGTTGAGGTTCTCCTTTATTTCCCAGCACATGTATGAAACGGCTTTCCTTATCGAACACCTGGATTACTCCCATGTAACTGTCGCCAACATAGACATGCTGTTGCGAATCGAGTGCAATCCCCTTGGGACGAAACAGTTGACCGGGCAGTACGCCCCACTTGCTGATTTGAACAAGAAATTTTCCGTCCCCGGTAAATTTTTGTACCCGGGCATTCAGTACATCAACGACATGAATATTCCCTTGCGGGCTGACAGCAATGGTGGCCGGATAACGAAACTCGCCCTTGTTGACACCTTCGCCGCCCCATTCGTGAACAGGTTTGCCTTTGATTGTGTAACTCATCAGGTGGTGATTGTTGTTGCCCGTGATATAGAGTGTCTCACCATCAGGTGATACAGCAACATCGACCGGGGTAATGCCGTGTTTGCCACGCGTTATGGGAATAACTCGCACCAGTTCACCGGATTGACTGAACACCTGTATGCGATGATTGTTTTTATCTGCAACATAAAACCTGTTATCCGGTCCAACATCAATACCTGTCGGGCCATTAAATTCACCGGGAGCTGAACCGTGTTTGCCGACATTAAATAAATGTTGACCGTTATTGGAAAAGACAGCAATGCGATGATTGCCACTGTCAACCACATAAAGCCTGCCTTGTTTATCAAGTGCAACGTCGGTAGGCAGTGATAATTTTCCGTTTGCAGTAGCGGTTATATTGCGGATGTGGGAAAGCGGGTGGGTCGGGATGTCTGTGGCAGGTGCAGTAGCACTCCATAACAGTCCAATCACTGCATAAAACAAAAGAAAATGTTTTGAGCCGGGAATCCTCACACTATTTTATATCCAGTTAATGTGTTGTTATTTCTTTTCCCACCAGGGACTTTTGATATCATGATCTTTGCTGGCTTTGCTTTTCTCAGGCCCTCTGGTCAGATCTTCCAGTGATGGAATTGATTTATCTGTATTAAGCAGGTTGGGGATATAGAAATCCTTGTACTTTTCAACCAGACCAATAATATTCAGGTTGGTCAGGTCGTTTCTTCGGCGTTCTGAAAAACCCAGTTCTGCAAACGGAATATAGCCGTTTTCCTGGGTATGACAACGACTGCAAAAACGTCCTTTGGGACTGACCAGTCTGTGAAAACGTTCCTTGATTGCCTGCCTGTCCTCATCAGTTAGTTGATGGTTTATCTTGATAAACTCTATGGTATCAGGTGTGTCCGGTGTAATCTCAAGCAATTTATTATTACTATACACAACAATCTTGGAATAATAGTCATCTGTTTCAATCAGGTTGCCCGTTTCTGGATCAATACTGGTTCCGAAGGGTGGGCCGGATGTTTTAATGCCTGAGAAATTAAGCCAGTTGAAAGTCAGGCTTTGTTCATTAACTTTGCGTGCATCATTATGACAGGTCATACAGCCAACAAACTGGGTGTGCATATTAAGAATGGTGCGAATCATGGGTTCCTTGGAGTGTGGATAATCACCATGGCACTGGAAACAGACAGTTTTATTGCCCTGGGTAGGTAATAATTTTTCTGTCGTGTTGTGAAAATGGCGAAGTTTTTCTGCGCTTCGTTCCTGACCAATTTGTGTTAGCAATCCTGGAGATTCCTGTTCCGGGAGTGGAGAAAATTTTCCGTAAAAGGTTACGCCCAGTTCCATGAGCAGGGTAAAAATAATTGAGAACAGGATAATGGTGGTGATGAAGGAAATTCCAGGATGATTGCGGCGCATTCCCTTGATAGAAAACTGGTCTTGTGTGAAATGACCAGGTAATCGTGCCTTGTGATCAACCAGCATTAATATAGCAATCCCCAGCAGGAAAAATAGCAGGACTGCTATAACAATGATTACAATACTTGCAGATTCCATTTGATGCACAGTTTATCTCCGATGTTCCTGCTTACAATTCATGCCCGATGTAGAGCCAGATTGTGTAAATACCAAAAACTGTCCATGCCAATACAATAATGAGGGATGTGTATGCAATCAGTTTTTGCAGACGTGTCATTGGATTGATCATGGCGTTGATTGCTCACTAACGGGTTTAGAGTTTACAGGGGTTTCAGTTTCCGGTACCAGTTCGCGACTCTCCAGCAAGTCTTGCAGGAAACGTCGTTCTTCAGGGATTTCAACCAGATTGCGTAAATATTCCAGGAAGTGTTCTTCAATTTGATGTTCACGGGTGATCATGCCGGTAAGGAATGTCCACTGCATGGGGAAACGCCCCGGTGCCAGATGTACGTTGTACCAATGCCAAAAAGCAATCACCAATAGTGCCAGCAGTGCTTCATGTGGGTGTGATAAGCGCATCAGTTCCTGAAAGTGTGCGGCAATTGAAGTAGGCAAGATACTCGCCCAAAATTCCGGAAACAGGAAGGATGAACCGGAGATAACCATAACCAAATTACCAAAGGCCGCTGCAAAGTAATGAATTTTTTGTTTATACATAAACTTGTCCATTTCAGGACGTTGATCACGCTTGCCGGCAAAGTAGAGCATGTCATCCTTGAAATCAGTAATATCCTTGAATGTTGGAATAATTGTGCGGTAAATATCAAAACGGCCACGGGATATCTGTAGCAGAGGACCGAAAGTAATTGTGAAAATGTGATAGATCATTGAGAAGATCATGACTGAGGCCAGGGTACGGTGAATGATCCGTGTTACATTGACACCACCAAGGAGTGAGTTCAGCGGCTCTGACCAGACAGTATCAATAAAATGGATTGGCAAGCCGGTGAAGGCAAGTGTCAGGAAAGTAACAAAGGTCAGCATATGTTGAATACGAATATGAATTGAGTAACGCGGCAGGTCACCGATAGGATTTGATACTACATTCTTATAAAGGAGTACGCGGTCATCCGGCATGATAGCAACAACGTCAAGGATATCTTTACGTTCCTCATCGCTAACCCTGTTCTGTTGCATACTGCGTTCCAGTACTTTTTTGGCATTGTCAGATAGATTCATTTCATTCGACCTTTTGTTAATATCACCTTTGGATTAAACAACCCGTTTGCGACCACGTTTACTTTTACGCCACCATGAAGAACCCTGGCGAATAAACAAACCAACACCATCGCGCCAGCGACCGAAGGTTTCAAACATGGATATACCCACCAGTCCTGCTATCACGATATAACCAACCCAGTTGTATATCATTTCTGCAAAGTAACGGAACGGGTTATCTTCCTTGTCACTGGTTGGATGAGGATCCAGTTGTGCATAGTTGGCGTCTGCATAGGTGTGGCATTTCTGGCAGGTCTTGACGCGATTATTATCATGCGTTGGTGACAGCGGGTCACGCGACGGGCGAATTTCATGCACACTTTTATAGTAATTCACCTCGTTGGCATGACAGTTAAGACAGTTTGCAGTTTCGGTAAACCCGATGCGGGTCAATTTCCCGTGAAAACTGTCCTTGTAGGAATCGATGGCAAATGCAAACTTGGGCCCAAGTTCACGGCCTTCTTTTTTGGCAAGTTCTTTTCGTCTTTCAATAAATTCTTTTTTACCATGACAGTTGGAACAGATGGCCACAATATCTTCGGATGAACGGCGTACTTCCTTGATGCGACGGCTGGTATGATTGTACCAGCGTTCGGCAAACTGTCGCTTCTCATGACAAACCACACAGCGGTCAATAATTTTTGATGGTGGTTTGTCCTCTTTCGGGTTATACAGCGGATTAGTATGGCAGGTGATGCAATAGGGTTTGTCGGAATCACTGGTTTTGGTTAGCTTGTCACGGCCATGTACACTTTTACGATAGGTATCGTAAATGGGTTTGTGACTGAATGGTTTTCCTGTTGCCGGGTTAGTGATGGAATGACATTCGGTATTACATGTTACCCCTTGCTTGACCGGTTTATGCGGCAGTTCCTTTATATAGTTATGGCAATCTCGACAAGGGACATTGCGATGTACTGTTTTTTCAAAAATTCCAGGGACAATATAATAGGAACGGAAAACACCCTCACCGGTAATACGACCCATCATCGGGTATTTGTGACACATTAAACAGCCTTCATCATCCTGAAAGGCCTGTACATTGGTCATCCATATCACCAACAACAGGAACATGCTTGCTGATCGGAGTAGATATTGTTTCATTAATGTTTATTTCTCATGGCAAGCAGTACAGATTTCCTGTAGTCGCAAGCGCTTTTTGCTGTCGGCCCCCTTGTTTGCAACAGGAGAGGACAACAGGTTGCGTTCATGCGGGTTATGGCATGTGCCGCAAAATACTTCACCATTGGTCGGATCCAGCGGAAGAATGATATCTAGTTTCTTTTCACTTTCCTGCATACGTTGAAGTACCCATTTTGATGGTTTGGCAAGGTGTTCCGGTCGTTCACCGCCGGTAAACATGAATGTCCCTCCCGGGTGAGGGATCCACGGATGACAGCCGGTGCACATGTTTTTCAAATCTTTTTCAACATTAAAGCCGACCTCGGATATATTGCGGGCTTTATCAAGATCGTTTTTATCACTGTGGCACAGGCGGCAGGTTGATTTCCTGACATTGCCGGCCTCGTCAATCTGATCATGTGGGTTGATGCGTGCATAGGCCTTGGCATCATGGCATTGATAGCAGGGATCAGAACGATAACGATACGGACCTCCTCGCAGGAACATCGGGTTACGACGTTTTTCCTTACGCTGTTTTGGTAAACATTGTATGGCCAGCTCATGACATGTAGTACAGGTTGCCTTGTTACCTGTCTTCAGGGCATTACGGAAGTTGGCAGGCATGCGTTTTAGCATGGCATCGCTGGTTGGCTTGTCTGATGAATGATTAAAACCGTGTCGTGATACAGCTTGATGACAATTGAGGCAAAGTTGCTCGGTATTATTATTTCTGAGGCTGGCAGAATTCTTTTTTGTATGACATGCCTGACATGCATCGTTGTGCCAGTGAGGATTGGGGATTTGCTGGACTGAAAGTTGTCGCTCCGATAACCATCGGTTTACTTTTTCCGGGTGGGCAAATATTTCTTTATCAGTGATTGCTGAAACCATCACCTTTTTCCCTCCATCATTCCCCGTTGCATTTGCAATTGCGCATAATGCAAAAAAAACTATCAGGAACCTTGCGGCTCCAGATAAAGCGGCTTTTGTTGTTAGTACCATTTTTACTTTTTCATTCTGTCCATAATCCGGGCATTTTGTTAATGATCTTTGTCAATGTATGAAAAAATAATATACTTCAAAAGCTTATCAGCAGCCGCCACCACCACCGCCGCCACCGCCGCCGCCACCACCGCCGCCACCACCGCCACCACCACCGCCATATGAAAATGCGCCATGGTTGCGGTTATGGCAGCTTAAACTACAGCAACCAGCGT
Organism: Gammaproteobacteria bacterium; assembly: GCA_029882995.1. Taxonomy (GTDB): domain Bacteria; phylum Pseudomonadota; class Gammaproteobacteria; order DAOVJZ01; family DAOVJZ01; genus DAOVJZ01. The sequence continues at coordinate 21,587 of JAOUJV010000005.1, read as the reverse complement.
ATGTGCCATAGTCAACAAATTCCAGTTTTCCGTTACCAGCAGTGGAAACAATGGATGTATCAAAATTGATCAGATGAGTGTTATTGGTAGCATTACCTTGAGTATCGCTGATTCCGTGCGGGTCGTGACAAGTATTGCAAGTAGCTTTTACTGTAACAATATGCCAATTGTGAAGTGGAAAACTTTGGTTACCCAGAATGCTGTTACGGTCATGACAACCATAACAGAGAGCATAGTTAGAGGCACTTTCGGTTGTATAGTCCAGAGTTTCATATTGACGAATTAAAAGAGGTTTCCATGATGAACCATGTGGTCCTTCCGGCCCGTTACCCCCGGCAGTTGGTGAATTGTTGCTGTTATGGCAATCCTTGCAACTGATGGTGCTGTTAATCGTAAGAGGTGCAATTAAACTCGGAACATTAGGGTTTTGACCCGGACCGGCTACAGGATGAAAAGAGGGATTCGTAGTAGTGAATTCCAGCCGGACATTGGTCTGGGTAATTTGACGTGGTGTCAGTGCAGCGGGTTTCCCGGTGCTGTCGGCATGACAGCGGAAGCACAATTGATAATCCTGTGTAATGGGATTTGTTTCAATGCCATTAATATCAATTCCACGCACACCGGACAAGACACCCGTTACCGGATCAGTACCTGCACGTGTCTGGTGCGGGTTATGACAATCGACACATTCAACATGGCGGCTGTTAACTACAGCGCCTTCTGCCGGATCATGCACACCGGAAGTGTTGGTGATCGGGTGTCCCGAGGCCTGATTGAACAATGTCATGATATTTTTTGCGGCCACGTTGCCGTTGTGACAGGAAGCGCAGTTGTCTTCTTCATTCATGTGTTTCAACAATCGCTGGGTACTGCCGCCGCTGTGAGGTTGATGACAGTTTTCACAGGCATTGTCCGCGACAGTAGTTAAATCTGTTGTTGGCCATGGATCAGGTAATTGCCCGTTCCATGTTGCAGAGGAATAGCTGTGAGGTGTTTGCGACCAGTTGGTTTTTTGATGACAGGTTGTGCAAAGTGCAGAGGCAATATTAGGCATGACCAGAAATTTTCCATAACTGTTATCATGTGCATTATGGCAGGAGGTGCATTGCATTTGCCCGGTTGCATCCAGTCTTACCTGCCCCATGAGTGTTGAAGGGTTTACCAGTTCACCATTGGAACTGGCCAATCCAGTTGTGTATTCAAATGAAATCGGGTGGTCATCCCTCAGATCCGTACCCAGTCTGCCTGAGCCAGTAGGCATGGTAGTAATACCACCACTCATCGTGATGGGCGTGTCTTTGCTTAAGATATCACCCAGCGCAATGGTACCGTCATGACAACTCAGGCACAGGATGGAGGCACCGGTTGGTTGCCCGGGTGAAGCAATCGCGGTACTGCTGGAATAGGGCGTATAACTGGCACCTGATGATGGACGGTTCCAGAGTGGCGCAATCGGTGAAGCATTATGCGGTGTATGACAGAAGATACAGATTTGTGATTCCTGATCAGCCTTGACACTGCCGGAACCAGTAACCGACAAATTGTGTTTGCTGTTAACAATACTGGCAGCCTGTATGGTAGTAACAGGCAGTAACAGCCAAAACAAAATCATGCAGACGAAAGCAGGGCGTCTCATGGTCTACCTCCAATATAACGAAATTGCTGGACCCGTTTATTGTGTGAGTCGGCAATATAGATTGTATTATCCTGTGTGATAAAAATCCCGGTCGGGAGCCAGAATTCTCCCGGTTTTTGGCCTTGACTGCCCAAATCCAGCAATAGTTGACCATTGGAATCAAATATCTGGAAGGCATGGAACAGCGCATCAACAATATAAATATGTCCCTGGTTGTCAGTGGCAACCCCCTTGGGTCGGGACAGGTTACCGGTGGCATCCCCGACCTTGCCAAACTTGCCCAGCATTTTTCCATCTGCGTTCATTAACTGGATACGAAAGTTCAATGAATCCGTTACCAACAGACGCCTTTGGTTGTCCTGCCAGATAAAGGTTGGATAGTTGAATTGTCCGGCCCCGTTTCCGTGTTTACCAAATTGGTTAATGAATTTTCCATTGCCGGAAAAGACCTTTATATGATGTGCAGCCGTATTCACAATATAAAGCCGGTTTGTTTTTTCGTCATAGGTAATGCCGGTGGGTTGTTTGAGTTCTCCATCAAGCGTGACGGGTACAGCATATTTGGAATCGGGGTTGATAGCATAAACCTGGTTGAGTGCAGAATCGGTTATATAAATGTGATTGTCTGGTCCTGTGGTTATACCTATCGGGGAGAGCAATGGCATATTATTTTTTCGGCGTATGATCCGGTATTTGCCATGATCGAGATCAAACTGATGCACACCTTTGGCTCCCGGATCGGTAACAAAAACATACTTGCCATCACGAGTTGTAATAATGGCAGTGGGGCGGATCAGATTGTTCTGTTCCACGCCGGTAAAAAACTCTCCAAGGCGTTGCCAGAAGGATTTGGTGATACCCAGATCTTCCGGGCTGGAAAAACTACCCAGATATTCAATACGTGCAGTTTCCGGTGGTTGGGGCCATACCCTTTTAATGGCTTCTTGTGCAGAAGGGGTAGTAGTTGTGGCACAGGAAGCGGCAAGGATGGATATGGCCCCAATAACAGTAAAAGCGAACAGTGTTGATAATAGACGTGTCATCAGAAAGTCCGCCTTAATACGAGATAGATTTGTGCCTGTTCACGCTCGGTTGTTCCCTGCGTTTCATTATGATGTCTTCCGGTCAGGGTCAGGTTCAACTGGCGGTATTGCCATGTCATACCAACCTGTTGTACGAGTCGCTCACGTAAAACAGAACCACCTTGATCCTCTTCATAATCCACTTCTGCTGTTAGTGTAGTACGGAACCAGGGTTGTGAAGTCAACCTGATGCGCAAACCATACAGGTCGGTGTCTTCTGCGGAAGATTCATTGTCGATCACGTTATGACGTGCGGAGAAACGCAGAATACTTCGGCGTGGCAGACTGGTTTGTGCATAGGCGTCATAGTTGGTGCGGGTAAAGGAAGAGATATCGGCATTATGGATCTCATGATTAACTTCACCGCCTACCTGCCAGTCATTGACCAATGGCACATTGGCCTTGGCACCAAATGCAATATTTTCTGATGAATTCAGGGATGTTGTTGGCTCACCGCTTTCCAGGTTCTGGTTAACATTGCGGTAGCGCACATAAACACCGTAATAGTTAAATAAATCCAGATTAAGCTGGTAACCCTGGGTAAAACTGCTGTAGGCAATGGTGCCGCCGGATTCGTAGTTGTAGCTGACCAGCACAGTGTCACCATCATTAATAGCACTTCCGACTCCACTACGTGCTATCTTTGTGGTGTTGCCAGCAACTGTAATAACATAATCTGCAAGAGCACCTTCATCATATGTTGTGTCCTTGGCAAGATTAGTAACCCTGATGCTGTTTATATCAATATTCTCCTGGGCAAGGTCGACTGCTGTTGTTCCATTCAATGTAACCGACTCATCGGCCACAGGCACAAGACTGTCACCTTCCTGATCATTGTAATCATATTGCCAGTTGCCGCCGATAGTCATGGAGCCCCAGGGGATAGCATGTTTATAGCTAAGTGAACCATTGGCGGCGTAGCGTTGTTTTTCAAAGTTGGTTGTTTTGTTGTCTTCAGTCAGCAGGTCGGCATTGCCGAGTAGTTTTTCAGTGAACTTGTGGCTGAGCCCCATGTTCAGGGACTGGTTTTCGGTTTCAATAGAACCATAGTTGTTATCAAACAGGTTATAGCGATAAAAGGATCGTGTTTTTTCCGAGTGCGTCCAATGCAAACCGGGTGAATAACGGAAAGTGGTGGTATCGGTGCTGGTTTCATTCTCCATGTAGGAGAGCAGTTGATTTAGTTTGAGCTGGTTTTTTTCCCCGAAGGTATTATTAACGTTAAGATTACTTGTGTTGGTCGTTATTAATGTAGCCTGTATCGGCACACCGGGATTGCCGCTGCGTGCATATCGTTCTTTCCATTGATGTGAGAACTGGACGTTGTTGCCTGTACTGAATGACTTGTAGGCATAAAATCTTGCCTGATCGGTCGAGTTGTCGACCAGAGTGTCAAAGCCTTCTCCCTTGTTGGTTTCATGAGATACATCAAGATTAAGCATAAGAGGGACCAGCGGTTCCCGCAGGGAAATATTTACACCATACAATTCATTTTCCTGCAGGAAACGACCGGACATTCCAATGCTGGTTGCCGGATGGGAAAGATTGTAATAAAGCGTAAACGGGTAGGGCTTGGATTCAAGAAAACGCAGGTTGGCAGAAAAATTAAACAGGTTTTCATCACTGCTTGAGCTGCCGCCATTGGATTCAAAATCCTGTTGTGAAAATATTACCCCTGCACCGACATCCATATTCAGGAAATTTGGATGATAGACATAACTGCGGGTTGATATGTAAAACTCTTCTTCCAGTGTGGGTCTGGATTCGTAGGTAGTAGAGCCGGAAGAGGTTGTGGTTTTATCATCAAAGGCGTAGCGCATAGAAGCAAAGCCTTCGACATCCATTAGCTGGAATGAAGTAATGTCAGCCAGTCCCTGTGCGTGGATATTTTGAACAGACAGTGATAACAGAAGCCCAAGCCGGATAGCGGGCAAAATAGAGTGGTGATCACCACTGATAAGACTCCTGTTTTTTAACATTACAACATATATCCAAGCAATTTACCGTGTGCCATGCGACTACATTTACACTCCATTGGCAAACAGACTTCCTGTATATAAAAGTATTCATTTACACCTGGCTCCTTTATATCCCAATGAGTTTATAGATATTATGTATCATGGTGTTCAGGTGTTTTCGTATATTCAGTTTTCTCAGATTATTCCGGTTTGGGGGCTGAATAATCCATGCCCTGCATTTTCCCAAACCCGAAAACAGTTACCTTGTTAATGCCGAACTGGCTGGCTACAAGTACGATGTACTCAAGCTTGAATTTCGGATCGGCATATTTCTGGAAATATTTAACATTGTCATAGTCAATCACAATGTCTGTCGGTAAATTGATATTGCCGGTCTTGTCGCCTGGCCCGGCAAAAAACATTAATGGTGTGCCGGTCTTGTCCATAATCTGGATGTTTTCAAACGCAGCATCAATAATGAAAAGGCGCCCTGTCTTATCAACCGAGATACCCTTGGGACGGGCAAACTTCCCTACAGTTGCACCGATACTGCCATAGGTACGCACAAACTTGCCGTCCAGAGTGTATTTCTGAATACGGAAATTGCCGGTATCACTGATATATAGATGCTTGTCTGCAGACAGGGTCAGATTGGTAGGCTGAAACAGCTCACCTTCTTTTGAGCCAGGTGTGCCGAATGTAAACAGGGTCTTGCCCGTATCTTTATCCAGCACGACGATACGATGATGATACAGATCCGAAATGTATAGCCTGTTATTAATAACAGCCACATCAATAGGCTTGAACTGATCCTTTCTGCCGTAGGCGCGAACAAACTGATCGTTTTTATCAAAGACCAGCACCTTGTTGCGTTCAGTATCAGTAATATATTTGGTGCCATTGGTATCAATGGTGATATTGATAGGCTTGTCCATCTTGCCGCCGCCAAAACCATGAATAAAATCGGTGCGGTTGTTCTTTAAATCAAAGATGCCATAGCCTGAACCACGGGTATCGACGACGTATATCTTTCCTTCATGAACGGCAACGCCATAGGGTTTTTGTACCAGATGACTGCTGGAAGATTCCTTGCCAACAACAAATTGCTTGAAACTACTATTATCGGCAGCCAGATCGTTTGAAGATGAGAAACGAGCCAGATACTGGATGCGGGGAGGGGTAGGCAGGGCCGGGTAAAAGACCGACTCTTCGGTTTTGGTTGTAGAGACACCGGCGCATCCACTAAGCACCAGCACACTCAGTAAACCAAGTACATGCCACAATTGACGGAAACAACATCTACTGGTCTGCATAACATAGACCCTTATTATTGATGTTTTAACAGGTATCCTGATTATAACCATAACCCTCCGCCGTAACAACGGAGAAGGAGGGTTATGGGATCAGGCCGTCGGTTTACGTATGGTCAGACTGCTACTTGTTGTGGCAAGTCAGACACAGGCTACTACCGGATTTGGTTACCTTCAGGAATGGTGCACCACCGCCAGTTCCATCATTAGCAACGAAGTTGTTGTGTACATCATGGCATGAAGAACACTGTACCTTGTTGTTTGATAGCATAACTGTCTGAATTGTACCTGAACGTGTTTTATCACCACCGGTACCGATTTCCACGTTGGTTGCAGAAGGATCATGCAATCCCTGATCAGTTGTGGACAATGCGGCATCGTAAGTAATAGAGATTGGATGGTCATCAGCCAGTGAGCCATCACGACCTACCGCCTTGTTACCAATCATTAAGTCAGTGCCGGTTGTACCGCCAAAGCTATCGATAGCGACAGTACCGTCATGACAGGACAAACACAGTTTGGAAGTACCTGTAGGAGCACCATCACCTGTTGCATCGAATGATGGGCTGTTATACATGGTGAAAGTTGTTGCAGTTGTTTCATGATTCCACAGAGGTGCTTCACTTATTGTGGTATCTGAGTTATGTGGTGTATGACAAACAACACAGATTTGCCCACCGGTGTAGCCCTTGGTGGAAAAGTCATGCGCTGTATCCTTGATTGTACCGGCAGTTGCCTGACCAAGTACGGCGAAAAATAAAGATAATGCAGTAATGAAAAGGTATGTAACATACCCGTAGCGTGTATATGATTTCATATTGACCCCCATCATTTAACACAAACCAACAGCTTTTTTAGTCCCACATGTGCTAAAAGCAACATCCCTATTAATTATATTTACTGCTTTTTAACTGATTGTATTGCTTATTATTATGAGTGGATTACTAGTAAAGCTGACCTATTTATGACTCCCAGTTAGCATACCCTTAATTTATGTATGATTTCTATTGTACAAAGGTACAATAGCTCCTAGTGGTCATGCTTCTATTGCAGGGTCTAGTTGACCATAACAACCCCCTAATATCATTGATATTTATCAATGTATTAGTATTTCTTAGTGCCAAACAGTAAGAAAAACAGAGATATCAAGGGGGTTTGTAACCAACTGAATTAGAAGATTATTCCTAATCTGCACTAATCCTCAAGGCTGCTGCCGTTGCAATAGGTGCCAGCGTGATAGACAGCACACAGAGTGCCGCCAGAAAATAGAGTTGTGCGGCCACCGGTAAATCAAATGCAGCATTGGTGACAGCGCTGGCACCAAAAATCAGCACAGGTGTGTAAAGAGGTAATACCAGTAACGACAACAACAGCCCGCCACGCCGTAATCCAACAGTCAGTGCAACACCAATAGAACCCACCAGACTCAGAATCGGCGTGCCGAGTGTCAGACTGACAACCAGAATCAACATGGACTCTTCCGGTATCTGCAATAACACACCGAGCAGTGGCGACAATAAAATCAGCGGTACACCGCTCACCAGCCAGTGTACAAACACCTTGACTGCAACCAGCACCGCGGCCGGATGCGGACTCAACAACATTTGTTCCAGACTGCCGTCATCAAAATCTGATCTGAAAATCGTTTCAAGTGAAAGCAGGGCGGCAAGCAAGGCAGCGACCCACAGAATACCGGGTGCAATTGTGCTTAATGTATTTGCCTCCGGCCCAATACCCAACGGAAACAAACTCACCACAATAACAAAAAACAGCAACGGATTGGCCAGCTCACCGCGATGACGAAATGCGAGTAACAAATCGCGTTTGAGCAGGCTTTTACACGCCTGAAATGTCGATGGTCTATGCATTGCCCAGTTGAACACTCTTTACATTACAATTTTCAAGATGAAGCGGTTGATGTGTTGTTATCATGATCAAACCACCGTTTTGACTGTGTTGTTCCAGTAACTTTTCAATATAAGACTGACCGGCCTTGTCGAGCGCGGTAAAGGGTTCGTCCAGAATCCAGAATCGGGCAGTGCTAAATAACAAACGCGACAAAGCAACACGGCGTTTTTGTCCGGCCGACAAGGTACGCACCGGCACATCTTCAAAACCATACAGGCCGACATTTTTTAACGCCTGATCAATATCGGTGTCCGGTTTACTGCCGTGCAAATTACAAATGTGATTCAGGTTTTCGCGTGGTGTCAGTTCATCCTTGATACCGGGACGATGACCGATGTAAATCAGGTCTTCCAGAAACGGGGCACGATCACGTGAGATGTCTTTACCTTGCCAATGGATCTCACCTTCTTCCGGTAACAACAAACCACACAACATACGCAACAGACTGGTCTTGCCACTGCCGTTCGGGCCTTCAATCTGGAGTATGTCACTGTTGGTCATCGTAAAATTCAGGCCACTGAACAGGCGTCGATCCTGACGGGTACAGGCCAGATTAATAATTTCCAGATGATGATTTGTTGAAGACTGCATGCAGGCGGGTCGTCTTTTTTATTGGTTTGAAAGCTATTATAGGTGAGATTGGGTTTTTGAATCTAACCCCCTTGATCCACATTGATTTTTTCTTCTAGTGCCCGTAGAATTCCCCCTCATTTTTGTTCTTTAATATTAAACCGTAAGTTATTGAAAAGGGGAGTAAAATGCGTCAGCCGTTAGTTGCCGGAAACTGGAAAATGAATGGATCCCGCGAGAGTATCAAAGCTCTGCTGGATGGAATCAAGGCCGGAATCGGTGCAGTAAACAAGGCTGAAGTCGCAGTTTGTGCTCCTTATGTCTATCTTGCCGATGTTCAGCAGCAGCTCAATGGCAGTAATGTCAGCTGGGGCGCACAAAATCTGAGCACAGAAGCATCCGGTGCTTTCACCGGCGAGATTTCAGCTGACATGATCAAGGATTTCAGCTGTAAGTACGTGATTGTCGGTCATTCCGAACGCCGCTCACTCTACGGTGAAACCGATGAAATCGTGGCACACAAATTTGAAGTGGCACGTAATGCCGGACTGGTACCCATTTTATGTGTTGGTGAATTACTCGAAGAACGTGAAAAGGGCATTACTGAAGAAGTCGTCAATCGTCAGTTAGACGCAGTGATTAACCGGGTTGGCATTGCAGCTCTGGCCGATGGCGTCATTGCCTACGAACCGGTTTGGGCGATTGGTACCGGCAAAACAGCGACACCGGATCAGGCACAGGAAACCCATGCAGCAATCCGTCAAAAACTGGCTTCAATGGATGCCGGCGTTGCTGAAAAAGTACAAATTCTCTATGGCGGCAGTATGAACGCAGGTAATGCCGCAGAATTGATCGGTATGGCAGATATCGATGGCGGTTTGATCGGAGGCGCTTCCCTTAAATCCGATGATTTCCTGACAATAGGTAAAGCAGCAGGTTAACAATATGCAAACAATTTTACTCATCATTCATGTGATCGTTGCGCTCACCCTGATTGGGCTGATACTGGTTCAGCATGGTAAAGGTGCAGATGCCGGCGCGGCATTTGGCAGCGGGGCATCGGCTTCAGTCTTTGGTAGTCAGGGTTCAGCCAACTTCCTGACCCGTGTTACCGGTATCCTGGCAACGGTATTTTTTATCCTCAGTTTGGCACTGGCCTTCATTGCCGGACAAAACACCAAGAAAACCAGCGTGGTTGATCAACTCGTGCCGGAAACACAAATCGAAGCACCTGTTGTTCCAGCTAAAAAATCAGCTGAAGACGTACCGGTTATTCTTGAAAAGCCCGCTGAATCAGATAAACCAGCAGTACCTGAGTAAGCAAACCTGTTAGCCGATGTGGTGGAATTGGTAGACACGCCATCTTGAGGGGGTGGTGGGGTAACCCGTGCCGGTTCGAGTCCGGCCATCGGCACCAACTATTTACGTCATACCGGATTAGATCCGGTATCTCATCAATAAATGTTCGTATAGTCACAACGTGACCAGAAACTCGTAACAAATCCGCATGGTCTCGGAGTGACAGTCTTTATGTCGCTGACGCGACGTTTTTCAAACGGGGCTTCACACCCGTACGACAAGATAATTTCTTGTCGTGAGCCAAGCCCATTCCTTACATCGTTGGGCCAATTCACATCAAACCAAATAGGAGAATCATGTTAAAAAGACACAGAATACAATTTCCAAAACCCGAATCTTCCGGCCTCAATCAGGACGAGGTTTACTTCTATCTTCAAGGGTCAGGCGGCAACCGTAAAATACGATTTCATGACTATGATGAAATTTATCAGGTGCAAGGCCTCTACGAACAGATCTTTTATGATCGCCTGAAATGCACATCACCAGAAAAAGTAGCCACCATACTGGAGTCTTCCCTAAAACAGTCTGAAGATAATTTATCTGAATTGCGGGTACTGGATTTTGGTGCCGGCAATGGCATGATGGGTGAGGCACTAAAAAAACACGGCGTATCACGCCTGATCGGTGTTGATATTATTGAAGAAGCCTATGAGGCCACAGTCCGTGACAGACCCGGCCTGTACGACAACTATTATGTTGAAGACTTCACTGATTTAAGCAGAGAAGCAAAAGAAGACATCGCTTCGTGGCAGTGTGACTGCATGGTAACCGTTGCCGCATTGGGTTTTGGTGATATCCCAACCAGAGCATTTATAGAAGCCTTTAATATTATAAAAGCAAAAGGATGGGTTGCCTTTAATATAAAGGAAACATTTTTCGATATCACTGACGAATCAGGTTTTTCAAAAATGATACGGGAATTGATCTTCTCCAAATACCTTGATGTCTATCATATTGAGCGTTACAGACACAGGTTATCGATAGAAGGCGAACCCCTCTATTATTTCGCCATTGCAGGCAGAAAAAATGCCGATGTACCGCTTGAATTCCTTGAGGCAAAAGGGATATCGGGATAACAAGTCAGATTCACTGATATTTGGGGGCAGGGTAGATGGTTTTACTCTGCGCCCAAAACACCCACCATTAACGTCATACCGCCTTAAAGACCGGAATCTCATAACAAAACACAATAACAAAAAACCTCAACACACTGAAAATCAAAACAAATAAAAAAAGGCACTAAACAGGTGTGTCACCCCTTGAACTATTAATACATAAACGTAAGATAGACCATTAAAACGATAGGGATTAATGCATGACATTTCTATAAATTCGGGATGACATACGACATTTAAATCTCTTAATTACATAGTTGGGCGTTAAGGAAAAGAAATGGCCACTGGTAGAGAAACTAGAGCAACTATTGATTCTGAAACTGTAAAAGGTCTTCTGCTTATTAATGGTGGCGGCGCAGTAGCACTTTTGGCTTTTCTACCTGGTGTATTGCAAAAGCCTGAACTTGAATCACTTGCTCGTGCAATTATTTGGTCAGTCTTTACTTTTCAAATAGGACTTGTATGTGCTGTTATTCATAACCGATTTCGAAGGCTATGTTCTTTGGAGTATGCCAGAAAAGAATTAGAATGTTGTACCATTTTTGGAAAAAAATTAAAAGAGCCATGCATTTGTCACTGGAGCATAGGCTTTATGTGGAGTTCAATTGTTTCATTCGTCTTAGCTGGAGTTATTGTTCTAATAGCTGGACTTGGTGTAGTTGGTGTTACTGCACCAACTGAAACAACTTCTTCAAATAATAGCATTACTTCAAAGGTTAGTAATAAAACGCCTAACAAGGCGTCCCAGCCGAGGCCAAATAGCGGCGCAGCTGAACTTAAACATTAGAGCTATAAAAAGAAAATCAATATGGGAATTGACTTAACAGAAGAGAATTACAAAATTCATATAGATGGAAAGTGGAATCTTGAGGATTTGTACATTTTTCCGCATACGTATGAGCAGGTATATTTTCTTATCTATTCTCTGTTGCCTCATGAAGATGAAGGAATTCAAGAAAAAATACAATATGCATATTCAGCTTTTCCTTGGCAAGGCGGGTATAGTGCTGTTAATTTCTACAACAAGCTGAAGTACACCACCCCGAAGAAAGAGCGACCACAAGTCCTATCAATGCAATATGCATCACCAGGCTGGATTGAGCTAACACTTATTATTGGGGTCGCTGTTGCAGTGGAAAGAATTGTTAAAGCAATCTCTACCAGCATTAGAGAAGCTAATTCTGTCTATCATGAAATCCACGTTGGAATGTCTAAAAGGAAGCTGCTCAGAATAGAATCAAAGAGAAAAGAAATCGAACTTGAGCAACAACATGCTGATTATATTCAGAGCTCTGCAAATAAGATGGTGCAGCTACTAGGTCTAAAAGATATTGAGCAAATGCACCAAAAATCAGGAAGCCCACTTAAAACATTAAAGATATTACTTTCTTTGTACCGTAGAGTAAGAACATTGGCAGAATTTCAAGGTAATGGCAAAACAAAGCTCTAACAAGGCGTCCGTTCTGTCGCAAACTACGCTGCGCTTCGCTTCGTTTATGTCACACAGCTATAACGATATGCAATAAAAGACACACAGGTATATTTATGAGCAAGGCAGCAGAACTTTCAAAAGAGCTCGAAAAACTAGATGTGGCCGAGGGTATGGAGTTGATATTGAATAAAGCAAAGGATTCCACTTGCTTCGAAGTCATTGAAGATGCCATGTGTATCATGCACGATGACGGTTCTGTAAATATTTTCGAAAATATGGGCAGTGGCATAATAACAAGCGAAGTAATATCGCCAGAAAGCATTCTTAAGGTGTTACATCATTACCGCCCATTTAAGGAATTATTTAAAGGCGGTGTGCAGTAGTGGTTGTCGTTATACATAACAGTTCGCTCGAGTGGTGCGTGGTGCGTTGCGCCGCCCCATCCCGTAGCTTAAACGTTATATGGTTTAAGGCAAACAAATGAGCAAAAAGAAAGCCAAAAGAGCGGGTAAAAAGAAGGGTATAGCTAGTCGTAGAGCTAGTAGAAGGTCAGCTACAGCGAAGAAGGTTACGAAAAAAACAGCAGCTAGAAAAAAGAAGGTTCCAAAGAAACCGGCTGGTTATTCGTCAACTGAAAGTGGCCTATTAATCCCAGACAGTGAGGCTACACTGGTACCTGCAAGTAAACTTAGAAGTGGTTTCAAAAAAGCTAGAAAAGAGATTGATTCAATAGTCGACGAAATTGTTTCAACTATGACAGATGAATACGTTATAAGCGAAATAGAATTGTCTGCTAGCTTTAGCGCTGATGGTAAATTTATGGGTTTTGGTGTTGGCGGTGCTGCAACAATAAAAATCAAAATAACACCAGATAAATAAATGCAATATAAACCATATAACAAACGTATTTTTTGTGTACAGAGTAAAAATTCATGGGTATTGTCATTTTTACTTTGCCCCCAAATATCTCAACAAAGACACACCATAAGACGGTGTGTTTGTTAGTTTAATCGTTATGTCTATTAATGCAATTACAGTGAACCCTCAACGTAACATCACTACTCAAGTAGCGGAAATTATCAAGCTTTCTGAATCTGTTCGATGTCACATCAATACACATCGATACCAGTCTGTCCTGCTAGATGACTCGAAGATTTGGAATCAAATATGTAGTTCTTTAGATCTAATTGGCGATTCTTTGTGCGCTGTTGAATCTTATGAAACCACACCGTTCCCGGAAGATATTGGACTGAAATACATATATACATATGGTATTTTGCAAGCCCTATTTTTAATGCAAGATGCTCTAAGGCATTTGTCGGAGGCATTCGAAGTACCATATGAACTTACAGAGACTTTGCGGGAGATTAGAAATTACCGAAATGCATCTATAGGCCATCCTTCGAAGCAAGACCAAAATAAGAAGCGTTATTACAATTACATTTCTCGCATATCCATGAATAAGCCTGGATTCGATTTAATGAGGAGTTCGGGTGATCGGGATCATATTTTCACACGAGTAGATATCGCAAGAGCCTGCTCAGATCAATTGGACGGGATTATCGATGCCTACCGGAAGATTGTCGAAAGACTTGAGGAGATAGATAAGATGCATAAAGAGAAATATAAAGACACCCCATTAGCGGACATCTTTCATTCTGCAATGGGTTACTTCTTCGAAAAAATCGCTCAGGGTATACATGCCCATTCCTACGGAGATCGCGAGTTTGGTTACAGTCATGTTAGATTGGTCAAGGACACATACAAAAAATTTCAGGCAGCACTAGTAGAGAGGAACGAACTAAACGATTATACGGAGTACGATCTCAAAGAGTACTTTCACGCACTGGACAGGCTAGATACTTATTTTTCAGGCACTGAGAACACTATGGAAGAATCAGATGCACGAATCTATCTTTCATATCTGAGGTATGAGCACAAGCATTTCTTACAAATCGCAAATGAGATAGATGCCGAATATCAAAATAAGACTTAAATATTCAAATATTTGAGACAGATTCACCCATTAATTTATCCCCCAACTTCATCACTCCCTTAACTCTCCCACATAACCTGTTGATTATTTCACCCAAAACCTGAAGTGTTTTCTGGTTTATGGGTGTAGGTTGTTTATTTTTATAGTGATTTCATTTTTTTGTTTTGGTTGTTTTATTTTTGTTCGTTGCCGGTTTCTTATTCTTGCCGTTTCAATGAGTACATACCATTTATTTATACCCCTAAAAATCCTGTAACTGATTGTTCTGTAAAACATTACTGTCGTGTAGCAGACTTGACACATGTTTAGCCACTAGCCTAGACTGACCCACCTTATGGATCGGTTTTAAAACCGGTTTACAAGTGAAAATCCGACTGAATAATGAGAACAACAGACCTTATATATAAGGTCAGCAGGGGGAATACTGCAGCATGCTCGAAGAGTATCTACCAATCTGGATATTTATGCTTGTCGGGCTAGGCTTTGGCGCCGTGTTGTTAACAGTGGGTTTTGTGTTGAGTCCGCATCGTCCTGATAGCGAGAAGCTCTCTCCTTATGAATGTGGTTTTGAGGCGTTTGAAGATACACGCATGAAGTTTGACGTGCGTTATTACCTCGTGGCCATTCTGTTTATTATTTTCGATCTGGAAATTGCATTTTTGTTCCCGTGGGCAATTGTGCTCGACGAGATCGGCTGGTTCGGTTTTGGTGCGATGTTTATTTTTCTGGCCATTCTGGTGATTGGTTTCATTTATGAATGGAAGAAGGGGGCACTGGAATGGGAATAGAAGGTGTAATGCGCGAAGGTTTTGTGACGACGTCAGTTGATGCGTTGATCAACTGGGCACGTACCGGTTCCATGTGGCCAATGACGTTTGGTCTTGCCTGTTGTGCGGTGGAAATGATGCAGGCCGGTGGTGCGCGTTATGATCTGGATCGTTTCGGTATTTTGTTCCGCCCGAGTCCACGTCAGTCGGATGTCATGATTGTGGCAGGCACACTGGTAAACAAGATGGCACCGGCATTGCGCAAGGTGTATGACCAGATGGCAGAGCCACGTTGGGTGATTTCCATGGGTTCATGTGCCAATGGCGGTGGTTATTACCATTATTCTTATTCTGTCGTGCGCGGTTGTGATCGCATTGTGCCGGTCGATGTGTATGTGCCGGGATGCCCACCTACAGCGGAAGCGTTGTTGTATGGCATTTTGCAGTTACAGAAAAAAATCAAACGTACAAATACGATTGCACGTTAGGCAGTTTTGGGAAAGGTTATATAAATAATGTCAAAAAAAGCTGTATCTGCGCTTTGCGAAAAACTGGTTGCACGTTTTCCTGATAGTCAGGCAGTGCATTCAGCGCAGGATCAGATCACACTGGAAGTACCGGCAGAACAGTTAATCGAAACCTGTACCGCACTGCGTGATGAAAAGGATTTTGCCTTTGAGCAGCTTGTTGATGTGTGCGGCGTGGATTATTCAGATTACGGCAATGTTGACTGGACAACCGAGCGTGCCACCGGCACCGGCTTCAGTCGCGGTCGTGATGTCGTGGAAGAAAAAACAACAGCGTGGGAGAAGCCGCGTTTTGCTGTTGTTTATCATTTGTTATCACACTCTAAAAACCAGCGTCTGCGTGTTCGCACCTTTGCCGACAGTGAATTCCCGAAAGTGGATTCAGTGATTGATATCTGGTCGTCGGCCAACTGGTTTGAGCGTGAAGCGTTTGACATGTTTGGCATTATGTTTGAAGGCCATCCGGATTTAAGACGTATCCTGACGGATTACGGTTTTATCGGTCATCCCCTGCGCAAGGATTTTCCGTTATCAGGTCATGTTGAAATGCGTTATGACCCGGACAAGAAACGTGTTGTCTATCAACCCGTCAGTATTGCTCCCCGAATTAATACACCACGCGTGATTCGTCACGACAATCGCTATGGCGGCGAATCGTTGCCTGAAGTGAAAGAAGAACAACAGGGATCCTGAGATGGCGGAAATTCGTAACTACACAATGAATTTTGGACCACAGCACCCTGCGGCACACGGTGTATTGCGTCTGGTGCTTGAGATGGACGGCGAGGTTGTCGAACGCGCTGATCCACATGTTGGTTTACTGCATCGTGGTACGGAAAAGCTGGCTGAAACAAAACCGTTTAACCAGAGCATCGGTTATATGGATCGCCTCGATTATGTTTCCATGATGTGTAATGAACACGCCTATGTCATGGCGATTGAAAAACTGCTCGGTATCGAAGTGCCAAGACGCGCACAGTATATCCGTGTGATGTTTGATGAGATTACACGCATCCTGAATCACCTGATGTGGTTGGGAACGCACGGTCTTGATATCGGTGCGATGACCATGTTCCTGTATTGTTTCCGCGAACGTGAAGATTTAATGGATTGCTACGAAGCCGTTTCCGGCACGCGTATGCACGCAACGTATTATCGCCCCGGTGGTGTCTATCGTGATCTGCCCGGCACCATGCCGCAGTACGAAGTCAGCAAGTGGCACAAGAAAAAAGACGTGGATCGTATGAATGAAGCCCGTCAGGGTTCATTGCTTGATTTTATTGAAGACTTCACCAGGCGTTTCCCGAAAATGGTGGACGAATACGAAACACTGTTAACCGATAACCGTATCTGGAAACAGCGTACCGTGGGTATTGGTGTGGTGTCTCCCGAACGTGCACAGCAACTGGGTTTTTCAGGTCCGATGCTGCGCGGTTCCGGTGTTGAATGGGATATTCGCAAGAAACAGCCTTATGCGGTTTACGACGAACTGTTTTTTGATATTCCGGTGGGTGTGACAGGTGATTGTTATGATCGTTATCTGGTGCGCATGGAAGAGTTACGTCAGTCGAATCACATTATCAAACAGTGTGTGGAATGGTTGCGTAATAATCCGGGGCCGGTCATTACACAAGATCATAAAGTGGCACCGCCAAAACGTCTCGACATGAAAGGCGACATGGAAGCATTGATCCACCACTTCAAATTGTTTACAGAAGGTTATTGTGTCCCGGAAGGTGAAGTATACGCTTCCGTTGAAGCACCAAAAGGGGAGTTCGGCGTGTATCTGGTTTCAGATGGTGCAAACAAACCTTACAGAGTGAAAATGAGAGCACCCGGTTTTGCGCATATCTCCGCGATGGATGAAATGGTGCGCGGGCATATGCTGGCAGACGTGGTGGCTGTTATCGGAACAATGGATATTGTATTTGGTGAGATTGATCGTTAATGGAAAGCACGAACAGAAAAAGTGATTTATTGGCTCCGGATGTAAAGGAAGAGATCGATAAGTGGGTCGTCAAGTATCCGGAAGGTCAGAAGCAGTCTGCTGTTATGGCGGCACTGCATATTGCGCAGGATGCCAATAATGGCTGGTTAACGACCGGCATGATGGATGCGATTGCAGATTATCTGGATATGCCGGAAATCGCTGTTTATGAAGTTGCCAGTTTTTATTCCATGTATGAATTGAAACCGGTTGGTCGTCACAAGATTTGTGTGTGCACCAATATTTCATGCATGTTGTGTGACAGTGAAAAGGTCGTCGGACATCTGGAAAACAAGCTGGGTATCAAACTGGGTGAAACCACAAAAGACGGCAAGTTCACATTGAAAGAAGTGGAATGTCTCGGTGCCTGTGTTGATGCGCCGGTACTGCAGGTGGGCAAGGATTATCACGCCAAAATGACACCGGAAAAGATTGATGAATTACTCGACAGTCTGGATTAAATAAAACGAATTATAACCATGGCAAACGAAAACTGTTTTAGCACACTGCATCTCGACAAGCCCTGGCTGCTGGATACTTACCAGAGCGCGGGAGGCTATGAGGCGTGGCGTAAAATTATTATCGAGAAGACATCAGCTGAAGATATTATCGCAGAGATGAAGGCTTCCGGTTTGCGTGGACGTGGTGGTGCCGGTTTCCCGACAGGACTCAAGTGGAGTTTCATGCCGCGTACCGCGCCGGGTCAAAAATACATTGTGTGTAATTCGGATGAAGGCGAGCCCGGCACCTGCAAGGATCGCGATATTCTGCGTTACAACCCGCATGCATTAATTGAAGGTATGGCGATTGCCGGTTACACCATTGGTGCAACAGCAGGCTACAACTATATTCGCGGTGAATTCTGGGAACCTTACGAACGTTTTGAAGCGGCTATTGAAGAAGCGCGCAATGCCGGTTTGTTAGGCAAGAACATCATGGGTTCCGGTATTGATTTTGATGTGTTCACACATCTGGGTGCAGGCGCCTATATCTGCGGTGAAGAAACCGCATTGCTTGAATCTATTGAAGGTAAAAAAGGACAGCCGCGTTTCAAGCCGCCGTTCCCGGCCGGTTATGGTTTGTATGGTCGTCCTACCACGATCAATAACACAGAAAGTCTGGCATCCGTGCCGGCCATTTTACGTAATGGCGGTCAGTGGTTTCAGGATCTGGGCAGACCGAACAATGGTGGCACCAAAATATTTTCTGTGTCCGGACATGTAAACAATCCGGGCAACTTTGAAGTGTCACTCGGTACACCATTTGCAAAACTGCTTGAAATGGCAGGTGGTGTACGTGACGGACATCAACTGAAAGCCGTGATCCCCGGTGGTTCATCAGTGCCAGTCATTCCCGGTGATCAAATGATGGAAGTGGATATGGATTATGACTCCATTGCCAAGGCGGGTTCGATGCTGGGTGCCGGTTCGGTGATTGTGATGGATGAAACCGTTTGTATGGTGAAGGCGCTCGCACGTTTGTCACACTTTTATTATGAAGAGTCCTGCGGACAATGTACGCCTTGTCGTGAAGGCACTGGCTGGCTGGCCAAGGTGGTGCATCGCATTGAACACGGTGAAGGTCGTCCTGAAGATCTGGATCTACTGGACAAGGTGGCAGGGCAAATTGGCGGCCACACGATTTGTGCATTGGGAGATGCCGCAGCGATGCCGGTGCAGGCATTCCTGAAACATTATCGTCACGAATTTGAATATCACATTGAACACAAGAAATGCATGGTAGGTAATACCTGAAATGGCAACAATTGAGATAAACGGAAAAAGTATTGAAGTCGAAGCGGGCCGTATGGTTATCGAGGCCGCTGATCAGGCTGGGATTACCATTCCGCGTTTCTGTTACCACAATAAATTATCTATCGCGGCCAACTGCCGCATGTGTCTGGTTGAAGTAGAAAAGGCACCGAAACCATTGCCTGCCTGTGCCACACCGGTGACGGACGGCATGAAAGTGTTTACGCGTTCGCCCAAGGCCATCGCAGCACAAAAGAATGTCATGGAGTTCCTGTTAATTAACCATCCGCTGGATTGCCCGATTTGTGATCAGGGCGGTGAATGTGAATTGCAGGATATCGCGATGGGTTACGGCAACAGCGAATCAAATTACCGTGAAACCAAGCGCGTTGTTCAGGACAAGGATTTAGGTCCGTTGATTGCAACGGAAATGACACGTTGTATTCATTGCACACGCTGTGTTCGTTTTGGTCAGGAGATTGCCGGTATTCGTGAAATGGGTGCCACCGGTCGCGGTGAACACACAGTGATTGGTACTTATATTGAAAAGAGTGTCGATTCGGAAATGTCAGGTAATGTGATTGACCTGTGTCCGGTGGGCGCACTGACATCCAAACCATTCCGCTTCGGTGCGCGTTCATGGGAAATGATGCAAACCAATAGCGTTGCACCGCATGACTGTATTGGTTCCAACGTACATCTGCATGTACATACACGCGACGCGAAGGTCATGCGTGTTGTGCCAAGAGAAAATGAAGCGATTAATGAAGTCTGGATTTCGGATCGTGACCGATTCAGTTACACCGGTATTTACAGTGAAGACCGGTTAAAGACCCCCATGATCCGCAAAGACGGTGTACTGCATGAAACTGACTGGAACACAGCGCTGGAAGCGGCGGCAAGTGGTATCCAGAATGCTGTTAAACGTGGCGGTGAAAATCTGGGTGTGCTGGCATCACCTTCAAG
Source organism: Gammaproteobacteria bacterium (assembly GCA_029882995.1). Taxonomy (GTDB): domain Bacteria; phylum Pseudomonadota; class Gammaproteobacteria; order DAOVJZ01; family DAOVJZ01; genus DAOVJZ01. Next base: position 1,223 of record JAOUJV010000005.1, on the reverse strand, counting down.
CACGCTGGAAGAACTTTACCTGTTACAAAAACTGGCACGTGCGGTTGATTGCCACAATATTGATCATCGTCTGCGTCAGATTGATTTTTCTGATCAGGACAATGCACCGGCTTTCCCATGGTTAGGGCAATCCATTGATTCACTGGAAACAACCAATGCCGCGTTATTGATCGGTTCCAATGTACGTAAGGAACAACCGATTGCCGCACATCGTTTACGCAAGGCCTCCATGAACGGCGGCAAGGTAATGCTGATCAATCAGGCTGACTACGCCATGCATTTTGATGTGGAACAAACAATTATTGCCAGTCCTTCCGGCATGATCATTGCGTTGGCAACCGTGATTGAAGCACTGACCGAAAAAACCGGAAACTATCCGGACAGCAGTATCAAACAATTAACAGCCGGTGTTGAAGTCACAGACACACATCGTGCTATCGCCGAACATCTTGTCAGCGCCGAAAATGCAACGGTTATTCTGGGCTTGCAGGCAATGATGCATCCTCAGTTTGCCACCCTGCGTGCACTGGCAACCGAAGCGGCACGTTTGGCAAATGCCAAACTGGGTTATCTGACAGAAGGTGCGAATAGCGCCGGTGCCTGTCTTGCCGGTATCACACCACACCGCAGTGTGGGTGCAAAAACCAATGGTTCCAGCGGGATGAACATACACAATATGTTTGTCGATCCGCGTCATGCCTATGTATTAATGGGTCTGGAACCGGAACTGGATTGCGCGGATTCTGATTTGGCGTTACGTGCATTGGAGCGAGCTGATTTTGTTGTTTCAATGACACCTTATATTACTGACACCATGCGTGAGTATGCACATGTGCTGTTACCGATTGGTACATTCGGTGAGACTTCAGGCACGTTTGTGAATGCGGAAGGACAATGGCAGAGTTTTGCTGGCAGTGTTGAACCTTATGCAGAAGCAAGACCGGGCTGGAAAGTATTGCGCGTGTTAGGCAACCTGCTTGAAGTGGATGGTTTTGAGTATGTGTCTTCTGAAGAAGTACTTGAACAGGCGCGTAATGAAATTGGCGATGTAACACCGGCCAATGCAATGGATAAATTTGTTACTGAACAGGTTTCAGAAAACAGTGCGCTGATACGTATTTCCGATGTATCGGCTTATTCATCTGATCCGCTGGTGCGTCGTGCCACACCATTACAAAAAACCGGTGATGCCGGAAGGGCGACAGCCGCTCTCAACAGACTGA
>JAOUJV010000141.1 GCA_029882995.1 Gammaproteobacteria bacterium | reverse complement strand
TAAAGCATTGATACCCAAATACATGGGCGGCCACGAACGCGAAAATATACTTTAAACAGGCACTTAATGTCAACAAAATCCCTCTGGATCACCTCGTGAAAGAGGTATAGACTGTTCTCCCTGCACAGCTAGTGCAGCATGAATTTCTGGCAAAATAATAAGAAAACGAGAGGGGCTACCGGTTTGTTATCACTCTGGCAGATGTGTCTGGATCGGTTAGAAGGGGAGGTTTCTTCCCAGCAATACAATACCTGGCTAAGACCTTTAAAAGCCGTCGAGGATGGCCCAACCCTGCGCTTACAAGCACCAAACCGGTTTATTCATGACTGGGTAAATGACCGCTTTCTTGGGCGTATTCAGGAAATAGCCCATGTTCTCAAGGATGATGACCCTGTCAGCATTACTTTAGAAGTCGCCAATAAAGAACCGGCATTCCAGCGCAAGATTGAACCGGAAATCGCACTTAACAAGTCATTTTCTTCTGCACAGGCAAGACCAAAAAACTCACCTCGGCCAGAAAGCAACTTAAATAAATCCTTTATATTTCAAGAGTTTGTAGAAGGCAAATCCAATCAGTTAGCCAAGGCGGCAGCACAGCAAGTCGCTGAAAACCCGGGAGAAACCTATAACCCTCTGTTTATATATGGCGGCGTAGGACTGGGTAAAACCCACCTGATGCAGGCGGTTGGTAATGCAATGCTTGCCAATAAGCCAGATGCACACATTGTCTATCTACATTCCGAGCGGTTTGTCGCTGATATGGTGAAAGCCCTACAGCACAACGCAATTGATAATTTCAAACGTTATTACCGTACCGTTGATGCGCTGCTAATTGATGATATTCAGTTTTTTGCCAACAAAGAGCGATCTCAAGAAGAATTCTTCCATACTTTCAATACCTTACTTGAAGGGCAGAAGCAGATTATTTTGACCTCAGACCGTTATCCCAAGGAGGTTACCGGGCTTGAAGAACGACTGAAATCCCGACTTGGTTGGGGGTTAACGGTCGCAATAGAGCCGCCCGAGCTTGAGACGCGCGTTGCTATCCTGATGCAGAAATGTAGTCAGCTCAGTATCGAACTGGACTCTAATGTCGCTTTCTTTATTGCCCAGCGCATTCGTTCAAATGTTCGCGAACTGGAAGGCGCTCTCAGAAGGATTGTTGCTAACGCCAATTTTACTGGTGAACGGGTGATTACCATTGATTTTGCCAAGAAATCTCTGAGTGACTTACTGGCACTACAAGATAAACTGGTCACGATTGAAAATATTCAGAAGACAGTTGCTGAGTATTTCAAAATTCGAATTTCCGATTTGCACGCCAGTAGCCGTAGTCGTTCTGTTGCGAGACCTCGTCAGGTTGCAATGGCTTTATCCAAAGAGTTAACCAGTCATAGTTTGCCTGAAATTGGCAATGCATTTGGCGGCCGCGATCACACCACGGTTCTTCATGCATGTAAGCGTATCAATAATTTACGTACCGAGGATTCCCGCGTGGAAGAAGATTATAAAAACCTGTTGAGAATACTATCAACATAATGTGAAAATACTGTGGATAGAATATGATGTTCGTGTTATCCACATTTCATCCAACGGAAGATCACAGGTTTTGGGTGTAAATACGAACAGAAATAATATTTACAGGTTCTTATATTTATTGAAGAAAAAAATGTTATTCAGTTAATAACAGGCCTAATAAACATAACAACAAATATATAAATATATTATTTAAATAATACTACTATGAAATTTTCTATCGAAAGGGATCTACTTTTAAAACCACTCCAGTCACTTTGTGGTGTTGTTGAGAAAAGACAAACCTTACCAATACTTTCAAACCTGTTAGTAAAGGTTGAAAAAGATAAACTTTTCTTAACATCAACAGATCTTGAAGTTGAAATGCATACGTCCATTTCTGTGAAAGGCACCGATCCAGGTGAAACAAGTTTTTCTGCAAGAAAATTTCTTGATATATGCAGAACTTTACCAGAGGGAGCATTAATTGATGTTTCCAAAGAAGCATCAAAAGTAACAATAAAGTCTGGAAAAAGCAGGTTTTCCTTAACAACTCTGGATCCTAGTGAATTTCCATCAGTCGATGCAGTTGAACAGGGAATCAGTTTTTCTATAGCTCAAAATACGTTTAGACGCCTTATTGAAAAAACACAATTTGCCATGGCACAACAGGATGTTCGTTATTATTTGAATGGTCTGATGCTTGAGCTCTCACAAAAAGGTTTACGTTGTGTTGCAACAGATGGGCACAGGCTTGCAATGTGTGATGGTGATGTGGAAATAAGAACACCGGAAATTAAACAAGTTATTGTTCCAAGAAAAGCAATCATCGAACTGGGAAGATTACTGGATACAACGGATGACGAAATAAGGGTTGATGTAGGTACGAATCATATTCACACGGTTTTTGGTGAAACCACATTCACATCAAAATTGATAGATGGGCGTTTCCCGGATTATCAAAGAGTTGTTCCACAGGGTGGAAATAAAATCGTTATTGCTGATAAGGAACTGTTAAAACAGTCGCTCACGCGAGTGTCAATTCTGTCAAACGAGAAATACAGAGGTGTAAGGTTTACGGTTAGTGATGGCTTACTTCAGGTGCAAGCACATAATCCTGATCAGGAAGAGGCTGAAGAAGAACTGTCTGTTGATTACACAGGTGGGGATCTGGAAATAGGTTTTAATGTTACTTATTTCATTGATGTGTTGAATGTTATCCCGACAGACAAGGTTCAAATAGTACTTCTGGACTCCAGTAGCAGTTGTTTAATACAGGAACCGGGAAATGAAGACTGTAAATATGTTGTAATGCCAATGCGTTTGTAGAACCTGAAGAAATGAGCCTTTCCTTTCTGGAAATCCATCATCTCCGGAACATAAATCACACCAAAATCGAGCCTTCCTCTGGCCTGAATCTCATATACGGCAAAAATGCCAGTGGTAAGACCAGCTTACTTGAGGGAATCTATTTGCTCGGTTTGGCAAGATCCTTTCGCAGCCATAAAGCAGGCAGTTATATTCAGGCAGAAAAACAAAAAACCACCCTCCACGGGAAACTCAAATCTGTCACAAACGAACAAATAACAGCTATTGGTTTCGAAAAGTCATTAAAAAACACAGAACTAAGGTTAAAAGGGGAACGAATTAAGAAGGTTTCAGAGATAGCCAAAGTGCTTCCAATACAAATAATGGGCCCAGAGAGCCATTCATTGCTGGATTCTGGCCCAAATATGCGTAGAAAATTCCTGGATTGGGGTGTGTTCCACGTGGAACATGATTACATTGAGATATGGAAAAGATACCGAAGAGCATTAAGACAGAGAAACAGTGCCTTAAGGACGAACCCAAGGGTTGTTTCTTCATGGGATTCAGAATTCTGTGAGACTGCAGAACGAATAGATAACTACCGCAGAGAGTATTTAGCAGAGCTGAAGCCGCGATTCTTCGAAAATATAGCTCAACTGACAAGTCTGGATGGGCTTAAATTATCTTATAGGAGGGGTTGGGGTAAAGATAACTCGTTGAAAGAACAGCTAAAAATGTCTCTAGAAAAAGACCGGCAGACAGGATATACCGCTCGTGGGCCCCATAGAGCTGATTTAGTTCTTCAATATCAAGGGGTTACTGTTGATCAACGGCTCTCCCGCGGGCAACAAAAGCTGGTTGTCTATGCGCTCAAGTTAGCTCAGGCCTCATTATTTGATAACAGCAACCAAGGCTGTTTGGTTTTGATAGATGATTTACAGTCTGAGCTGGATGAAAACCATCGTAACCAGGTGTTGCAGCTATTATGCAAGACAAAATCACAGATATTTATTACAGCAACCGATGCGGATTCTCTGGATACGGGTTATT
>JAOUJV010000140.1 GCA_029882995.1 Gammaproteobacteria bacterium | reverse complement strand
GGTGCTATTTGCCATGGCTGGCTTCCGCCGCAATGGTCATATTAACCGCTGGAAAGGGGGTTTGCTGCTGTGTATCTGGGTAGGTTATCTTTTCTATTTATATCAAACTTCAATCTAGAGGAAGGAAATGGAAACTGAAATATTTACTGTGCAAAATGTGAAATGCGGCGGCTGTGTCAACAACATCAAAGAGGGGCTGACAGCTGTATCCGGCATCCAGAATGTGACTGTGACGATTGAAACCGGGCTGGTTCAGGTGGAAGGTGAAAACCTGTCTCATGAGAAAATTGCCCAAAAACTGGGCGAACTGGGTTATCCCGAAGCATAGGAACATAATTAGTCAGAGGCTCTCATAATGTTATACTGCTTACCCATATGAATGAATCAACCCTCATTTCCCTTGGCCGCTCTGTTATTGAGATAGAAGCCAATGCCGTCAGTAATCTGAAAAATCGCATTGATGCCACTTTTGCCAAGGCATGCCAACTCATGCTCGGCTGTGAGGGGCGCATTGTCGTTGTTGGTATGGGCAAATCCGGGCACATTGGTGGAAAAATTGCTGCCACCCTCGCGAGCACAGGCAGTCCCGCCTTCTTTGTTCACCCAGGTGAAGCCAGTCATGGTGATCTGGGTATGATTACAACCAAGGATGTCGTGATTGCAATTTCGAATTCAGGTGAGACCAGCGAAATACTGACTATCCTGCCATTGATAAAAAGACAGGCTGTCCCCTTGATTGGTATGACCGGTAATCCTGGTTCCACTCTGGCCAAGGCATCCACTGTTCATATCAATGTTGGTGTCGAGAAAGAGGCATGCCCGCTTAATCTGGCACCAACATCCAGTACAACAGCGGCACTGGCAATGGGTGATGCGCTTGCTGTCTCCCTGCTTGATGCACGTGGATTTACAGAAGATGATTTTGCCATGTCTCACCCCGGCGGCAGTCTCGGTCGTCGCCTGCTGTTACTTATTGAAGATGTTATGCATACTGGCAACACTATTCCCAAGGTAATGGAAGATGCCTCTCTAAAAAATGCCTTGATGGAAATGTCACAAAAAGGACTCGGCATGACTGCTATTGTTGATAAAAAAGATCAGGTGATTGGTGTTTTTACTGACGGTGATCTCAGGCGCGTATTTGATCAAAAAATCGATTTACATAAAGCGTCTATAGCAGAAGTCATGACCAGTCCGTGCAAAACCATAAAACCACACGTGCTGGCAGCAGAAGCCCTGAAAGAAATGGAAACAAACAAAATAAACGGCTTCCTTGTAACAGATGATAATAACAAACTCGTGGGTGCATTTAACATGCATGATCTTTTAAAAGCAGGTGTGGTCTAGACATATGCAGGATATTCTGGAAAAAGCAAAACAGATCAAACTGGTTGTCTTTGATGTTGACGGTGTACTTACTGATGGCAGTCTGTTTTTTGGTGATGACGGTCAGGAATACAAAGCGTTCAATTCACGTGATGGTCATGGGATGAAAATGCTGAGAGAAACCGGTGTTGAAATCGGTATCATCACCGGTCGCCAATCCGACGTTGTAAAGCATCGTATGCAAAATCTCGGGATAGAACATGTTTATCAGGGAAAACTGGAAAAACTACCCGCCTTCGAGGAGCTGATTGAAAAACTGGGGGTGACACAGGAACAGGTTGCCTATGTCGGTGATGATGTGGTCGATTTACCTGTCATGCTCAAGGTGGGTCTGGCCATTGCCGTACAGGATGCCCATGCCCTTGTTAAACAACATGCACACTGGACAACTCCTGCTGGTGGTGGCCGCGGTGCTGCCCGAGATGTCTGCGAACTCATCATGCAGGCACAAAACACACTGGATAAACAACTAAGAAAATATCTTCAATGACCGTCACTGCAAGACGCATACTGGCCATTCTACTTATTATTATCGTTTCAGGTTTGAGTGGCCTGTTTCTGGATTCAGTCACACCTGACAAGGAAAAGGAAGAAAAAAAACTACGCCACGATCCCGATTATTACGTCATTGACTTTACCGTGACTACCATGGGTGAAAATGGCAAACCCAAACACCTGCTTGTCGCTGAACGCATGAACCATTATCCCGATGATGATACAACTGAATTGTTGAAACCCCATATGGAAATTTACCGCATCAAGGAGCCCGCATGGCACATAGACTCAAATCGGGGCTGGGTTTCATCTGATGGCAAACTGGTGTTGTTGCTCGGTAAAGTACATATTCGACGCAAGGGTTCGAAGACAAATGAGCCGGTCAATCTCTGGACAGAGGAATTACGTTTTCATCCCGACGATGAATATGCAGAAACCGATAAACATGTAAAAATAAAAAACGGCAACAGCATAACAGAAGCAACAGGTATGCGCGCATGGCTCGGTGAAGGCCGCATACAGTTTTTATCACGTACACGGGGAAGCTATGAATCAGCCAATTAGAAAAGCGATTATCCTGCTCCTGTTATCACTGCCATTCACTGTTATGGCATTATCTACAGACAAACAACAGCCAGTTAATATCGAGGCTGACTGGGTGGATGTTAACAAACAAAAAGGTACCAGTATTTACAAGGGTCGTGTCATTATCACACAGGGCAGTATCCGGATTGACAGCGATGTTGCCACTGTTTACAGGAACAAGAACGGAATTGAAAAAATAATTGCCACTGGTAACCCGGCAAAATTCAGGCAACGCCCCGATAATGAAACCGAAGACATACGTGGTGAGGGGAAAAGGCTGGAATATTTTTCATCCATCGACAAGTTACATCTGTATGAGAAAGCGGTTCTCTGGCAATATAAAGATGTCTTTACTGGTGATCATATTAATTATGACACTCGGCAACACGTTGTACGTGCAACCGGAAAACCGGGAGACAGTAAGGAACGTGTACGTGTCACAATTCAACCGACTAATTAAAGATGAGACCCTCAATACCTTGCAGACTCTGTCTCTATCATTAAGGCTTAACAATTATGAGTGTTTTACAGGCATCACGACTGGCTAAAAGTTATAAATCCAGAAAGGTCGTTAACAATATTTCACTGGAAATCAAAAGCGGTGAAATTGTTGGTTTACTGGGCCCCAACGGTGCTGGCAAAACAACCTGTTTCTATATGATCGTTGGTCTTGTCAATTGTGATGATGGCATGATTTATATTGATAATCATGATATCACCGACAAACCCATGCATGAACGCGCCAATATGGGTATCGGTTATCTGCCACAGGAAGCATCCGTATTCCGCAAACTCACAGTAGCAGAAAACATTCTTGCCATTTTGCAGACACGTCAGGACATCGGGCCGGAACAGCACGATCTTATTCTTGAAGATCTGTTACAGGAACTGCATATAGCCCACTTACGTGATAATAAGGGGATCAGTCTGTCAGGCGGTGAACGCCGCCGGGTTGAGATCGCACGTGCGCTGGCTACCGAACCTAAATTTATATTGCTGGATGAACCTTTTGCCGGCGTCGATCCCATTTCAGTGATCGATATTCAACGGATTATTCGTCACCTGCAGGAACGGGGTATCGGGATCCTGATCACTGATCACAATGTCAGAGAGACTCTTGGAATATGTGAACACGCCTATATCATCAATGAGGGCAAGGTGATCGCCAAGGGTACATCAGATGAAATTCTGGCAAATACACAAGTGCGTGACGTTTACCTCGGTCATGATTTTAAGCTTTAATATCAAAAAGTTATACAACTCTCTACAATGGCACGATTTTTGCGCTACAATCCCCTAAAGCCAATCAGAATATTCCTAATAATGAGATAGTGGTAGAAGTATGAAGCAATCCCTCCAGCTTCGTTTAGGTCAACAACTCACCATGACCCCGCAACTGCAGCAGGCCATTCGTCTGCTACAGCTGTCCACCATGGAGTT